>JAFXEU010000102.1 GCA_017520845.1 Kiritimatiellia bacterium | reverse complement strand
TTGGCTCGGGGTCGAGTCCTGCATAAATCGGCTCATCTAAAAAGTATGCGCCCGGCTACGGCCCAAACCGAGGCCGCGTTTAGCATTTTCGACAACGTTCGCCATTTCGTAAAGCCGCTCTTCACTCGCTCCCGCGTTTAGCTTCGCCTCCTCCCGTGACGATCGCAGATGATCCGCGTCGCCTAACTTCGTCGCTCGACTCATTCGCTGTCCGCTCATGTCGTCGGCGTCCTCGTTATGCTCGCGCCTCATCGCGCTCCTCACGAACCGGAGTCTCACTGAACGCTCAGCTCATTCATCGCGTCTTTTCTCAACGTCTCTCTCGTACGCTTCCAAGCGTAAGCGTGCGTTGTCCTCCCCGGCGCACGTACTGTCTTCGCGACACAGCGTCAATCCTGTTTGGACTAACGACTTGAGCGCCTATTTAAATATCCACTAAAGCCAAGGCGGGTGGAGTGGAGTCCTCCGAGTGAGACCCGCGAAGGATTGTAGCCGTAAGAGAGTTATTGTAAGCAACCAGTGATTCTGTCGAGGCATGGCAGGCTAAATCAATAAACTTGTCTAAGTGTGAGAGGCGTTACAACTCCGTAGCGGGTCGAGACCGAGGAGGAGCTCCAGACATCCGCCGCAATGCAATTTGGGTTGGCATTTCAGGAGTTGTTTTTGATATAATATCAAAGTGAAAATTATCATCGGAGGATGTTTCCCTTAAATGGCTGACGACATAAAAATAGCCGTTTATCAAAACGGCGAGTTGAGCGTACCCGTAAAGGGTGACGGCGGTAATGAGGCTGTGCTGGCGTTGCCGCTTGATCGCTTGCTGGTAAAAGTCGTAAAAATTCCTGCAGAGGTCGAAAATCCGGATGTTTTTCTTACCGAGATTTTCAAGGCGTTTTCGCCTTATCCCGATGAGCCTATTCATGTTTCCTACGAAGTGGTCCGCGAAACGGAAACGGGGCGCATAGTCTTGGCGGCCGCCTTGCCCGAAGGCTCCGCCGACGATATCGGCGACGCTCTTGACGCGGCGAAGCTTAATGTTACCCGTGTAGATTCGCTGGCGCTGGGCGTATTGCGCAACGCCTGGCCGCAGGTTTCCGTATCTGATGATTCCCGCAGACTCCTGCTCATGGCGGACGCTTCGGTTATTTCTCTTTTTGTCCTTGATGGTGACTGCCCCGTGGTCGTTCGCGCGTTGCCTTTGGAGTGCGACCTGAAGCGGGAGGCGATGCTTTCCTTGATTGAGGCGGAGTCGTTCGCGGGCCCCGCTCCCTTAGCCGAGGTTCTGGTCTCGGGCGATCTTGATTTTTCCGCGGTTTCAGATTTCGCTCCCGTTCGCGAGATCGATATTTCGACATGCGACCCTTACGCGGGAGTCATTGAGCGTACCCGTGACGCCGCTTCGTTTAATGCATTGCCCGATTCCTGGAACGAGTTTCTCGCGGAGACACGCTTCAAGTCTAAATTCAGGCGCTTTATCGCAGGAGCTCTTTTGATCTGGTTTGCGATGCTTGGCGTAATTATCGGCGTGCCTAAATATTACGACTATAAAATCAGCGCTCAGAAGGATATCAGCAGGCGTCATAGCGCCCAATATAAAAAAGTCCGCGCCCGTAAAGCCCAGGTCGAGTCCGTTAAAAGCGCGTCCAATTATAATCTCGGAGCGCTTGAAACTCTCAGGGTTGTCGCCGAGGAGGTTCCTGAAGGTTTCGTTTTTAAAAGCTGGAACTTCAACAAGGGCGATTCATTGAAGTTTTCGGGGCTTATTTCCGATATTGAATATGTCTCCGGAAACAATATGGCCTTGGAGTTTAAAGATACACTTTCTGACGTGATGCTTTCCTCCGTAAGCGGGAACGATGAAGATTCCGGTACGCCTTTCTTCAAGAAGGTTTTGCCGCCCAAAGTCTCCAAAGCGTCCAAAGGCGGCGTAAGCTTTTCATACGAGTGTTCCTTTAAAGAGGAAGAGGAGGTTGAGTAATGGCTAAAATGTCCCTTAAAGAAAAGGCCATTCTCTCGGGAGTCGCGATTCTGATTCTTTACTTCGCGACGATCGCATTTTGGTTTTTGCGCTCCAATTCCCGCATGCTGGCCAAGAAAAAACTCAGAAACGAAGAGCTGAAAGTATTGCGGGAAAAAAGAGAAATCGGCAGGCAGAAGGAATTGGAGGAACTATACGATGAGGCCGTCGCCAGCATTCCCGTAATCGAGAAAGGTAAATCCGCCGATACCGAATGGATGCGCATAATCGGCGATATCGCCAACGAAAACAACATAAAAATCGATGATATAAGGGAAGTTCACGACGATACGGAAGTATCGAGCGAAATGCAGTGCAAGATTTTTGATGTAGCGTGGACGGGAGCTGTGGAGAGTATCGTTAAATTTCTTTATACGCTTCAGAACACTAAAGTCGGACTCTTTGACGTTAAAACGTTGAATTTTTCACCTATCGTCAAGCAACAGGGCTTTATGAAAGGTAAAATGACCATTATTTGCATGTTTAAGACGGCAGAGGATTGAAAGGTTAAAGATTTATGTTTAAGAATAAAATATCTGTAGTTTTAATTTTGGCGATTTTGTCGGCGAGTGTCGCTTTCGCTCAAGGCTTTAGGCGTAGCCGTACGTTGTCCAGAGGCGAGGGCGCAGGCGGCGCTTCCGCAGCTGCCGCATCCACGGGGACGGGGACGGCCGAGGTTGCCGCGCTCAAGGGGCTTACGGGAGACGCGTCGTCCGATTTGAATTTCAAGGAAGCGGCTCTCGAAATCGTTTTTGAGGCGTATTCCCAGCTCGTCGGGCGCACGGTTCTTAAAGATCCGTCCGTTCAGTCGGTTACGATTACGATCCAGTCCGCTCCCGGTCAGAAACTTACGAAGGAAGAGCAGATCTTCGTTATTGAAGAAGCTCTCGAAATGAACGGCGTTCATATGGAGAACTACGGCGAGAAATTCGTCCGCGCACTTCCGCGCGATAAGGTCCGTCAGGAAGGTATTCCGCTTATTCTCGATGAGGATGCCGAGCTTCCCGACGACAACAAGGTCGTTTCGATTTTTATTTCGATTAAGAATATTACTGTAGATGAGGCTAAGAAGGCTCTCGAGGAACTTAAATCACCCAAAGGTGGATTTTTGTTGGGTTATGAGCGTATCGGTAAGATATTAATCACTGATACGCGTATGAACATCAACCGCATGCGCGAAGTCGCCCGCCAGATTGATGTTGGAACTCCCGTCAACGAGGATGTCTTCGTCCGCCAAATTGTGAACGCTTCTGCATTAGAATTAAGAGAACAACTTTGGAAACTTGTTGAAGAGTCTAAAAAAGCGCTTGAGGATCAAGGTGTCGTAGCAAGGAATGCCCAAGGCAATTATCCGTACGGCAGATATCCGATGATGTATCCCGGCGGTTACAGTCGTATGCAGACCAACGGCGGCAATTTATTGCGACGTCCCGGTCAGCCCAATGCGAATCAGCCCGTGCAACCTGCAAATGTAGAATCAAAGATTATTGGTGTTTCTGAAGCTGATCGCGGTATGATTCGCGGTAAGGTTCTTATTATGGCTGATGAGCGTTCCAACAAGCTCATCGTTGTGACTGCGAAGACCAACATGGACTTCTTCGACAAGGTCATAAAGGAGCTCGACGTCGAAACGACGCCCGATACACAGGTCAAGGTCTACCGACTCAAGTACGCCGAGGCCGAAGACGTAAGCGAAATGATCAACGAGCTTATCGGCAACGCGTCCTCCAGCTCCAGCAAGGGTAATCAGAATCAGGCGGCGCGCAGCGGAACGAGCGGCAATCTGACGCGCAGCACATCTACCGCGAACCGTACAACTCAGCGCACCGCCGCCAATCAGCGCTCCGGCGACGCGAAGGCCGGTGAGCTTACCAAAGAAAATACGGTCGTTCTCGCCGATAAGCGCATCAACGGTCTCGTCGTAATGACCCAGAAGGAGCTCGTTCCCACGGTCGAGAAGATTATAGAGTCGATGGATATCAAGCTCAGCCAGGTGTTGATCGAAACCGCGATTATCGAAGTTACGCTCGGTGATGATCTTGCTACCGGCATCGACTGGGTCCTCAGAGGCCGGCAGAAAGGTCAAATCGGAACGAAGAGAGTCATCGACGGGTATGATGATAACGATGAGCCTATATACAAGGATATTCCCGTTTATGGTATGATCCGCGACGGCTTTGTAAACAGCGGAAGTTCTGCTCTCGGCGGCGGCGGCGGCAGCGGCAGCGCAATGCTTAAAACGATGATGAACGTCGCGTCCAACGCTGTCGGTTCAGCCGTTCTCGGGGGAGCGAATCCAATCGGCAGTGGAGTCAATTATCTTTTAAAGTCCGACAAGCTTAATCTTGCGGCCGTTATTCAGGCTTCCAAGTCCGACAGCCGCGCTAAATATCTCGCCTCGCCGATTATTATGACTGTCGACAATAAAGAGGCGACTATTGATGCGACCGAAAAGAGAAAATTCTTTAACGGTTACGAGACATCTTCGTCGTATTCTACTTACGTCCGTACTCCTAAGTACGATTCCGAGGATATTGGTATTAAGATTAAAGTAAAACCGAAAATCAATCCTAACGGAACCGTTATGCTGAATGTCGAAGAAGAGTATTCGCAGCTCGGCGCCGGGCAGTCTATTCTTGTAGATGACGGCGGAACTGCGAATATCGACACGTTTATGACCCGTAAGATGACTGCGGATGTTCTCCTTGACGATAGACAGACTGTCGTTCTCGGCGGACTTACCGAGAGGTACACCTCCGAGAAAGAAACGGGTATTCCGATCTTGAAGGATATTCCCTGGGTCGGTAAGTGGCTCTTCGGCAGCGTAACCCAGACGGAGTCGCGCAAGGAGTTGCTCGTATTCATGACTCCTTATGTTCTCGACGATGCCGAGGCCGCCCAGGCCGAAGCTTTGCGCCGCAAGCGCTCGCTCAGCGATTCCCGCGCGTGGGAGAGCCTTGGCTGGTCCGATTCCGAACTTGCCGATCCCGTTTCGAAGAAGGAACTTCTGCGCCGCCTGAAGGAAGAGGCGGAAAGACAGGATGAAGAGCGTCAGAATCGCCTTGCCGTCGAGAAGTGGAAAATGGATCGCGCTAAAGCTCTTGAGAAGATGTCGGAGGCTGAGCGCAAGTTCTGGCTTGAGCAGCACCGCGAAGAGCTGAGCGAAGAGGAGCGAGAGGCTTTCGACCGTCAGGCTGCGGAGCAGGCCGATTTGAAGGTTCTTGCCGATTCGATCCGCGCAAGGGGCGTCAAGAAGGCTGAAGAGGATATCAAGAAGGCCGAAGCGGACGAAAAGAAAAAGGCTAATGAGAAGACAGAGTCCTCTAAAAAGTAATAAATGCCGAATGGGTGCTGGATAACGAAGCTGAAATGGAGAGTGTTAAGTGAATATAAAGACATTAAGCGTTATTCTTTCTGCGCTCGCGGTTATCGCCGCGTGTGTCTTCGGTGTTATCCACACAAATTCAAAAACCGCGATCGCCAACGCCAACGCGGCGAAGGCCGAGAACGAGGCGGCAGCGCTTGAGAGCGAAGAGAAAATCGCAAAGAGCAACGAACGGACGGAAACGGCGAAGGCCGACGCGGCGAAGGCGGCGGAGCGCCGGGCTGAAAGCGAACGCAAAACGGCGGAGGCTGAAGCCGAGGCTGCGCGGGTAAACAATGAAAAGGCGCTCGCCGACAAGGCCCGTGAAGAAGCCGAATTGCAAAAGGCGAAGGAGCTTAGGCTTAAAGCCGAGGCCGAAGCGAAGGCCGCGGCCGAGAAGAGCGCCGCGGAGAAGTCGAAGGCCGATGCGGCCAAAGCGTTGAGCGAGAAGGCGAAGAAGGACGCTGTCGCCGAGACCGCCAAGGCCGAGGCTGCCGCTGCGGAACTCGAAAGGGAGAAGCTCGCTTCCGAAAAAATCATCGCGGAGAAAAAGGTTTATGAATTCCGTCTGATGGATATCGCCCGGATGGAGCGCGAACTTGCGGAATACAAGTTGGAGCTCGATGAACGCGAAAGAGCGCTTCATCCCGAGAAGACGATCCGTGACCTCGATGCCGCCGATACGGCCGAAGAGCCGGTCGCGGATGACGGGCGCAAACTTCCTGAAAACGACCCCGAGATTCCCCGCGGCTCCCGAGCGCTTCATCGTTCAACGCGTATCCTCTCGGAGGCTGACGCCGCCGCTCTAGCGCAAATGCGCTCCAATACGGTTTTGCGCCTTGAGAAACTTTATCTCGACGCGCTTAAGGAAGACCGCGTCGTCGACGCCCGATTTTACGAAAACCAACTGAAGACGATGTATCCAGATTGGAAATTTACAACTAAAGAAACCGAATCAAAATGAGTCTCTCTGTAGGAATTGTGGGGCTGCCCAACGTGGGCAAGTCGACCTTGTTCAACGCGTTAACCAAAAAGCAGCAGGCCGCCGCCGAGAATTATCCGTTCTGTACGATCGAGCCTAATTCCTCGATCGTCGAGGTTAAGGATTCGCGCCTTGAGGCGCTCGCGAAAATCGACGGCACTTCGCAGATTATCCGCGCGACGGTCGAGTTCACCGATATCGCGGGCCTCGTCAAGGGCGCATCGAAGGGCGAAGGGCTGGGCAACAAGTTTCTCGCCAACATCCGCGAATGCGACGCGATTCTGCATGTCGTGCGCTGCTTTGAAAATGACGATATCATCCACGTTCAGGAAGGCGGCAACAAGTCGGCTCCGATCGATCCCGTCGGAGACGCCGAGGTTATCGAAACTGAGCTTGTTCTCGCCGATATGGAGCAGCTTCAGCGCCGCTATGAGCGCGTCAGAAAGGAAGCTCAGGCGAAGCCCACCGTCCGTCCCGAGGCCGAGGCGTGCGAAGCGCTTCTCAAGCATCTTGAAGAGGGTAAGTCCGTCCGTTCCTTCCCTCGTGCCGAAGGCGACGCGATTCTGCCCGTCTTGAAGGAATTGAGATTCCTGACCGACAAGCCCGTAATTTTCTGCGCCAACGTTTCCGAAGACGACGTGACGGGCGGCGACAACGCCCATGTCGCGGCACTTCGCGAATACGCTTTAAAGCAGGGCTGCCAGACGGTCGTGATCTGCGCCCAGATGGAGGCGGATCTCGCGGGTCTCGACGAAACCGAGGCGAAGGAGTTTCTCGATTCGTACGGCTTAACCGAGAGTTCTCTCGACCGAACGATTAAACTCGCGTACGACACGCTCGGTCTCGCGAGCTATTTCACCTCCGGCGTAAAGGAGGCACACGCCTGGACTTTCAAGCGCGGCTGGAAGGCTCCGCAGTGCGCGGGCGTAATTCATACCGACTTTGAAAAGGGCTTTATCCGCGCCGAAGTCGTCGCGTACGACGATTACGTGAAATATAACGGCACGTCTGGCGCCCGCGCGGCGGGAGCGTTGAGGCCCGAAGGTAAAGCGTACGAGATGCAGGACGGCGATGTCGTCGAGTTCCTCTTCTCAAAATAAAACGGAGATTTAAAATGAAATTCGTAAGCACAAGAAAAGGTTTCGAGGCTAATTCCGCAGAGAGCGTCTTTCAGGGGCTCGCTCCCGACGGAGGTCTTTACGTTCCTTCCGTAGTGACGAAGGAAGAAAATCTTCCTGTCTTCGCCGATCTCGGCGAGGCGGAAGAATATGTTCTTTCGCGTCTTTTCGACGATCTTCCCGCGTCCGTGCGCACCGATGCCGTCGAGAGACTTCTTTCGCGTTTTCCGAAGGGCGACGCGACGCCGCTCGTCGAAGCCGACTCGATGCATATTCTCGAGCTTTTCCACGGTAAGACGGGCGCGTTCAAGGACGTTGCGCTTTCGATGCTTCCCGTTTTCATGAAGCACGCCGCCGGCGGAAAGCGCGTTCTTATTCTCACCGCGACGAGCGGTGATACGGGCTCCGCCGCGATGCAGGGCTTCGCCGGTGTCGACGGGACTGAGGTTCTCGTATTTTATCCCAACGTAGGCACTTCGCGCGTCCAGCGCCTCCAGATGACGACGCCCGCCGACGCGAACGTTCATGCCGTCGCCATCAAGGGCAACTTTGACGACGCCCAGGCGGCGGTGAAGCGCATTTTCGCAGATAAGGCGATCGCCGCGGAAGCGGCTGCCGCGGGCGTTACGCTTTCGAGCGCCAACTCGATCAATACAGGGCGCCTTATCCCGCAGATCGCTTATTATCTTCTCGCCGGCTCGAAGCTTGGCGGCAAGACTTTCGACGTTGTCGTTCCATCGGGCAATTTCGGCAACATTCTTGCGGCCTACTACGCCAAGATGATGGGCGCGAAGATAGGTAAGTTCATCTGCGCGTCCAACGTGAACGACGTTCTCGCGCGTTTCGTCAAGACGGGCGTTTACGATCCGGGTGAAAAGTTTACGGTAACGAATTCCCCTTCAATGGATATTAAAAAGTCGTCGAACGTAGAGCGTCTTCTGTGGCTTTTGAACGACGGCGACGGCGCCGAGGTCGAGCGCCTCATGAACGATCTCGCCGTTAAGGGCCGCTACGAGCTAAACGATAAGGCGAAGGCGAAACTGCTCGCTGAGTTTGAAGGCGGCGTCGCGACGCCCGGGGAGACCGAGGCCGAGATGCGCCGCATGCGTGAAAAGTGCGGCTATGAGCTCGACCCTCACACGGCCGTCGCGACGGCCGTGGCCCGCGCGCTCGGCTATCCGAAGGGCGGCAACGCGCTCGTCGTCGCCGCGACCGCGACGCCCTACAAATTCCCCGAGACGTGCGAAAGGGCGTTCGGCGCGGATGTTCTTAAAAATCCTCCGCCCAGCTTCGCCGAGCTCGAGTCGCTTCCGGTCGTCCAGACGAAGGTCGTCGATCTCGACGGTATCGACGACGCGGTAAGATGCTTATTCGCTTGAACTTTTTTCAGATTATCGGTATAATTTAAGAAAACGAAAGGAATCAGTATGAATTATCAGGAGGCTGAAAAACTTCTCGCTAAATGTTCTCAGGAACATGTTCTTAAACATTGGAAGAAGCTTAACAGGAAGGAGCGTGAAGCGCTTCTCGGGCAGATCGCGACGATCGATCCCAAGAGCGTCGCGCGTTGCAGGGAGGCTCTCGGCAAGGGCGCCGAAGTTCCCGACAGCTCCAAGGGTAAGGCGCCGAAAGTCGCGGTTCTTAAGGGTAAGAAACTCGCCGAGGCCCGCGCCGCCGGTGAAGTTGAACTTTCAGAAGGCCGCGTAGCCGCGCTTCTCGTCGCGGGCGGTCAGGGCTCGCGCCTCGGATATGACGGCCCCAAGGGCTGCTACGAAATCGGCCCCATAACGAACGCGCCGCTCTTCTATTTCCACGCCCGCAAGATTCTTGCGCGTTCGATCCGCTACGGCGCTTCCATTCCGTTCTACGTGATGACGAGCGAGGCCAATAACGCCGCGACGGTCCAGTGCTTCGAAGAGAACGATTATTTCGGTCTTAATCCCGACGATGTGTTTTTCTTCACCCAGGGTATGTGGCCCGGTATGAGCGCCGAGGGCAAGATCATTCTCGATCAGCCCGGTCATATCTTCATGAGTCCCGACGGTCACGGCGGACTTCTCGCGGCGCTCAAGCGCTCCGGCGCGCTCGCCGATATGAAGAAACGCGGCATCAAGTCGGTCTTTTTCTTCCAGGTCGACAATCCTCTCGTCGAAATCGCCGATCCCGCGTTCATCGGCTATCATGTGATGAACAAGTCCGAGTATTCTCTCAAGCTTTGCGCCAAGCGAGACCCGAAGGAGAAAGTCGGTATGCCCATGCGTTTCGGCGACACCTACCGCATGGTCGAGTATACCGAAATGACAGACGAGCAGTGCAACCGCAAGGATAAGAGCGGCAAGCTCTACTTCCTTTACGGTTCGCCCGCCATTCATGTTTTCGACCGCGCGTTCCTCGAGCGCGAGGCCGCGCGTCCCATGCCGCTTCATCTGGCGTTCAAGAAGATTCCGTATGTCGACGAAAAGGGCGCTCTCGTAAAGCCTTCCGAGCCGAACGGCTACAAGTTCGAGAAGTTCATCTTCGATATTCTTCCCAACGCAAAGACGGCGACGTTCCTCGCGTTCGATCAGAAGGATGAGTTCTCTCCCGTGAAGAACGCCGAAGGCGCCGACTCTCCCGCCTCCTGCAAGGCGGATATGCAGGCGAAGTGGCGCTCCTGGCTCAAGGAGTGCGGCGTTACGGTCGATGAGTCCGTGCCGGTCGAAATCGATCCCGTCTATGCGCTCGACGCCGAAGACCTCAAGGAAAACGGCATCTGTCTCGGCGCAGAATAAAGATAAAAAAAGAGAAACCTCCTTAATTAGGGGAGGTTTCTTAAACGAAGCTGACCGCATGCGGCGTTCGCGTCTTTACCGCGCGAGCGCCGCAGCATTGTCTGGATTTTGTTCTTCATCAGGACGTCGAGAAACATGAGAAGAGTTTTCTCGTCGGGCGTCTTGAAGTCGGGTCTGTGGGAGACGGGCGAAAGCGGAATCAGGTTGACTTTCGCCATAGGAACGCGCTTGACCTGGCGGGCGAGTTCTTCGGCGTTGGCGCGAGAATCGTTCACGCCTTTTATGACGGTATATTCGAACGTGATTATCCGCTTGGTCTTTCGAGTGTAGTCGGCGCACGCCTGAAGAAGCTCGTCGATCGGCCAGCGGCGGTTTACGGGCATAAGCTCGCTTCTAAGAGCGTCATTCGGCGCGTGGAGCGAGACGGAAAGCTCGAACTGAATCCCCTCGGCGGCGAGGCGCTCGAAGCCGGGTACGATACCGCATGTGGAAATCGTGATGTGACGCGCTCCGAGATTGGGGCCTTTGCCGGCGTTTATGAGTTTTAAAGCGCGCATCGTTTCGTCGTAGTTGGCGAACGGTTCGCCCATGCCCATAACGACGATGTTGGTTATCTCTCCGAATTTTCGCGCGAGGAGATACTGGGCTACGATTTCGTCGGCCGTAAGCGAGCGGACCACGCCGCGTGAACCGCTGGCGCAGAACGCGCATCCCATCGCGCAGCCGACCTGGGTGGAGATACACTGGGTGAAGCGGCCCGTCGCGGGAATAAGAACCGTCTCGACGCTGTTGCCGTCGTCAAAGCCGACGAGCAGTTTCGTCGTTCCGTCTTCGGAGCGCGAGGTGTCGAGAATTTTTGCGTTTGTGAGCGGAAACTCCGTTTTGAGAGTTTCGCGGAAATCCTTAGGCAATGTCGTCGCGCTGTCCCAGTCGTCGATATAATCGCGGTAAAGCGATTGAAGGATCTGATCGGCGCGAAAAGGTCTCAAGCCGCGTTCTTTGAGAATCGGCTTCCATTCGTCAGGCAGTATGCTCCATGCTTTCGTCATAGTCAAAGTATTATACCATAAAGCGCACATGCGTTCCGCGTCAATCCTCGCCAAGTGTCTTTCATAAAAAAATAGCTACTTGCGCAAAAACACAACTTTTTGATAAAATATATACTTCACCCCTCAATGTGCACAGTTAACAAAGTGGCCGTTTACCACACTTCAGGCGCATTGGGTAGGGCAAAGTGTACACTTTTTCACTCAAAAAATAAAATAAGGTAAACCTAAGATGAGCGCAGAACGCAAAGTATTCGGCAAGCTTCAGGGCATGGCCGAGACTCCGCCCGACTTGATTACAATCCAGACGAAATCGTATGACGATTTCCTCCAGGCCGACGTGCCTCCCGCCAAGCGCGAGAACAAGGGCCTTCAGGCGATCTTCAAAGAGATTTTCCCCGTCGTCTCCTACGAGGGCCGCTACAATCTCGATTTCGTGAGCTACACTCTCCAGCCTGCGAAGAAGCCTTATCTTCAGGCGCTTATGGACGGCGAGACCTATTCCCGTCCGCTTTACGCGACTTTCCGTCTGAAGGATAACGAGGATATCCGCGAGGAGGAAGTGTTCCTCGGCGATATGCCGGTCATGACTCCCGACGGCGCGTTCGTCGTCAACGGCGCGGAGCGCGTCATCGTCTCCCAGCTCCACCGCTCGCCCGGCATTTCGACCGAGCGCCAGGTCCACGCAAACGGCCAGCCGCTCCTTTCCGTCCGTATCATCCCCGACCGCGGCAGCTGGATCGAGGTCATGTTCGATACGAACAACATCATGTGGTGCTTCATGGATCAGCGCCGCCGCCGCCGTAAATTCTACGCGACGACGCTTCTGCGCGCGTTCGGCTACGGCTCCGACGAGCAGCTCATGAATCTCTTCTACGATTTCAAGCGCCTTCCGACCAACAGAAAATACACCGAAAAGGAACTGCGCCAGCTCGTCATGAAGGACGACCTCGTCGACGGCGATTCCCAGGCCGTCATCGCCCGCCGCTATGATCCCGTCACCCCCGCGATGATGGAGCAGATCGCCGCCGCCGGCATTCCCGAGGTTGAGGTCGTCGACGTCTCCGTCGACAACGGAACGCTCATCGTCACCCTCCGCGAAGACGCCAAGGCCGGCATCCACAACGAGGAGGACGCGCTTAAGGAGATTTACAAGCGCATGCGTCCCGGCGATCCGCCGACCGCGACTAACTCGAAGCAGATGATCAACCGTCTCTTCTTCGATCTTTCCCATTACGATCTCGGCTATGTCGGCCGCCACAAGATCAACAAGAAACTCGGGCTTACCGGCAAGGTCGACGAGAATCTCCGCACTCTCCACGAGTCCGGTATCGACGTCATCGAGGCGATCCGTCTTCTTCTCAAGATTTTCGTCGGCAAGGATACCGTCGACGATATCGACCACCTCGGCAACCGCCGTATCCGCACGACCGGCGAGCTTCTCGAGAACCAGTGCCGCGTCGGTCTCGCGCGTACCGAGCGTCTCATCCGCGAGCGCATGACCGTTCACGACCCCGAGTCGTCCGGTTCGCTCTCTCCGAGCCGTCTCGTCAACTCCAAGACCTTCAGCGCGGTCGTTCAGGACTTCTTCGCCCGCAGCCAGCTTTCGCAGTTCATGGACCAGACGAACCCCTTGTCGGCTCTCGCCCACAAGCGCCGTCTCTCGGCTCTCGGTCCCGGCGGTCTTTCCCGCGAGCGCGCGGGCTTCGAGGTCCGCGACGTCCATCCTTCCCACTACGGCCGTATCTGCCCGATCGAGACGCCCGAAGGTCCGAACATCGGTCTTATCTCGTCTCTCGGCATCTACGCCCGCGTCAACCGCTTCGGCTTCATCGAAACTCCCTACCGCAAGGTTATCGGCGGCAAGGTCACCGACGAGGTCGAGTATCTTCCCGCGGATACCGAAGAGCAGTTCGTAATCGCCCAGGCCAACGCGCCTCTCAAGGCCGACCGCACGTTCGCCGAGGACCGCGTCACCTGCCGTTTCAAGACCGAGTTCTGCGATAAGCCCGCACGCGAGGTCCAGTATATGGACGTCGCCCCGATGCAGGTCATCTCGATCGCCGCCGGTCTCATTCCGTTCCTCGAGCACGACGACGCCAACCGTGCGCTCATGGGCGCGAACATGATGCGTCAGGGCGTGCCTCTCATGCGTACCGAGCGTCCTTTCGTCGGTACGGGTCTCGAGGGCGCCAGCGCCAAGGACTCGCGCGTCATCGTCACCGCTCTCGCCGACGGTACGGTCGCCTACGTTTCGGCCGACTTCATCATCGTCACGGACGACGGCGGGCTTCCGGCGGGCAAGAACCGCTTTGAGCACGATCCCGCAAAGGGCGTCTGGAGATACGACCTCCAGAAGTACCGCCGCTGCAACGCCGGCACGTGCTTCAACCAGAGACCGATCGTCAAGAAGGGCGACAAGGTCAAGTTCGGCGACTGCCTCGCCGACGGTCCCGCGACCGACCAGGGCGAACTCGCGCTCGGCAAGAACCTCCTCGTGGCGTTCATGAGCTGGCGCGGCTACAACTTCGAGGACGCCATCCTCATCAACGAGCGCATCGTCCGCGAGGACGTTCTCACGTCGCTTCACATCGTAACCTTCGAGTGCGGCGCGCGCGACACGAAGCTCGGCCCCGAAGAGATCACCCGCGATATCCCCAACGTCTCCGAGGACGCTCTCAAGAACCTCGGCCCCGACGGCATCATCCGCGTCGGCGCCGAAGTCAAGCCCGGCGACATTCTCGTCGGTAAGGTTACGCCCAAGGGTGAGACCGAGCTTAGCCCCGAAGAGCGCCTTTTGAGAGCCATCTTCGGCGAGAAGGCCGCCGATGTCCGCGACACGTCTCTCACCGTACCTCCGGGCACGACCGGCGTCGTTATGGGCGTTCAGGTTTCGACCCGCCAGGACGCCGTCGTCGCCGACGACAAGACGTCCAAGAAGGCCAAGAAGGACGCCGAGAAGAAGCGCAAGAATCAGATCGCCAAGCTCGAGAAGGATCTCGCCGGCAAGCTCGCCGACGCGATCATGAACGAGAAGCTTCCCTGCGACGTCACCGACACGGAGACGGGCGACGTCATCATCGCCGCCAACAAGAAGATCAAGCGCTCTCAGCTCGCGGTTCTCGCCAAGGCCCACGCCCACTGGGAGATGGAGGACGGCCCCGCCAAGGACAAGGTCGCCTCGATCATCGATCCGTTCGAGGCCGAATTCGCGGCCGTTGAAGACGCTGCGGAGAACTCCGACGGCGGTCTCTTCGGCGATTTCGGCGGCGACGGCGAAGTCGTAAAGGAAGTACGCGTTTTCCTCGTCGACAAGAAGAACCTTTCGGTCGGCGACAAGATGGCCGGACGTCACGGTAACAAGGGTGTCGTCTCGCGCATTCTTCCGAGCTGCGACATGCCGTTCCTTCCCGACGGCCGCCCGGTCGACATCGTTCTGAACCCGCTTGGCGTGCCTTCGCGCATGAACCTAGGTCAGCTTTTCGAGACCTACCTCGGTCTTGCGTGCCGCTACCTCAACTTCCACGCCGCGACGCCCGTGTTCGACGGTGTTCAGGAGTCCGAGATCGACGAGCTTCTCCTCAAGGCCCGCGAGGTCCAGGAGAAGGAAGAGGGCGCCCAGAGCTGGATATGCCCCGAGGGCAAGACGGTTCTTTATGACGGTCTTACGGGCGAGCCCTTCGAGCAGAAGGTCGTCGTCGGCGTCATCTACATGCTCAAGCTCCACCACCTCGTCACCGACAAGATCCACGCCCGTGCCGTCGGTCCCTACTCGCTCGTCACCCAGCAGCCGCTCGGCGGCAAGGCGCAGCTCGGCGGTCAGCGTATGGGCGAAATGGAAGTGTGGGCTCTCGAGGCGTACGGCGTGGCCTACGCGCTTCAGGAGCTTCTTACGGTCAAGTCCGACGACGTGCAGGGCCGTACGCGTATTTACGAGTCCATCGTCAAGGGCACGAACATCCTCGAGTCCGGAATGCCCGAGTCGTTCTCGGTCCTCATTCACGAATTGCGCGGTCTGTGCATCGACACCCAGCTTCTGGGCGGCGGCATGAACGAACGCCGCAAGGCCGAAGGCCCGGTCGCGCAGGCTGCGACCCCCGCGCCTGAAGCCGTCGCCAGCGACGACCTTCTTTCGGGTGCGCTTAACCTCCGCTAAGGACTGTAGAACATTTCAGGAGACTTAAAAAATGAATAATCCTTACAACACTTCCGATATTTTCGGCGGCTCCTTCAACGCCTCGGCCCATTATGATGCGGTCAAGGTTCAGCTCGCTTCGCCCGAGACGATCCGCGGATGGTCTCACGGCGAGGTAAAGAATCCCGAGACGATCAACTACCGTACCTACCGTCCCGAGAAGGAAGGTCTCTTCTGCGAGAAGATCTTCGGACCTACGAAGGACTGGGAGTGCGCCTGCGGCAAGTACAAGCGCATCAAGAACAAGGGTATGGTCTGCGACCGCTGCGGAGTCGAGGTTACTCTCGCTTCCGTGCGCCGTCAGCGCATGGGCCACATCGAGCTTGCCGTTCCCGTAAGCCACATCTGGTTCTTCAAGTGCTCCCCCTCGCGCATCGGGCTTCTGCTCGACAAGACGACGAGCGAACTCGAGCGCGTTCTCTACTACCAGGACTGGATGGTCGTCGAGCCCGGCGACACCCCGTTCAAGGAAGGTCAGATCCTCAGCGATCAGGAATACGCCGACGCTCAGGAGAAATACGACGCTTTCAAGGCCGAGATGGGCGCGGAAGCCGTCCGCAAGCTCTTGAGAAAGGTCGATCTCGATCAGCTCATGCGCAAGCTTGAGGAAGATATGGAGAATACGCGCTCCAAGCAGAGCCGCAAGAAAATCGCCAAGCGCATGAAGGTCGTAGAGGGCTTCCGCGTTTCCAACTCCAAGCCCGAGTGGATGGTTCTGGACGTTCTTCCCGTCATCCCGCCGGAGCTTCGTCCTCTCGTCCCGTTGGAGGGCGGCCGTTTCGCGACGAGCGATCTCAACGATCTCTACCGCCGCGTCATCAACCGCAACAACCGTCTTCGCAATCTTCTCGCGCTCAAGACTCCCGACGTCATTATCCGCAACGAGAAGCGCATGCTTCAGGAAGCCGTCGACGCGGTCTTCGACAACGGCCGCCATGGCCGTCCCGTCACAGGCCCCGGTAACCGCGCTCTTAAGTCCCTCTCCGAGATTCTCAAGGGCAAGACGGGCCGCTTCCGCCAGAACCTTCTCGGTAAGCGCGTCGACTACTCCGGACGTTCGGTTATCGTCGTCGGACCTGAGCTTAAGTTCCCGCAGTGCGGTCTTCCCAAGGAGATGGCGCTCAGACTTTTCGAGCCGTTCATCATCCGCCGCCTGAAGGAGATCGGCAAGTGCCACACCGTCCGTACCGCCCGCAAGATGATCGAGCGTCAGGATCCCGAGGTGTGGGATATCCTCGAAGAGGTGACGAAGGACAAAACCGTGTTCCTCAACCGCGCTCCGACGCTCCACCGTCTGTCGATTCAGGCGTTCGAGCCCGTGCTCGTCGAGGGTAAGGCCATCCGTCTGCACCCGATGGTGTGTACGCCGTTCAACGCCGACTTCGACGGCGACCAGATGGCCGTCCACGTGCCGCTGTCGATCGAAGCCCAGATGGAATCGAAGCTCATGATGCTCGCGTCGACTTCGATCTTCTCACCCGCTTCGGGCAAGTCCGTCATGACTCCTACCCAGGACGTCTGCTTGGGCCTTTACTTCCTCACCGTTCCTTCGCAGCAGGATAAGCTCGCCGGTAAGATTGCCGGCAAAACCGACTGCTCGGGCGAACATCTTCCGCTTTTCAACGACATCGGTGAAGTGGAGTTCGGTATTGCCGAGGGCGCGATCAGCTATCATACGCGCATCCGCTACCGCAACCCCGACTTCGGTACGACGGGCCGTCCTCACGGCGTGACCGACAAGCGTACGATCGAGACGACCGCCGGCCGCGTTATCTTCAACGGCGTCTGGCCTGAGGGTATGGGCTTCTGGAACGACAAGTGCTCGAAGTCTACGATCGGCAAGCTGATTCTTGACTGCCACAAGGTCGCCGGCCACGACGTCACCGTCGAGGCTATCGACAAGCTCAAGAGCCTCGGCTACCAGTTCGCCACGATTTCCGGCGCGTCGATGGGTCTTAAGGATATGATCCGTCCCGCCGACAAGGACGCCGAAATCGAGAAGGCCCGCAAGGAGGCCGACAAGGTTCAGCAACAGTTCCAGCAGGGTATCATCACCGACGGCGAACGTCACAACAAGATCGTCGACATCTGGTCCGCGACGACCGAGAAGGTCGGCGACGAGCTCTACAAGACGATCGACAAGAACATCAGCCCCGAGAACAGGAATCCGACGGAATTGAACCCCGTTTACATGTTCGTCGACTCGAAGGCTCGCGGTTCCAAGCTCCAGATCCGTCAGCTCGCCGGTATGCGCGGTCTTATGGCGAATCCTTCGGGCGATATTATCGAACGTCCGATTACCGCGTCGTTCCGCGAGGGTCTGTCGGTTCTCGAATACTTCATTTCGTCCCACGGTGCGCGTAAGGGTCTCGCCGATACGGCTCTCAAGACGGCCGACGCCGGTTACCTTACCCGTAAGCTCGTCGACGTCTCCCAGGATGTCATCATCACCCAGGAAGACTGCAACACCGTTAACGGTATCGAGGTCGAGGCCATCATCGAAGGCGACGAGGTCAAGGTTTCTCTCGGCGACCGCGTTCTCGGACGTACGGCTCTTTACGAGATCCGCGATCCCAAGACCGACGAAATCATCGTCAAGGCCAACGAGGAGATCAACGAGGCCGCCTGCGCCGAGATCAACAGGCGCGGAGTCGAGAAGATCTGGATCCGCTCCGGTCTTACCTGCGATGCCGAGCACGGCATGTGCGCGAAGTGCTACGGCCGCGACCTTTCCACGGGCCGCGAGGTCGAGATCGGCACCGCCGTCGGCATCATCGCCGCTCAGTCCATCGGCGAACCCGGCACCCAGCTCACGATGCGTACGTTCCACATCGGCGGTACGGCTTCCGCTACGGCGAAGATCCCCGAAATCGTTCTCAAGAACGAAGGTGTCGCCAAGTTCGTCGACGTGCGTAAGGTGCGCAACGACGAAGGCAACGAGGTCGTTCTCAACAAGAACGGCTCGCTCGAGATCTACTCGAAGAGCGGAGCCAAGCTTGACACCTATCAGCTTCAGATGGGTACGACGCTTCTTATCGAGGACGGCGCCGAAGTCAAGAAGGGCCAGAAGGTCGCCGTTTGGGATCCTCACTCCGTGCCCGTTCTTTCCGAGGCCGCCGGCGAAATCGTGTTCGTCGACTTCGAAGAGGACGTTTCCGTCAAGACCGAGACCGACCGCGTCACCGGCGCGAAGACGCTCGTCGTTCTTCCGACCTCCGAATCCAATCTCCATCCGCGTATCGAGATCCGCAACGCCGACGGAAAGATGCTCGACTCTCACGACATTCCTACCGGCGCTATCGTCATGGTCCGCGACGGCATGAAGTCCACGGCCGGTATGCTTCTCGCGAAGACTCCGCGTGAGGCCGCCAAGACCCGCGACATTACGGGCGGTCTTCCGCGCGTCGCCGAGCTTTTCGAAGCCCGTCAGCCCAAGGATGCCGCGGAAATCGCGAAGATCGAAGGCGTTATCGAGTTCGGTGACAATATCCGCGGCAAGCGCTGCGTGAAGGTCGTCGACTCCATCACCGGTCTTACCGAAGAGCACCTCATCCCGATGGGTAAGCAGATCGTCGTATTCAAGGGCGACCGCGTTAAGAAGGGTCAGCAGCTTACTGAAGGTCCCGTCATTCCTCAGGAAATCCTCGAGGTCTCCGGTCCTCAGGAACTCGAGAAGTATCTCGTCAACGAGGTTCAGCAGGTCTACCGTCTTCAGGGCGTGGAGATTAACGATAAGCACATCGAAATCATCGTCCGTCAGATGCTCCGCAAGGTCAGCATCACGAACCCCGGCGACACCGACTTCCTCTGGGGTGAGCAGGTTTCGCGTCAGACGTTCCTCAAGGTCAACGAGGAGATGATGATGTCCGGCCGTCGTCCCGCCGAGGCTCAGCCCGCTTTGCTCGGCATCACGAAGGCCGCTCTCGAGACCGACTCGTTCATCTCGTCCGCGTCGTTCCAGGATACGACCCGCGTCCTTACCGAGGCCGCAACTATGGGCCGCGTCGACGAACTGCGCGGCTTCAAGGAGAACGTCATTCTCGGCCACCTTATCCCCGGCGGTACCGGCTTCCCGCTCCATCGCCACCTCAAGCTCGTTCCTCTCTGCGATACGATTTCCGACGAAGAGATGGATCAGCTCCGCGAAGAGCAGCGTAAGCGCCACGAAGAACTCTACGGAATTCCTTCTTCTGGTCTCCCCGGCGAAGAGAACGACAACGAGGACGATCTCGGCGAGCCCGTTCTCATCGCCGATACGGGCGACAACTCCGCCGACGGCGGCGACATGCTCACGAGCGACGATATGGGTATCGTCGACGGCGGCGACGATCTTCTCGGCTGAAAACCGCAGAAGAATTGCTGAACGGGAAGGCGCGGGAAACCGCGCCTTTTCGTTTTTTTGGATTTTTTTATTTTCCCCCTTGCAATGTGAAGTCCGAATATGATATACTTTACGCCAACAACACGTTCGGGTGTGGCGCAGCGGTAGCGCAGTTGACTGTTAATCAATTGGTCACTGGTTCGAATCCAGTCACCCGAGCCATTCAGAACCGAAAGAATCCGCCGTAAAACGCGGATTTTTTTGTTTTTGAATTAGGACTTTTCCTAATGTCTATCGATCCGCAAAAGCATGTTAAGACGAAACTGGAGTTCGCTGAAATGAAGAAGAAAGAAATTACGTTTACAGCTGTGTTGCTCGGTATTATAATTTCAGTTGTGTTCGGTGCGGCGAACGCTTATTTGGGGCTTAGAGTCGGCCTTACGGTTTCCGCGTCGATTCCGGCGGCGGTGATTTCGATGGGCGTTCTTAGAATCGTTTTGGGTAGAGATTCGATTCTGGAGAATAATATTGTTCAAACTATCGGTTCGGCGGGTGAATCTCTCGTAGCCGGCGCTATTTTTACGATGCCTGCGCTTTATCTGTGGGCGGAAGAAGGCGTGTGCACTCCGCCTGGTTTTTTTCAGCTTACTGTAATAGCGCTTCTAGGCGGCGTTTTAGGAGTTCTATTGATGATTCCCGTGAGAAAGCCGCTTATTGTAGATGAAGATAAGACTTTGCCTTTCCCTGAAGCGCGTGCATGCGCCGCGGTTCTGCGCGCGGGAGAAAAGGGATCCGGTCAAGCGCGAGACGTCTTTGTAGGGCTTGGGTTGGCCGCTCTTGTAAAGTTCATTATCGATTTCTTCAAATGGATTCCTGCGGCAATATCGTTTCCCATAAGGCGACTGCGCGGAGAAGTAGGGCTTGAACTTTCATCGGCGCTTTTAGGTGTTGGATATATTGTTGGAACGAAAGTTTCGACTCTTGTTTTTGCGGGATCATTTTTAGGATGGCTTATACTTATTCCGCTTTTTTCATTTTTCTACGAGCCTGCGACTAAAGCTTATCTTGAAGGAGGCGCAATAGCGGTTTGGAAAGATTATGTCAGGTATGTCGGAGCCGGCGCGATTGCGACAGGAGGCTTGATTTCGCTTATTAAGACATTACCGACGTTTTTTAAAGCTTTTTCAAAAACCATTTCCTCCTCGTGTTCAGGCGATAATACAGGAGATATACCGGTTAAACGAGTTGTCATAGGGATAATAACGATTGTTGTTCTTATAGCATTGGTTCCTCAGGTCCCTGTAGGCGTTGGCGGCGCGCTGTTGATAGCGCTTTTCGGTTTTTTCTTCGCGATTGTTTCGGCGCGCATGGTAGGTTTGGTAGGTTGTTCCAACAATCCCGTCTCGGGTATGACGATAGCGACGCTCGTCGTTTCGGCTTTCGCCCTTAAAACCTGCGGCGTCGTAGGGGCCGCCGGAATGGTTTCGGCGATAGCGATAGGCAGCATGGTATGCATAATCGCCGCATTGGCCGGCGATATGTCCCAGGATCTGAAGACGGGCTGGCTTATTGGCGCTACGCCCTGGAAGCAGCAGGTTTGTGAATTCATAGGTGTCAGCGTCGCTGCATTTACGGTTGCCGGCGTTCTGCTTCTGTTGCATAAGGCGTGGGGTTTCGGCAGTGAGGAGATTTCCGCTCCCCAGGCGATGCTTATGAAATCGGTTACCGAGGGTATAATGGGCGGGACTTTGCCGTGGGGGTTATTGTTCATCGGCGTCGGGATAGCGATAGTTATCTCGCTTTGCCGTTTGCCGGTGATGCCCTGCGCTTTAGGGATATATCTGCCGATAAACCTGAACGCGACTATTTTTGTCGGCGGCCTCTTGAGATTTATTGTCGATCGCCGCAGATCTGTACTTTCTTCGCGCCTTACCCTTATTTCGGCCGGTCTTATAGCCGGTGAAAGTTTATGCGGGATATTACTCGCCATCCTTGCCGTTATTTAAGAGAAGTCGATCGTTAAATTCCTGCTTGCATATAAAGCAAAAATTAGGTATTATTCACCTATATTTTCTAAAGGAGGTGCCAAGAATTGAATGATGACTTTCTCGTCTTCGATCACGTGACGAAACGCTTCGGCGCGATGACCGCTGTTGATGATGTCTCGCTCACTATAAAAAAGGGTGAGTTCTTCTCTCTGCTCGGACCGAGCGGATGCGGAAAGACTACGCTTTTGCGTATGCTTGGAGGATTCGAAAAACCTGATTCAGGGCGCATTTATCTTGAAGGCAAGGACATTACCGATCTTCCGCCGAACCAGAGGCGCGTTCATACGGTTTTCCAGAACTATGCGCTCTTTCCGACGATGACGATCTGGGACAATATCGCTTTTTCGCTTAAACTTGCCAAGCGCCCGAAAGAGGAGATCGAAGAGAAGGTCGATGAGATTCTTGAAATGATTCAGATGTCGGAGCACGCCTGGAAATATCCCAACCAGCTTTCAGGCGGTCAGAAGCAGCGTGTCGCCATTGCCCGTGCGCTCGTTGACAGACCCCAGGTTCTGCTTCTTGACGAGCCTCTGGCGGCTCTCGATCTTAAGCTCCGCCAGCACATGCTTATCGAACTCGATACGATTCATGATCAGGTCGGCATCACGTTCATGTACGTGACCCACGATCAGGGCGAGGCGATGAGCCTTTCCGACCGTATCGCCGTAATCAACCGCGGTAAAGTCGAACAGCTTGACGGCCCCGCCAAAATCTACGAGGCTCCGGCTTCCCGCTTTGTGGCGTCGTTCATCGGCGACACCAACTTTTTCTCCGGTGAGATAACCTCGATCGACGGCGATTACTGTATGATTCAGACGGATGGGTTTCCTGTAATCAAGGCTTATAACGACAGAAATCTCGCCGTTGAACAGCGCGTCGACCTTTCGGTGCGCCCTGAGAAGATCCGTGTCACGCTCGAGCCCCCTCCGCCCGAGAAGGGCGCCGGCATCAACGTTTTCCCCGCGAAAGTCCAGGATATCGTCTATCAGGGCGTTTATACCAAGTACTGGATCAAGGCCGGAGATCTGCGCATTGCAGCTTTAAAGCCCCACTCCCGGTTCCTTCTGGACCAGGAGACGATTACCTGGAACGATGATGTTTTCGTCTGGTGGCATCCCGACGACGGCTACATGGTGGAAGTGAAATGAGCGCCCCTTTGAAATCGAAGAAGGCCGAATGGCTTACGACTCTGCCGTCGTTCGTGTGGCTCCTGCTGTTCTTCGCCGTTCCGGCGCTGATCGTTCTCGCGTTCACTTTTCATGCGCATACCCCCAACGGCGGCGTAGGCGAGAGGAGTCTTTCGACCTGGCGCGAGCTCGTCGATCCGGACTATCCGGCCATCGTATGGAAGACGATCCGGATATCTTTCGAGGTTACGTTCTGGTGCATCCTTCTTTCTCTTCCGTGCGCGTACGCGATCGCGCGTCTTCCGAAGCGCTGGCGCGCGATTGTCGCGGGCGCGATAATGATGCCGTTCTGACGAGTTTCGTCGTGAGGGTGTTCGCGTGGAAAACCCTTCTTCATCCCGAGGGCTGGCTGCAGGCGTGCTATCTCACCTATCTGAAGGTTTCCGAATGGATTTTCGATTGGCTTCCCGGATTTCTTCAGAAATTTTTCATTTGGATAGGCTTCGCCTCCGCGGATCGTGTGGATCCCATGCTTTCGACGATTCTGGATTCCGAATCCGCCGTGGTTCTTGTGTCGGTGTACACGTTTCTTCCATTTGCGATCATGCCTATGTATACGGCTGCCGAGAAGTTCGATTTCTCTCTTCTTGAGGCCGCCCGCGATCTCGGGGCGAAGAATTTTTACGCGTTCAGAAAGATATTCATCCCCGGCATCCGCCAGGGAATCATTTCGGCGGTTCTTATGGTGTTCATCCCCACCATCGGGTCGTACGTGATTCCTCAGATGCTCGGAGGAACAGACTGCGTTCTTATCGGCAATAAGATTTTCATGCGCGCGATGCAGAACCGCAACATTCCCCACGCGTCGGCTCTTGCCACGCTGATGGCCATTTCCGTTCTTGTGCCGCTCGGATGTGCGGTATGGTGGAAAAAGCGTCAGGAGATGCGTGACAGAAAGAGACTCGACGACAGAACCGCCCACCTGATGACGGGAGGTGATGAATGAAGCGGTCGTATTTCTCGACGATAGTTCTGGCTCTCGTTCTGGCGTTTCTCTACGTGCCGATCATTCTTGTCGTTTTTTACGGTTTTGTGCCGAACGGAACGACGATGAGTTTCTACAAATCCAACGGAGAGTTCATCGGATTTACCGGAAAGTGGTATTCGATGATTTTCTCCGGGGATCGCAGAGTCGAGGCGCTTATCGAGAGCTTTTGGCTTTCTCTTACGATAGCGGGGCTGGCGACGGTCGTTTCCTGCGTGCTCGGAACGACGGCCGCGCTCGCGCTTCACAGGTGGAAGGGTAAGCTTCAGTCCCTGCATCACGCCCTCGTCTACACGCCTTTGATAATGCCCGACATTCTGATAGGCATTTCGCTTCTGATGCTGTTTGTCGCTTGCTGCGTCGATTGCGGCTTCTGGACGATTCTGATCGCCCATATCACGTTCTGCGTGTCGTATGTCGTGATGACGATTCTTGCGCGTCTGCAGGATTTCGACGACAGAATAGTCGAGGCGTCGTACGATCTGGGGGCGGGTCCGTGGTATACTTTCTTTCATGTTCAGCTTCCCGTTCTGATGCCGGGCATAGTCGCCGGCGGGCTTTTGGCGTTTACTCTTTCCATCGACGACATTGTTATTACGACATTCGTCAACGGAGCGGGAACGAACACCTTCCCGACGTATGTAAGCTCAATGACCAAGCATTCCAAAAATCTGCCGGCGGTTTTTGCGCTTTCTACTCTCATGCTGCTGTTTACCTGCGTGCTGATGGGGCTGTCGAAACTCATAGCTCGCGGGGGTCGTACAAAAACGAAAGGTAAAATATAAATGAAGTTCGTTGATACTGCCAAGGTTGTCGTCGCTTCAGCGATGGCCGTTTCTCTGTTCGCAGGCTGCGGTAAAAGTGAAGAGGAAAGGGTGGACCTGTCCTCCGAGGTGAAGCAGGCTGCCGAGGCGAGCGGTTACAAGGGCGAGGGCGGAGTTCTTCATATCTACACATGGAGCGATTATATCGACCCCGGCGTCATTGAAGAGTTTGAAAAGGCGCTCAACTGCAAGGTTAAGATCGATACGTTCGATTCAAACGAGGCGATGTACGCCAAGTTGAAGGCGGGGGGATCGGGCTACGATATAATCATGCCCAGTTCGTATCTCATCAAGACCATGGCCAACGAGGGCCTTATCGTCAAACTGGATCATTCCAAAATCCCCTATGTCCGTAAAAACTTCGATAAGTCGTTCACTTCGCAGATTATCGATCCGAATTTCGAATATAACGTTCCTTACGCCGTTACCTATACGGGGTTTATGTACATCAAGAACAAAATACCGGCCGGTGTCGATATAAATTCCTGGAATGCGCTGGAAAGTGCCGCAATGCGCGGAAAGATCACTCTTCTTGACGATATGCGCGAAGTTATCGGCGCGGGCCTTATGTCGCTCGGCTACGGAATAAACTCGAGGAATCCCGCAGAAATCGACGCCGCCGTCGAACAGGTTTTGAAATGGAAGGCTAACGCCCGCAAATTCGACGCCGAGAGCTACAAGACGGAAGTCGCGTCCTCTGCAACCTGGGTCGGTCACGGATATTCCACCGACGCCGCTCAGGTCATAGTCGGAGAAACGCCCGAAGAGGCTCGCGACGATATCGGTTTTGCGCTCCCGAAAGAAGGTTACACGATCGCCTTTGACGAAATGGTGATTTCCTCAAAGGCTCAAAACCCGGATCTCGCCTATGCGTTCATCAATTTCATGTATGACGGCAAGGCCGCCAAAACGAACATGGAATACATCATGGGCCCGATGCCCGTAAAGCCCGGCATTGAGGCTCTTGATCCCGAATATCGCAAAAAGATCGTTCTTTCCGATGAGTTGATCAAAAAAGGTCAACGCTTGATGCCCATTGACGATGATCCCGCGGTTAAGAAACTCTATGATGACGCCTGGGACCGCATTAAAGCTACGAAGTAAAAAGTGAAACTCGAAAACATACGCAATTTCTGCATTATCGCGCACGTCGACCACGGTAAGACGACGCTTTCGGACCGCATTCTCGAGCTCACGCACGCCGTGAGCCAGCGTGAGCTCAAGGAGCAGACTCTCGATGCGATGGACCTTGAGCGCGAGCGCGGCATTACGATCAAGTCCCACCCCGTTACGATGCAGTACGAGGCCAAGGACGGCAGGACCTATCTCTTCAATCTCCTCGATACTCCCGGTCACGTCGACTTCGCATACGAGGTTTCGCGCTCGATGGGCGCGTGCGAGGGAGCGCTTTTGGTTGTCGACGCGGCTCAGGGCGTCGAGGCCCAGACGGTCGCCAACACCTACTTCGCCCAGGACGCCAAACTCGAAATCGTGCCCGTTCTCAACAAGGTCGATCTTCCCGGCGCCGACGTTAAAGAGGTGAGCCGCGAGATTGAGGATCTTCTCGCCATCCCGATGGACGAGCCGCTTCTCGTTTCCGCCAAGACGGGCGTCGGGTGTCCTGATGTCTTAGAGGCGATCGTAAAGCGGATTCCGCCGCCTGAAACGAAAGGCGTCGACGCGCCTTTAAGAGCGCTCGTCTTCGATTCGGTGTTTGATGAATTCCGCGGCGTCATTACGTATGTTCGGGTCGTGGACGGTTCGCTGAAGTCCGGTCAGGGCGTAACCTTCATCGGCAGCCGCGTTCAGACGACCGTCCACGAAGTCGGTATTTTCTCGCCGAACAAAAAGCCCGTTGATCGTCTCGAGGCCGGTCAGGTCGGCTATATCGTCGGTACGGTTAAGGATCCGAGCGAAATTAAAATCGGCGATACCGTGACGACCACGAAGCTCGGTTCGAACGAGCCGCTTGAAGGGTTTCACGACATACACCCGACGGTGTTCTGCGGCATCTACCCGATGTCCACGGACGAGTTTCAGAAAGTGGCCCAGGGTCTGGAGAAACTTCACCTAAACGACTCCGCCTTCACTTTCCACCATGAAAGCTCGCTCGCGCTCGGCTTCGGTTTCCGCTGCGGATTTTTGGGGCTTCTTCACATGGAGATCGTTCAGGAGCGTTTAAGACGCGAGTTTAATCTCGACATTATCTCGACTTCTCCGGGCGTAGTCTACAAACTTAAGATGAAAAACGGCGAGGAGCGCGATCTCGACAATCCTCTTCAGATGCCCGATCCGTCGGCTCTCGAATCGATCGCCGAGCCGACGCTCAAGGCGCGTATCATTACGCCGTCCGGGTCGATCGGAGACGTTATGCGAATCGTCATGGACCGCCGCGGCCTCGTCGAGGGTACGGAGACGATCGACGCCAAGCGCGTGATGCTCCATTGCATGCTCCCCTTGAACGAGATTCTCATCGACTTCCACGATACGCTCAAGTCCGTCTCCCACGGCTATGCGTCGATGGACTACGAGCCTGCCGGTTACCAGGTTTCCGACATCGTCAAGATGGATATCCTTCTCAACGGCGAGACCGTCGACGCGTTCGCGACGATGGTCCACCGCGACAAGGCGAGAACGCGCGGCATTCAGATGTGCAAGGCGCTCGCCGATTCGATTCCGCCCCACCAGTTTAAGATTCCGGTTCAGGCGGCGATCGGGCGCGAGATCATCGCCCGCGAGGATATCCGTCCGTTCCGTAAGGACGTTCTCGCGAAACTCTACGGCGGCGACGTTACGCGAAAGATGAAGGTTCTTGAGAAGCAGAAGCGCGGTAAAGCCCGTATGAAGGAGTTCGGCCACGTCAATGTTCCTCAGTCGGCGTTCATCGCGGTACTTAAAGGCACCATAAAAGAAAAATAAAAAGGTTGATATGAGCGAAAAAATCACGATGCGGAACGGGAAGCTTTGTGTCCCCGAAAATCCTGTAATTCCTTTTGTCGAGGGCGACGGTACGGGCCCTGATATCACGAAGGCTGCGATGGTCGTCTGGAACGCGGCGGTCGAAAAGGCCTACGGCGGCAAACGCAAGATCGAGTGGAAAGAAGTCCTCGCAGGCGAGAAGGCTTTCAACCAAACGGGAGAGTGGCTCCCCAAGGAGACTCTCGACACCTGCCGTGACTGCCTCGTGTCGATTAAAGGTCCTCTTACGACGCCTGTCGGCGGCGGCATCCGATCGATCAATGTCGCGATGCGTCAGGAGCTCGATCTTTACGTCTGTTTAAGGCCCGTCAGATACTTCCAGGGCGTTCCCTCCCCCGTGAAGCGTCCCGAGCTTACCGACATGGTGATCTTCCGCGAGAATACCGAAGACATCTACGCCGGTATCGAATGGATGAACGGAACACCCGAAGTCGAGAAGATCAAGGCGTTCCTCCTGGGCGAGATGGGGGTAAAGAAAATCCGCTTCCCCGAGACCTCCTCGATCGGCATTAAGCCCGTTTCTCTCGAAGGTACTGAGCGTCTTGTCCGCGCGGCGATCGAGTACGCGATCGACAACGACCGCAAGTCGGTGACGCTCGTACATAAGGGCAATATTCAGAAGTTCACCGAAGGCGCTTTCCGCGACTGGGGTTACAAGCTTGCACAGCGCGAATACGGCGCGACGCTTATCGATAAGGGCCCCTGGTGTGAGTTTAAGAATCCAAAGACGGGTCGCACGATCGTCGTCAAGGACTGCATCTGCGATGCGTTCCTTCAGCAGATTCTGACGCGTCCGGCCGAATACGATGTGATCGCGACGCTCAACCTGAACGGCGACTACGTTTCCGACGCGCTTGCCGCGACCGTCGGCGGAATCGGCATCGCGCCCGGCGCCAACATCAACTATTCAACGGGCGTCGCCGTTTTCGAGGCGACCCACGGAACGGCTCCCAAGTACGCCAATCTCGATAAGGTAAATCCCGGCTCGCTCATCCTTTCGGGCGAAATGATGCTCCGTTACATGGGCTGGACCGAGGCTGCCGACAAGATTGTCGAGGCGATGGACAAGGTTATCGCCGCGAAGACGGTAACCTACGATTTCGCCCGCCAGATGGAGGGCGCTACGGAAGTGAAGTGCTCCGAGTTCGCCGCCGCGCTCGCCGCCGCGATGTAATATGAAAATCGTTCTTACGGGAGATGTTGCGCTTGAATTGATTGCGCCTTACTTCCGCAAGGCGGGATTTGACGTTTACGTTCCCGCGGGATTCGCCGCGTGGAGGCAGGAACTGATAGACAAGGATTCGCCCCTGAATAAATTCGGGGCGGATCTTGTTTTTGACGTGACGGTGTACGATGACATTCTTTCAAAGGAAGTGCCGAGCTTTTTTGACGAAAGAATGAGAGTTTTGGCGTCGATGCCGTATTCGCTCGATGCGATCGACGCGCTCGTAGAGGAAGCGGAGTTTTCTCTTCTGGCCGCGCCGAAAAAGATTCTCGCGCTCGATGCCGACAATACTCTTTGGAAGGGTATTTTAAGTGAAGACGGGCGCGATGCGCTTAAGCCGTTCACAGAATTCCAAAAGGGTGTTCTTGAATTGCGCAGAAAGGGCGTCGTTCTCGTGCTTTTGACGAAGAACGATCAGAGCGAAAACTTCATGCGCTCGGATATGCCGATAAAAGACGCAGACTTCGCCGTACGAAGAATCAATTGGGAGCCAAAGGCCGGGAATCTTATCGAAGCCTGCCGGGAACTCAACCTTTCGACAGACAGCGTCGTTTTTGTCGATGACAATCCCTTTGAACGCGCCCAGATGAAGGCGCATTTGCCTGAAGTGACCGTCGCTCCGTTTCCGAAGGATCTGTTTAGACCGGCGCAGTTTCTGCGCCGCTTAGGGCAATATTTTTTCAGCGACATCGGGAAAACTGACGAAGACCGCCTTCGCGCCGCCGATTACGCGTCCCGTGCAAAGGTTGACGTAAGCGCATTCACTACCGTCGGAGAATACTTGGAGAGCCTGAATCTTGAGGTTGCTCCGTCGCTGGCGCGGAAAGGCGATATTCCGCGCTTGGCGCAGATGGCCGGGAAGACGAATCAGTTCAACGCGACGACAATCCGCCGCGACGAGGGGGATTTTGAGCGACTTCTCGATGATGATACTAAGAAGATTTTTGTATTCCGTACACGCGACAAATTCGCAGAGCAGGGGATAGTCTGCTATATTGTTGCTGATTTAGCGTCAAAGCGGATTACTGATTTCGTGATGAGCTGCCGCGCAATGGGACGGACGCTCGAATTTTTCGCGTATGACTACGCTTCAAAAACCTTGGGTGAAGATTATCCGATCGATTTTTCTTCTACAAAAAAGAATGCACCTTTTATGGAATTTTTACAAAAAGGCGTAAAAGGCTCTACTTATTACAAAATTCTGGCTTTTTAAGCCTGTTTTTGAGACATTCAAAAAAGTTGCATTTTTGACAAAATTCCCTATTGTGTCAAGCCGAAGGATGTGATATACTATCCCGCAACTTGACAAAAAATGTCTAAATGTCAAAACGGACACAAAAAAAGGAAATTGTCAAAAATGAAAAAGCTCTTAGTCGCTTCAGTGTGTGCTACCGCTATCAGTTCCGCTTTTGCTGCGGGATTCGGTCTTTACGAATCGTCCGCTCGCGGCGTAGGTATGGGTAACGGTCTTGTCGGTTCTACAGGAGATGCTTCCGCCAACTACTACAACCCCGCTAACTTGACCGAGTGCACGAACGTGCAGGTCATGGTCGGTATGTCGCTTATCAATCCATTCTGCGATGTCAAGGTTGACGGTAAGATGCAGTCTAAGATGAATCCCGGCTGGTTCCCGCCGCCACATGCGTATATCGCAGCACCTGTTTGGAATGATAAGTTCTTTTTGGGTTTTGGTACGTATTGCGAATACGGTCTCGGTACGAAGTATGATAACAACTGGGATTTGAGAGCCGATACGACTGAAACGACAATTCAGCAGTTCACGTTCAATCCTAACATTGCTTATAAGATTACGGAGAATTGGTCAATTGCGGCTGGTGCGCGCATGTCGTACATTTCGTTCGAGAACAAGAAGACGCCGTTTGATCATGATGATTTACATACGACGGTGATGCATCCGGTATTTGGTCCTGTAGATGTTTCTTTAGGTCGTCAGTTTATTCGTACTCATTTGGAAGGCGATGATTTCAGTTGCGGTTATGTTCTCGCGACCCAGTATAAGCTCACGGACGATCTGCGCCTCGGTTTGGTTTACCGTTCCCGCATCAATCATCGCATTGAAGGCGATATGGAAGCCGAATATGTCGATAATTCCGGCAAGGCCGCTGCGCTGAATGCGCCGCGCAACGGAAGCGCCAAAGCTAAACTCGTCTTGCCCGCCTCACTCACTTTCGGTGCGAATTACGACTTCACGAAGAAGTTCCGCGGCGGAGCCTCTCTTACCTGGACCGAGTGGAGTACGGTCAATCACATTGATTTCCGTTTGCCTAAGGATTACTCCGGTAAGCATACCAGTTATACCGAAGAGCTCAATTGGCATGACGCCTGGCGCCTTGGGTTCGGTTTTGAATATGATTTCACTAGGAATTTCTCCGGCAGACTCGGTTATTCCTACGACTGGGATCCTTCGGGCGAAGCTCACGGTACGACCATGCTTCCTCCCGGTGACCGTCATATCGTCGGCTTTGGCGTAGGCTACAAGTTCCTCGATAACTGGCGCGTCGATCTCGGCTACAACTTCATTATCATGGAGTCCGAGTCCCGTATGATCGGAGGCCACAAGTTCCAGTGCGACAACTCCTATTCACACATCGTTTCGGCCTCTGTGTCGTACTCGTTCTAATTTGATATAATATACCGCCTGAAGGAATGGCGGCCATGGCAAAAGCGATAAATCATAAAGAGCGCAAACGCGAAATCCGGGCGACCAGCTTAAAGCTGTTCGCCCGCCATGGCTTTAACGCTGTCAATTTCGGCATGATCGCGAGCGAGTGCGGTGTTGCGCGTACGCTTTTATATACGTACTTTAAGGATAAGCGCACGATATTCAATGAAGCGATCAACGAGGCAACGTCTTCAATCGCTGATAAATATCATGAAGTTATGCGCTCTGGCCAGGCGGCAGGGGCTAAGTTGCGTCAGTTGTGCACGGCGGTATTCGCGCTTCTTTATGATAATCGCGATTTTCTTTGTGTAATTATCGATTTTTTAAGTGAGTATCAACGTAAGGGTAAGGTTCCTATTGAGAATATTATGCGTCATACGGTCGGTATGAGGCGCATTATTCATTCGTTGATTGTCGAGGGCAGGCATAAGGGCGAATTTGATGCCGCTCTTAACATTAATTCCGCGACATCGCTCGTTTACACTCTTTTTGAGGCGGCGATTTTGCGTATAACGATTTCCGGCGGAGCTAAGATTTCGGATTCGATAGATTCGCTTGATACGCTTCTTTTGACTTTCAAGGCCAAGGTACACTGAAAAGGGGCTAAGGCGTGAATGTCTGGATTGTAAATCCTTTTGACAATCTGCCTTTGGAAGGGTATCGCCCAATGCGCTTTTGGCTTATGTCCGAAGCGTTTCGTAAGGCGGGGCATACTGTCGTTTATTGGACGAGCGATTTTTCCCATGCGAATAAAAAAAAGCGGGTTTTGGATTTTGGCATTGAAGTGCCGTTTGAGATCGAGATACTGGAAACGAAGCCGTATTTTAAGAATGTTTCTTTAAGTCGCTTAATGTCCCACCGTAAACTGGCGAAAACGTTTTTAAAGGCAGCCCGCGAAGCGATTCGAAACGGTCGCTATAAAGCGCCTGATCTTATAATCGCGAGCTCTCCGCCTTTAGGTCTGGTCGACGCGTCTCATACGATAGCCTCTGAAACAGGTGCCAGAGTCATTGTCGATATCATGGACGCATGGCCCGAGACATTCGAGCGGGTCGTGCCCAGAATCTTTCTCTGGCCGTTAAGACGATTGGCAAAGCGCAATTATTTAAGGGCATCTGCAATTACCACCGTCGCCGATAATTACGTGGAACTAGCGCGTTCTTATGGATTTTCTAAAGATATCCGCCGCTTCTACCACGGCATAACTAAAGGGGACACTCCCCTTACTAATCTGCCCAAACACTATCCCTCTTCCCTCTTCCCTCTTCCCCCTTCCCTCATTCATACCTCAACGGGGACAGTCCCCTTGCGTATAGTCTATGCGGGTAACATGGGCAGAAGCTACGACCTGGTGACGGCTGTCGAGGCCGTCGGGGAGTTAGGCGCTCTTGCTAACTTGGATATTGCTGGTAAAGGGGAGCAGGAAGATGCTCTTAAAGAGCTTGTCGAAAGAAAGGGCATAACGGGCGTAAAATTTCACGGGTATCTGAGCGAATCGGAACTCGGAGAACTCTTAAAGAGGAGCGATGTCGGTCTTGTTCCGATGGATCCGTCGAGCTGTGTCGGGATACCTTATAAATTGGCGGACTACGCAAAGAGTTCTCTCGCTATTGTCAGTTCGCTGGGCGGTGAGAGCGCTCGCCTTTTAAATGAATACGGCGCGGGGGTGTCATATTCGTTCGGTGAGAGCGCTTCGCTGGTTCAGGCCGTAAAATCTCTTCTCCCCCGCCTTGCTGAAATGCGTAAAGCCTCATCGCGAATGCTTGACGAGCAGTTTGACGCTTCTAAAATCTACGACTCGTATGTTGATTTTGCGGCGCGAGTGCGCGACGGCGTTTGACCATTGGTCAAGAGCTCTTATTAGCGGTAGCAAAAGTGGATGCATGGCCAGAGCGCTTGCCTGAAAGCGGTTAAAAGAGTATAATATCCGCAATTGTCCACTTGATAATCTCTACGGGCAAGGTAAAATAAAGATAAACTCTAAAAAGATCAGACGAAAGGTAAACTTAAAATGGCACGTGCATATAATTTCTCCGCCGGTCCCGCGGCGCTTCCGCTCGAAGTCCTTCAGGATGCTCAGAAGGATCTCGTTGATTACAAGGGTACGGGAATGTCCGTAATGGAAATGTCCCACCGTGGCAAGGATTACGATGCCATCCATCAGGAGGCGATCGCCACGTTCAAGGAGCTCTGCGGCCTTAACGATGATTGGTCCGTCTGCTTTATCCAGGGCGGCGCGTCCATGCAGTTCGGCATGATCCCCATGAATTTCCTCGGCAACGGTCAGGTCGCCGACTACGCCAACGCCGGCACATGGTCCAACAAGGCCATCAAGGAGGCCAAGAAGGTCGCGGCTCTTCGCGGCGCTTCCGTAAACATCGTCGCCGACTGCCAGAAGGATATTCCTACCCGTCAGCCCGACACCTTCAACTGGACCGAGGGCGCCGCTTACGCCCACATCTGCACGAACGAGACGATTTCGGGCGCTGAATTGAAGACGATTCCCGACGTATCCGTTCCTTTGATCGGCGATATGTCTTCCGACATCCTCAGCTGCGAGCGCGACTACAATAAGTTCTCGATGTTCTACGCCGGCGCCCAGAAGAACCTCGGTCCTTCCGGTATGGCCGTCGTCGCAATCCGCAACGATTTCGCGGAGAAGGGCCCTGAAGACATCCCCACGATGCTCCAGTACCGCACCTACACGAAGGAGAATTCTCTTTACAATACGCCTCCGACCTGGGGTATCTACATCTTCGGCGAAACGATGAAGTGGGTCAAGAAGATGGGCAAGGAGAACCTCTTTAAGCTCAACGTCGAGAAGGCCGGCAAGATTTACGACGTGATTGATTCGAGCGACTTCTGGACGGGCACCGCCGTTAAGGAATATCGTTCGCTCATGAACGTCACCTGGCGCATCAAGAACGGCGACGAAGCTCTCGAGAAGAAGTTCATCGAAGAGGCCAAGGCCGCCGGAATGAGCTCGTTGAAGGGCCACCGTTCCGTCGGCGGTATCCGCGCTTCGATCTACAATGCGTTCCCGATGGAAGGCGTTGACGCGCTCGTCGCCTTCATGAAGGACTTCGAGAAGAAGAACGGCTAACAGGTTTAAAAGTCAATAAACGCTTCGGAAGAATGACAATGAAACTCTCAGGCACAATCACGGCGATGATAACTCCCTTCGATACGAAGGGCGAGGTCGATTACGGCAAATTAAAGGCCATAGTCGAGGAACAGGTTGCCGCCGGCGTCGAAGGTATCTGCGCTGTCGGTACGACCGGCGAATCTCCGACCTTGAGCCATGAAGAGCATCATAAGGTAATCGAAAAGACCATCGAATTCGCGAACGGTAAGGTTACGATTGTAGCCGGGACCGGCGCGAATTCAACTTCCGAAGCGATTTCTTTAACTAAGGCCGTTATTGACGCGGGCGGAGCCGATGCGAGTTTGCAGGTGACTCCCTACTACAATAAGCCCAACGCCGAGGGCATCTATCGCCACTTTATGACGGTAGCCGACCTCGGCCTTCCCGTTATTCTTTATAATGTTCCCGGGCGTGCCGGGCGCGAGATTCCGCTTGATGTCGTTGCGCGCTTAGCTAGCCACCCGAATATCGTAGCCATTAAGGAGGCTGCAGGTTCTGTAGATCGCGTCTCTGCGATTAAGAATATGCTCCCCGATTTCACCGTTCTTTCCGGTGACGACTCGCTCGCCGTTCCTATGATTTCTGTCGGCGCCGAGGGTGTAATTTCAGTCGCTTCCAACGTAATTCCTAAAGAAATGGGCGACATGGTCCGCTTCGCGATGGCTGGTGACTATGTTAAGGCGCGCGAATATCATAATAAATATTATAAGCTTTTCCGCGATCTCTTTATCGACGTTAATCCCGTAATGGTTAAAGAGGCTCTCGCGCTTATGGGTAAAATTGATCGTGTGTTCCGTCTTCCTCTCTGCGAGACGACGGACGGTAATCTTGAGAGAATGAAAGCGACGCTCGCCGGTGTCGGACTTATCTAAGGAATTAAAATGACTCTTGCAGAACTCGAAATCGCAAAGGCAGCGAGCCTTGCAGAAGTAGCGGCGGCGGCTGATGCCGCAGCGGTTGAAGCTCTTCGCGTTAAGTATGTCGGTCGTAATGGCTCGATTCCCGCGCTTATTAAGGCGATGAAGGATGTCCCTAAAGAAGAGCGCCCCGCGTTCGGTAAGGCTGTTCAGGCTTGGCGCGCCGAGGTCGAGACCGCTCTTTCGTCCAAGGGTTTTACGGCGGCCGAGAAAGCTGTCGACGCCGATCTTACGATGCCCGGCCGCTGGTGGGGGCTCGGTGTTAAGCATCCTCTCTCGCGCGTTATCGAAGAGAGCGCCGCGATTTTCGCGCGTCTCGGCTTTACTGTAGCCGACGGTCCCGAGCTTGAGAATAAGTTCAACAACTTTACGGCTCTTAATACTCCCGCCCACCATCCTTCGATGGATCGCAGCGACACTTTCTGGTTCGGCGAGGATTGCCTTTTGAGAACCCAGACTTCGCCCGTCCAGATCCGTGCGATGCTCGCTAATAAGCCGCCCGTGAGAATCATTTGCCCCGGGCGCACTTATCGCCGCGATACGACAGATGCGACCCACTCCGCGAACTTCCATCAGATCGAAGGCCTTTACGTTGATACCAAGAGCGTTTCGCTCGCTGACTTAAAGAGCGTTCTCGCGTACTTCGCTAAAGAGATGATGGGTGATGGCGTTACGGTTCGCTTCCGTCCTCACTTCTTCCCGTTCACCGAGCCTTCGGTCGAGGTCGATTTTACCTGCCATGTCTGCAAGGGTAAGGGTTGCAACGTCTGCAAGCAGTCCGGCTGGATTGAAGTCGCCGGCGCCGGCATGGTCGATCCCCGCGTATTCAAGCATGTCGGTTACGATCCCGACGCTGTCTCGGGTTACGCGTTCGGCTTCGGCGTCGAGCGTATCGCGATGATCAAGTACGGCATCCAGGATATCCGCTGGCTTTACGAGAACGATGTAAGATTCCTCGATCAGCTGGCCTGAACCTCAATCGGATAAAAGATATGGAGGGCGGTCATGATATCGATTTACCAGTGGGAGAACGGAGGTCTTAAGGAGACGCTTGAATTTGCGCCTTCCTGTTGGATTAATCTCGTTGAACCTACGACCACCGAACTTGAGAGAGTTTTAACTTTCTCTCAAGTGCCGCGCGACTTTTTAACCGACCCTCTCGACTCTGAAGAACGTCCGCGTTTCGACTACGACGACGATTCGTCGATGCTCATTATTCACGTGCCGTGTCCTTTGGAGGATGATGAGGTTGTTCCCTATCGTACGGTCCCGCTCGGCATTATTCTTTTTGGGCGCTCCGTCATTACGGTCTGCAGCGCGAGAACTCCCGTCACGACCGCGTTTCTCGATCAGATCCGCCGCGTCTGTCCGCCGAGCGATCAGTACCGCTTCGCGTTCCGTCTTCTCTGGCATGGTGGCGTACTCTTCTTGCGCTATCTTCAGGATGTCCATCAGCGCACCCTCGCTCTCGAAGAGGAGCTGCATAGGTCGATTTCGAACGAAGTACTCTTGAAGCTTTTAACGATCGAAAAGACGTTCGTATATTTTACGACCTCTTTAAAGGCCGATACCATCGCCCTCGCCCGCGCCAATACCGCGCGCCAGCTAGCGCTTTCGGAGGACGACCGCGATCAGCTTGAGGACGCTATGGTCGAATATCAGCAGGCGCTCGAAACGGCGACGATCCACGCTAACATTCTTAACGGTACTCTCGATACTTTCGCTTCGCTCATTAACAACAACCTTAATAACGTGATGAAGTATCTTACGGTCGTTACGATTTTCTTGGCCGTGCCTACTTTGATTACTTCGGCTTACGGTATGAATATTAAGCTACCGTTTGTCGACGGTGGCGGTGACCCGAAGGTGTTTTGGCTTCTTTCGGCGATTGCGGCGTGCTCTACGGGGCTTATCGCTTTCGTTCTCTATCTGCTCTCGAAGCGTCGCCGCTTCTGACGCGAAAGCGGTTTAATTTTGGAAAGCGATTTTAGAGAATCGAAAAGGGCGGGATATTTAGATGTCCTGAAAATCGTCTGGCCGCTCGCTCTCGGGATGGTCAATCACGCCGCGATGCAGTTCGCCGACCGCGCCTTTCTCTCTCGCTATTCGATGTCGTCATTGGAGGCGATTTTACCCGCATCGACTCTTTCATGGATTTTCATGAGCTTTTTTCATTCGATAACCGGGTATTCGGGTGTGTTCGTCTCGCAATATCACGGCGCGAATGATACGCCTAATATCTACCGCAGTTACCGCGTAGGAATGATGATTGCCGCGGTTTCAGGGCTTCTGATGTTCCCTCTTATACCTCTCGGGAATTTTATTTTTGAACTTACCGCCGCGTCGAGCGAGATACTTTCATTGGAAACGTCATATTATACGATCGTGATGCTCGGCGGATTTTTTGTCTTCGGCCAAATGGCGGCTTCGGCGTTCTTCACGGGACGCGGTAAGACGCGGATAGTCTTCTGGGTGAGTCTGGCGGGAAATCTTATCAATATCGCGATAGATCCGATTCTCATTTTCGGATGGTGGGGCGTTCCAGAACTCGGCATGAAGGGCGCCGCGTGGGCGACGGTGATCGCGCTCTTTCTTCAGTTCGCGACTCTTGCGCTCCTCGCTCATCGCGAGTACCGCAAAGAATGTCCCCGTCCGCCTTCGTACGAGGGTACTCTGCGTCTTGCGTTGCGGGTTCTCAGGTTCGGTATTCCGGCTGGCGCGTACGAGGTTTTGAATATGGCCTCGTTTACGACGTTCGTGTTTGTCACGGGACGCGTCGGCGAAGTCGCGTTCGCCGCGTCGAACGCATGCTTTACGATAAATTATCTTCTTTACGCTCCGATGGCGGGATTCGCGATCGGCGCTCAGACTTTAGTAGGCCACGCTTGCGGGCGCGGTGATCCCGAAGGCGCGCGAAAGGCGCTCGTTAAGACGCTTCATCTTGCGCTTGGCTTTGTTGTTATTGCTTGCTCGATTGTACTTTTAGCTTATAAGCCTATACTCTCTCTCTTTGCGCCAGATGATTTAACTAAATATGCCGAATTTATGTCGGCTGGATTTTCTCTGCTTCTTTTGATGGCCGCGTGGATGCTCTTCGACAGCACCGATACGGTCGTTTCCGGCGCTCTTAAGGGCGCGGGCGACACGAAGTTTGTAATGATATGGATGTTTGTTGCCTCTTTCGTGATCTGGATGCCGGTCGTCTTTATTGTCGCCAGGTTCCACAATACGATGCCGGCGCTTTGGGCGACGATGGTGGGGTACGTTCTTGTAATCATGTCCGGAACCCTGATCCGCTGGCGCCGCGGCCGCTGGGCTAAAATCCAGGTTCTTGAAGGTCATGGGTTTTGAATGACGAATGGGACTAAATGAAATTGCGGCTTTTACGAAATAGAAATAGTTACCACATTTTTTAGCACATTTGATATAATTTCATTCATGAAAAAATATCAAATTCTTACTTTATCGTTGTGTTTCGTCGCATTGTCACAGACTGCCCGCGCTATGGAGATTGAGCGGGTTTTCCGCCCTCAACGCGTGACGCGCGGTAATACCAATGTTTTAAGGATTCAGCCGGTTGACGAGGCGGCCTGGTTATGGGTTAAAGGCAACAACGGACTTGCCGAAAAAGGCGACGAAACGCCTCACTCCGGCCACGTCAATTCGAGCGAGGTTAAGTTCGCGAAGTTTAAGATAGAGTTCGAGTCCTCAGAAAACGACGATGAACTTGTGTTTGACGTCTCCGCCGATGAAAGGTTCTACCTCACTCTCGACGGGCGCTTTGTCGCCCGCGGTCCCAATCGCGCGGCGGTCGAGAACTGGCAGTATCAGACTTATCGCGTCAAAAACCTCTCTCCCGGAAAACACACCATTGAAGCGGTAGTCTGGAAAATCGGCGATCACGCGCCGTTAGCGCAGCTTTCATATCGCGGCGGATTTATTCTTAAAGCCGAGGGCGCTTATGACGCTAAACTTACGACGGGCAAGGCAAAGTGGCAGGTCGGCTGGCTCGACGGGTTTAGGCCGATGGGTTTCGCCAACAAGGTGTGGGGAACGGGTTCGCAATTCGAAATTACAGGGCGCGGACCTTATGCGGCAGAGCCGAAAGCGTGGAGCGATGCGGCGGTTGTCCGCGAGCCGGTAAAACGGAAAGGTCCCGACATGTGGGGTCTCAGAACGCCCGGCTGGATGCTGTTCCCGACACAGCTTCCCGATCAAACCGAATCGAAAATCCGGGCAGGAACGGTCAAAGCCGTTTCGCGCACGGCGAAGTGGCGCACGGAGCACGTCTATACGAAAGCAGAAATGGAAGATCCGCTTGTCGCAGAGTTTAACAGATTTTTCAAAGACGGCGGCGAATTGATTGTGCCCGCTAATACCAAACTTCAGCTGGCCGTCGATCTCGGCGTTTATACGTGCGCATATCCCGTTCTTAAAATGAAAGGCGCCAATGGAGCTCGCGTTTCCTGGACCTGGACCGAATCGGCCCGCGATGGAGATACCAAGAGAAAGGCCAACCGTTCGGAGATACTCGGGAAATACCTTGAGGGGTACGGCGACGATTTTATTTCGGACGGCCTTGAGGGTGAATTCTCTTCCCCGTGGTTCCGTTGCGGACGCTGGTGCCGTATCGATATCGAAACGCTCGGCGAGCCGCTGGTTTTGAAGGATATGCACCTGATCGAATCGCGCTATCCCGTCGAGCTTGAAAGCTCCTTCGAGGCCGCCGAAGCCGGCAGATTCGCCGAGATCCGCAAAATCTGCGCGAGAGCGATGCAGATGTGCTGTCATGAAATGCTTTTCGACTGCCCGTATTACGAGCAGCAGATGTACCCCGGCGACACCCGCGTTCAGCTTCTCGTTCTCGCCGCCATGTCGCGCGACGACAGGATAATAAAGCGCGCCATCGAGATTTTCGAGCTCGCGACGCGCGACGACGGATCGTGTCCGATGAATTTCCCGACGCGCGGCATTCAGGAGTCGTACACTTATACGCTTTGCTATCTGTGCATGTACGGCGACTATCTCGCCGGCGGCGCGGACCGCGAATGGCTGAGGGCTCGCATTCCCGGGATGAGAAAGTCGCTTTCGGGAGTCGAGTATTATGAGAACGCCGATGGGCTTTTGGAGAATCTTCCCGGCTGGAGCTTCATGGATTGGGCCGTCGATTGGCCTAATCAGGGTACGGCCCCCGACAGCCGTTTTGGCTACGGAGTAAGCGCCGAGATAAATCTCTTCTACATTCTCGCCATGCAGTCGGCTGCAAAGGTCGAGGCTGCCTTCGGCAACGATCTGCAGGCCCGGTATTGGCTGGAGAAGAGCGAGCGGCTCAAAAAGAAAATCATAGAGAAGTTCTGGTGCGAAAAGCGCGGTCTTCTTTCCGACACTCCCGCGATGAAATACTTTTCCGAGCACGCCCAGGCGCTGGCGATAATCGGCGATGTGCTCCCGGCCGACAAGAGAGAGCGAGCTTTTAAGCACCTCACAGAAGATAAGGATCTGTCGCGCTGCACGGTTTATTTCTCGTACTACCTTTTCGATGCGTACTTCAAGATGGGGCGCTCCGATCTCTTTTTGAAGCGCCTGGATCTGTGGCGCGGATATGTCGATCTTGGAGTTACGACTCTTCTCGAAAAGCCCGAGAACGAAAAGATCGAATCGCGCAGCGATTGTCATGCCTGGGGCGCTCATCCTATCTGGTTTATGCAGACGGGGCTTGCCGGAATAAAGTCTGACTCCGCTTTCTTCAAAAGGGTCCGCATTGCGCCGTTGCCCGGTGGGCTGAAGGAAATCAAGGCGAGCCATCCTCATCCCGACGGCTGGATAAAAGTAGACCTTAAGTTCACGGGTGAGAAAGCTTCAGGAACAGTCGATACGCCGGTTGAAGGTGTGTTCGAATACAAGGATGTTAAACAGCTTTTGAAAAAGGGCTTGAATGTGATTAAATAAGAGAGGAGTAAGATGGTGAAAAAAAATATAATTGCCGTCCTAATCGCGATTGCGACGTTCGGCGCACTTGCCGAGACTATTCCATTGCGCGGCGTTGTTGAAGGGTACTATGGCCGTCCGTGGGGTACTGAGGGGCGTCTTTCGCTTCTCAAGTTCATGGGCGAGCATAATATGAACATTTTCATTTACGGCCCGAAGGACGACCCTTACCATCATTCGAAGTGGCGTGAGCCGTATCCCGAGAAGGAGATGAAGGATTTCAAAAAGCTCCTCGAGGTCGCGAAGGCTAATAAAATCAACTTCTGCTGGGCGATCCATCTGGGAAGCGGTTTTAAGAAGGGATCTAAAGAGGATTACGCCGCGCTATTCAAAAAGCTTGGCTGGATGTACGATGCGGGTTTCAGATCGTTCGCCGTCTTTTTCGACGACTTCGGAGCTGCCGATGCTGAATTTCATGCGGAAGTAGGCAACCGTATTCTCAAGGAATTTATCGACAAGAGGAAAGGCTGCGCTCCGCTCATTATGTGCCCTAACGTCTACTGGGGTTTCGGTCATCCCTATCAGAAAACTCTCGGCGAAAAGCTCGACAGGCGCGTTCACATCATGTGGACGGGGCGCGGAATCTGCTCCGACATCACGGCTGATGCGGTGAAGAAGATAACCGAAGATTTCAAGCGTCCTCCGTTTATCTGGTGGAACTGGCCCGTTAACGATTACTGCCGCTCCAAAATTCTTCTCGGCCGGACATACGGGCTCGACGATGTCGCCTGCTCGGGTTTCGTGTCCAATCCTATGGAGAATTGCGAAGCGAGCAAGATAGCGCTTTACGGAATCGCCAAGTGGTGCAAGGATCCTAAAAATTTCGATTCGAAGAAAGTCTGGGAGGAGTCTTTCGAGAAGCTTTATAAAGATAAAAAAGTCGCGAAGGCGATGAGGATTTTCGCGGAGCATAATTCCGACCAAGGTCCCAATGGTCACGGCTACCGCCGCGAAGAGAGCGTTTCGGCCGCGCCGCTCTGCGAAAAGGCCCGCAATGAGTTCAACGCCTCGGGCAAACTCTCTAATGAGACGCTGGAAGAACTTGAAGATCTTTTCGAAGAGATCTACAAAGCCGCGGAGTATCTTTTGGCGGAATTGCCTCGCGAAAGATACGATCTCGGCTGGGAGATTGACGGGTGGCTCGAGGCTCAGAAGTATCAGATGTTGATTGCGTTTAAGGCGCTTGATATTTATAAAAATTACAATGACGGGGATGATATCAAGTCGCATGTTTCATACCTGAAAGAGCTGATGTCGCATTCGGAAACTCTTGCCGAATATCATCGCGCCAAGTTCGCCGCCGCGACATTCGCCAACGACAAACAGTGGATCGCGAAGCCCGCTACGGCAACGCGCGAACTTAAACCGCTTATTGACCTTATACTGGAGGGTACGCTTAAATCCGCGTATAAGAGGAAGACGGGACGTGATTTCAGCGCAGCGTCCGGCTTTAAGGGATTTTCAAATGCGCGCGCTTTTCCTAAGCCTATCGTCAAGCTTGACGGCAAGTACGCCGGATACGTGCGCATTATGGAATATGCCGAGATAGCCCCCGGCGAGTCGTTCGGTATCCAGGTTCCTGAAAAGTGGCAGACAGATTATTTTCATGCCAAGCTCGGCGACAACGCGGCCGTCAAGGCGGGCGTAATCGAACTTTCCAAGGACGGGAAAATCTGGTCGAAGCTCAATACGTCCAATCACGGCGAGAATATGGAAAAGCCGCTTTCCGTTGAAGACGGCTGGAAGTTCGCCCGCTACCGTAATATTTCCAAGAATAAAGTCCGCGTCAAAATCAATCAGTTCAAATTTGATGTGCGCTCCGTCGCTTCGCCTATTGAAGAGTTGATTGACGAGCTTGTAAAATGAATCCCGAGCGCACAGAGCGAGGGAAGATTGAAGAACTCGAAACGGTAGGCGGCGTAATCAAAAGCGTCGTCTATCGCAATGAAGAGAACGGTTATACCGTTCTTCACGTCGAGCCTCCGTCGGAGTTTGAACTTGCTCGCGCCAGAGAGATTACCGTTGTCGGCAAGACGCAGGCGGCATGGGAAGGCGAGGAAGTCTCGGCTAAAGGACGTTGGGTCTCCGATAAGGTTCACGGCCGACAGTTCAAGGCTGATGAAATCGTCTGCGTCGCGCCGAAGTCGCTTGTCGGCATAGAACGTTATTTGGCGTCTGGTCTTATAAAAGGTATTGGAAAAGTTCTCGCCAAGCGCATCGTCTCTAAATTCGGAGAGGATACGCTCTATGTTCTTTCACACCAGTCTGCGAGGCTTGCGGAGGTTCCAAAATTAGGTCGATCTAAAATCGAGCAGATACGAAAGAGCTGGCACGCCAACGAGACGATGCGCGAGAATATGATCTTCGGCCAGACGTACGGCATCAGTGTCGCGAAAATGACGAAGATAGTCCGCAAATACGGACCTGACGCGATAGCGATAATTAAAGGTGATCCGTACCAGCTTTGTCGCGATATCTGGGGAATCGGTTTCGCGACCGCCGATAAGATTGCGCTTTCGGTAGGGATACCGTCCGATTCTCCGATCAGGGCGAGAGCGACGATTTCGTATACGCTTGAGACCGAAGCGGAGGACGGTGGGCATTGCTGGACTTTCGAAAACGACTTTCTTTTGCATGCGAATGAATTGACGGGAATCCCGACTGAAATTCTCTCATCGGCGCTTGAAGAGGAAATTGCCTCTTTGCGAATCGTCGCTCTGCCGTCCGATGAGGAGGGCGGCGTAAGAAAAATATGTTTACGGCATATTTACGCTTCAGAATGCAAGGTTGCTAAAAATGTTCGTCGCATACTTGCCGCGCCGTCCTCGTTCCGCTCCATCGACCCGGAGAAGGCGATTGAATGGTGGCAGAGTAAGGCAGGCTTCAACCTCGCGGCTACACAGTCGCTCGCGCTGAAGCGCTGTCTTGAAAACAAATTTTCGATAATTACGGGCGGGCCCGGCGTCGGCAAAACGACGATAGTCCGCGCTTTAGTTGAGATTTACAAGGTAAGAAACCTAAAAGTCGTGCTCGCGGCCCCCACCGGCCGTGCCGCGAAGCGTATGACCGAGTCTGTCGGCGCCGATGCGCAGACGATTCACAGGCTCTTAAAGTGGAATCCCGTGACAAATCGTTTTACATACGACGAAACCGAACGGTACGAGGGCGACGTTTTTATCTTTGACGAGACGTCGATGATAGACATAAAGCTCGCCGCGAATCTTCTTTCGGCGATTCCCGACGGTGCGAGCGTAGTATGGGTCGGCGATACAGATCAGCTTCCGAGCGTGGGTCCGGGGAGCGTATTGGGTGATTTTATCGCTTCTGGCGCGATCGCTTCAACGAAACTCGATCTTATTTTTCGCCAGGATGTCTCGGGACTTATCGTACGCAATGCCCATAACGTCAACGAGGGACTGCCGCTTGAAGTCCGTTCCGGTGACAGCGATTTTTATTTCGTCCGCTGCGAGGACGCCGAGATGTGCGTTAAAAGGGCGATTGAATTTATGACCGAGCGCATTCCCAGAAAGTTCGGTTTAAAGCCGTTGGAGGATATTCAGGTTTTAACTCCGATGCGCCGCAATCTTCTAGGGACCGAGAATCTCAACTTTGAACTTCAGAAGGCTCTTAATCCGAAAGGCGATGCGATCATCCGCGCGGGCGGGGCGTTCCGCGTCGGCGACAGGGTGATGCAGCTCAGGAACAATTACGACAAGGATGTCTACAACGGCGATACTGGCTTTGTAAAGGTGGTTGATCCCGAGGAGCGCAGGATGATCGTTTCGTTCGACGGTAGGCCCGTCAGCTACGACGCGGGCGATCTCGATGAGCTGGTTCTCGCGTACGCGACAACGATTCACAAGTCGCAGGGCAGCGAATATCCGGCAGTTGTCGTGATTGTTCATACCCAGCATTACGTCATGCTTCAGCGTAATCTTCTTTACACCGCGATCACGCGCGGAAGGAAACTTGTCTTGGTAATCGGCGTTCCATATGCGGTCGATAAGGCGATTCAGAACAACACCGTGCGCGAGCGACGCACGTCGCTTAAGAATCTTCTTCAAATGCAGGTGAAGTTGCAGTAAAACGGCATTTTAGTTATAATATGTGTTAACTTATGACAAGTAACGATGAATATGTACTTCAGCTGTTGACTGAGCGGGGCTTTATAAGTCCTGAACAGATTGAGATGGCTTCGAAGTCGATGAAGGCCGAAAACGAAACGACTCTCGACGTTCTCGTTGCAGGCGGTGCCGTCGGCGAAGATGAGGTTTTAGGGACTCTCGCCGACCAGTTCGGGCTTAAGTACTGTCACATCAACGCCGATGCGATCAGTTCCGAAATCGTAAAGGAGCTTCCGGGCGACATCGCCAAGAAGTACGGCGTCGTTCCTGTCGTCGCCGATGAGGACTCCATTACGGTCGCGCTTTCGGATCCGATGGGCTATGACGCCATCGATTCGCTCAGGTACGTTCTTCACGGGCGTGATGTTCAGGCCGTTGTTTCGCCACGCTCTGAAATTCAGGCGGCTATGGCCAAGCTTTACGCCGACGAGGCTCCCGCCGATGTCCAGACGCGCGATGAGATGGGGCTTGACGGTGATGACGCGACGGGCGATGACGCTCCTGTCGTAAAGCTCGCGACGATGCTTATCACGACCGCCATCAAGATGAAGGCTTCCGATATTCATATCGAGCCGATGGAGAAGGAGTTCCGTGTCCGCTACCGTATCGACGGAGCCTTGAGAAAAATGGACTCGCCGCCGAAGCGCCTCCAGCAGGCCATCATCTCGCGCATAAAGATCATGTCGAAGATGAAGATTTCCGAAAAGCGCATCCCGCAGGACGGACGAATCCAGATCACCGTCAACGGCAAGGACCTCGACCTTCGCGTATCGTCGGTGCCTACAAATCACGGCGAGTCGATCGTAATGCGTATTCTCGACAAGTCGAATCTTTCGCTCGGTCTTCCCCAGTTGGGCTTTTTGACGGATGACCAGGCTACGTTCGAGCGTCTTATTAAGCTTCCCGACGGCGTAGTTCTCGTGACCGGTCCTACAGGCTCAGGTAAGACAACGACTCTTTACGCCTGTTTAGGCCAGATCAATACGCCTGATAAAAAACTTATTACGGTTGAAGACCCTGTCGAATACCAGATGAGCGGCATTAACCAGGTCCAGGTTAATAAGGATGTCGGTCTCGACTTCTCCGCAGCCCTCCGCTCGATTCTCCGTCAGGCGCCCAATATCGTGATGATCGGCGAAATCCGTGACGCCGAGACAGCCGATATCGCCATGGAAGCGGCTCTAACGGGTCACCTGGTGTTCTCGACTCTGCATACGAACGACGCGCCTTCGGCGGTTACGCGTCTATTGGATATCGGAGTAAAGCCGTTCCTCGTAGCGTCGGCTCTCCGCGCGGCGATGGCGCAGCGACTCGTAAGGGCGATATGCGAGAAGTGTAAGACTCAATATAATCCGACAGAGCGTGACCTTAAAATGCTCGGTTCAATCGCCAAGACGATTCCGGAGTCGATGTATACCGGCGCCGGTTGCGACAGGTGCGGCCGTAGCGGTTACAAGGGTCGAAAGGGTATTTTCGAAATCTTCAAGGTGGACGATACGATTCAGCGTCTTATCTTTGAACACGCGCCCGCTACGATTCTTCGCCAGCGCGCCCGCGAAATGGGAATGCGCACGTTGCGTGAAGACGGAATGCTTAAGGTTGCTAGTGGTATGACTAGCTTATCTGAAGTTTTGCGCGTGACGATGGGTGACGCTGATTAGCAGTCAGGGGTTAGGAGTCAGTAGTTAGTGATCAGTAAAGAGAAGTTAAGGAGAATTTAAATGGACATTACGATGAATGAACTTTTGCAGGCTACGATTGATGAAGGCGGCAGCGACCTTCACATCCGCGCGTACATGCCGCCGGAGCTCCGCGTTCACGGAGAGCTTCTTCCGCTTGCCGACGAGGCGTTGAGCGAAGAGGATACGTATCGGCTCTGCAAGGAGGTTTCGACCGAGAAGCAGATGGAGGAGGTTGAGCGCAACGGCGGCGCCGACTTCGCTCTCGCCCATCCCGACGGAACTCGTTTCCGTGTGTCCGTATTTAAGGAGCGTAAACGTTACGGTATGGTCTTGCGTCAGATTCCCTCTAAACTTCTGACGATGGAGCAGCTGGGCCTTCCTCCGGTCGTTAAAGAGCTTCTTTTCAAGCCGCGCGGCCTTATTCTCGTAACCGGTCCTACGGGCTCGGGTAAGTCGACGACGCTCGCCTCGATGCTAGACGTCATCAACCACGAGCGCGGCGTTCACATCATCACGATTGAAGATCCTATCGAATTCTACCACAATTCCGCAAAGTCGCTCATCACTCAGCGCGAAGTCGGCGACGACGTGCCGAGCTTCGCCGAGGCGATCCGCCGCGCTCTGCGTCAGGACCCCGATGTTATTCTCGTCGGTGAAATGCGCGACTTGGAGACTATCGGCGCGGCGATCACCGCGGCTGAAACGGGCCATCTCGTTTTCGGTACGCTTCATACGACCGGTGCCGCCGAGACGGTCGACCGTATCGTAGACGCGTTCCCGACGAATCAACAGGAGCAGGTGAGAACCCAGCTCGCCGCCGGTCTTCAGGCGGTAATCTCCCAGATTCTCCTTCCTAAACTCGACGAGAACGGCGAGGTTCACGGCCGTATCGCCGCGTTCGAGATCATGACGTCGACAGACGCCATCAGAAGCCGTATCCGCGACAATAAGACAAACATGATCAAGTCCGATCTTCAGACGGGCGCGAAGTTCGGCATGATGACGCTCGACGCGTGTCTTCTCGATCATTACAAGAACGGATATATCTCTTACGAGGAACTTATCACGAAGTCTCAGGATCCCGACAGCGTGGTCCAGAAGCTCAAAGAGGAAATGGGAGCTTAAGCGATGCTCGACCCGATTCTCCAGATACTTGTCAACAACGGTTACATCGACGAGGACGGCGCCGCTGATCTTCAGGATCTCGCGAAAACCGAGGCGAAGAGCGTCCGCCAGCTCGTGATCGACCAGGAGATCATCACCGAAGACGATCTCCTGGCGTGTATGGCCGCTAACGAAGATACCGAGGCCATCGACCTCGGAGCGATGACGATCGAGACCGAGGTCACCGAGGCGATCCCCGCGTCGACCGCCCGAATGTATAACGTGTTTCCTGTCGCGGCCGACGATATGTCGGTTACGCTCGCGACGTTCGATCTCGTCGACCCGCGCATTTCCGACGAAATGCTCTTTACGCTTTCGAAGGAGGTCCGGTTCGTCTTCGCGCGCGAGAAAGACGTTATGGACCGCATCGCCCAGTATTACGGCGATTCCAACGATTCCGTAGCCGACATGATCAAATCGCTCGGCGAGGGTATGAGCGACGAAGATGCGATGGGGGCTAATTCCGACGATATCGCGTCCATTGAGTCGGCGGCTAATTCCTCGGCGATCATCCGTTTTGTAAATCTCGTTCTTTACCAGGGCGTAGTCGACCGCGCATCCGATATTCATATCGAGCCCTTTGAAAACGATTTCAAAATCCGTTACCGCGTCGACGGCGCTCTTTACGAGATGAAGGCCCCCGACGTCAAGATGGCTCCCGCGATCATTTCGCGTATCAAGATTCTTTCTAACCTTAATATTTCTGAACGTCGCATTCCTCAGGACGGCCGTATCGCGCTTACGGTAGCGGGCAAACCCGTAGACCTTCGTGTATCGTGCCTCCCCACGGCCCACGGCGAGTCTGTCGTAATGCGTATTCTCGACCAGTCGGCGACTTCGCTCGACCTTGAGAACGTCGGTCTTCCCGAAGACGTGTACGAGCAGATCACGATGGATGTCGAAAAGCCCAACGGAATCTTTATCGTGACCGGCCCTACGGGTTCCGGTAAGACGACGACGCTTTACTCGATTCTCCGCCGCATCAACCAGATCGACACGAAGCTTCTTACGGCCGAGGAACCTGTCGAATATAACGTCGACGGAATCGTCCAGGTGCCGATCGATCCGAAGGTCGGCAATACCTTCGCGAAAGTGCTTCGTGCGTTCCTGCGTCAGGACCCCGACGTTATGATGATCGGAGAAATCCGTGACCTCGAGACCGCCGAAATCGCTATTCAGGCGGCCTTGACGGGTCACTTCGTATTCTCGACATTGCATACCAACGACGCCGCGGGCGCGGTGACGCGCTTTGTCGATATGAACGTCGCGCCGTATCTTCTCTCGTCGACTTTGGAGGGTGTCTTAGGTCAGCGTCTCGTGAGAACGTGCTGCCGCGAATGCCGCCAGGCGTACGAGCCGGACGACGAGACCTTAGAGCGCATCGAAATGACGCGCGATCAGATCGGCGGGCGTCCTTTCTATTACGGCGCGGGCTGCAAAGTCTGCAACGGCACCGGTTACAAGGGTCGTAAGGCGGTTGTCGAATACTTGAGAATCTCCAACCCGCTCCGTGAGCTTATCAACACGCGCGCGCCGACGCTTATTCTGCGCGAAAAGGCGCGTGAGCTCGGTATGCGTACGATGCGCGAGCACGGCATCCAGTCGATTCTCGACGGCTACACGACCGTCGACGAAGTGCTGCGCTATACATAATAAGATGGAACTTTTCCTCCAAGGTCTCAGAGTCGCCGCGGTTATTGCGCTGTTGTGCGTTTCGGCTGCGCTCGCGACTCCGCCCGGGCGATTGCCGCTCGCGCTAAGGGGGCTTAAAAAGATAATGCGCAAGGATCAGGGTTTGGCACCCGATAAGTCGACGGACGCGACGGTTTCGCCGCGCCGCAGGTTTTTTGCTTTTCTTGTTGCGCTCCTGGCGGTTGCGGTCGCTGTTTTTTAAGCGATGGAAACGGTAGAGATTTTAGGCTATAAGGCTAAAGTGGCGCGAAAGCTTTTCGAGCGCATACGAGGCCTTATCGGCACTAAAGATTTGCCGTCAGACGAGGGAATGCTCATACTGAAATGCAACGCGATTCACACATGCTTCATGAGTTTTCCCATAGACGCCATATTTCTCGATAAGAACGATAAAGTTGTAAAGACGGTTAAAAACATCCGCCCCTGGCGCTTTTTCATCTGGGGCGGATTTAAGGCCGTAAAGGTTCTTGAGATAAGGTCGAAGGGGTAGTATAGTGAGGGGGACAGTCCCCTTTGGCGATAATTTATTTCGTATTTTTATTAGCCGCCGATAAGACCGCCAAGAAGTCCGCCGAGAAGGGCACCACCGAGAGTTACCCAGCCGTTGTTATCGTCGCAGTGGTGGTGTTCGACATGATGGATAGTGCGAACAGGGGCGTGATGTTTGGGAGGATGATGCTTTTTAGGAGCAACATGGTGTTTTTTAGGGGCGGGCTTCGCCTTAGCAACATGCCTCTGAGGGGCTTTTTGATGTTTTACCGTTTGATGTTTAGGGGCGGGAGCGCGACCGTTGTCACGACCGCCGCGAGGAGCTGCAACAGCCGTACCGCAGAGAGTAATGCAGGCGAGAGCCGCAACCATCAATGTTTTGAGTGTCTTGTTCATATCACACCTTCACTTTCTTCTTTATTGTTTCATGCGGACCTTCTTGCCGCTTACATTAGGTGTAGGAAGCGATTCTTTAATTTTCTGACAGACTTGTTTTTATATCTTATTTACGGCATTATATTGACAACCAAAAGGAGGTAACTATGGATATGTGGTATAATGGAATTGCCGCGCTTTTATTTTACTTCGTGAGTGAGCAAAGCGAACGGAATGGGATGCTTTTTATGATATAATATCTTGTGATGTGAATTGATATCAATGGGGACTGTCCCTAAAGGTGATAACGGCAAGCTGCACTTCAGAGACAGAAAGGACTTAAACGATGAAGAAGAAAACTGAAGGTGTTATTGATTTTATCGTTGCCTTGTTTATGGTAACGGTTGTTTTTGCCGTTATCGGAATTATATGTATGACTTTGTATTATATGATTCGTACCAAGATTGATAAGATTAAAGCGAAGCGGGCCAGGAAACGAGAAGAGAAAATGGCTTCAGCGGAATTTGGACGGTGTATGATTTATAAAGGCAAGTTTGTTTATCGGTAGATGGTTACCGCCGCATTTTGCAAAATGCGACGGTAAAGTGTGTTTGACATCTGATGCGTGACGTTTTTAGAACAGACGCGCTGCGTCAAAAATTAGTTGAATAAATTTGTTATGAGTATGCGAAATTTACCGATCTTCTTCTTTGTCGCTTTGGCCTTTAATGTTTCCGCTTTTGCGGAGACGGCGTTTGAGGCGGTCGTTAAAGGTTTGGGCGAATTTACTGCTTCGCGCGCTGACGCGAATGATGCCTCTTATAAGATCCGCTATCCTAACGCAGGTCCTCATAAGGGTGGCGTTCAGGCTTATGAAGACAGGTACATATCGTATTCAGCTCGAATGAATCTAGTCAGGCGCGGCCTGACGGATAAACTTCCTAAACGGACTTTATATAAGGATTGTTTCGTTTGGATTACGGGTGACGGTATCGAGAAGAATATTGACTATTCGCACCTTCCTTACTTTCATTCCGGTTACGGTCTTTATCCGCCTAAGGACGTTCTTAAATTTATGGGCGAATGGCGCAAGATGTACGCTACCGGTTTAGATCGCGCCTATACATTCCGGTTTCTCCCCGATCACGACGAGAATCGCACTCTTGTATTTATCGACGGATCTTTAGTCGGGAGTCTCCCCGGCGTCAATCCCGTTGTAGATGTGCGCAGTACGAATATGACGATCGTAAAAAAGGGAACTGTTGAAGTCCTTTCCAAGTTAGGCATGTTTTCTCTCCCCGTTCTCGATCCTGCGCGTCCTCATCCGCTCCTCGCGAAAGGTGCTAAACTCTCGATAGGCTCGGGCATAAAGAAGTTCGACAATATTCTAATCGACGTTTGGAAGCCCGAAAATTCAGTAGATCAGTCGAAGATTCGTCAGACGACTCCTCACCGAGATCTTGTGTGGGATCCTATTTTTGCGCGTACGCGTTATCAGACTGGTCCGGAATATATGCATTGGGTAGTTCCGTGCAAGAGCTGGCTTTATGCGTGGGTCGTCTGCGCCGATATCCCGATGGAGGACCGCGAACCTATTCTCGGCGTTCAACTCGCAAAGCTTGGCAGAGGATGCAGCCAGGGCAACATCAACGTTTCGAAAGACAGGCTCGATGAGGCGTCACCTAATAAAAAAGTGATTGGAGAACTTGAGTATGTGAATAAAGAAGGTAAGCTCGTTAAGACTCCGCTTTATCTCGTTAGACTTACGCTAGATCCCACTAAGCTCGGCTCGCGCTTTATGAATAAGTTTTCGCTCGACTTTGATTTCGTAGGTGATGGCGGCAGAAAATGGAATAAGTTGACTTCGGTTCAGATTTTTGGCGCGACTCTCCAGGAAGCTCCATTCTCGTTCAAAGTCGTAAATCCAGTGCGCGGCAATATTTTCGAGCAGGGTACGGATGAACAGAAGTGCTCCGTAGAGATTGTCGCTGAGGACGACGATGCCGAAGGTACTTTCGAAATTGAAATCACTGATCCATATTTTAAGACTCTTAAAAAGTGGTCGAAGAAATTTAATTTAGCTAAGAACGGCGAGAAGCTTGATATTCCGATCGTTCTTACTGATTTTGGAGTTGGCTGGTACGCCATGTTCTATAAGTTTAAGGATGCTTCTGGTTACGTTCTCGCCCAGCACGAAGCGGCGTTTACCGTTCTTGCTCCTGATGACCGCGAGGCAGGTTACGAGTCTCCGTACGCCGGTTGGTCGCTTTTGAACGGTTATCATGGCGCTAACCCTAATCCGATTGAGCAGCTTGATATTATGCGAAAGGCCGGCTACCGTAAAACATGGGGTCAGTCGCTCCACGTCAAGAGCGAAGAGGAAGGTAAGCCTTGGAAGATTACCATGAGCTCGATTTATCAGCAGCTTCCATATAATTCAGGACGCCCGACTAAAACGTATGACGAACTCGTTAAAAAATTTGACCGCGGTGTGGAGAAAGTCCGCGAAGCGTTTGAGAAGTTCCCTCATTGTAATGTCATTCAGCTTCTCCACGAACAGGGCGGCAGAGACCTCGCTTACGAAGTCGCTCGCGAAAGACCGGCTGTGCGCGGCGAATATCGCGGTTGGGATTTTGATAATCCCGGCGATTTCGATAAGAGTCAGGAGGTCAGAGCCCGCTGGGAAGTGTTCTTCTGCACGGAATTCTGTAAGCGCATGCGAAAGGAATTTCCCGGTAAGCGCATTATGATCGGCAACGGCTCGTCGTCTTCCGAGAAAATCGCCGCGCTTATCAGTAACGGCTTTGATCTTTCGCTCGTCGATCAGCTCGGTATCGAATCCAAGGGCTTTCAGGCGATGCCTGAACTTAATTCTAACCGTGAGTCTCCCGGAATGCTCTGGGCTCTTCGCGAGACGGGGCGCGTTTTCGGTTATACGAACTTTACGCTCAACGCCTGCAACGAATTCGTGTTCCGCCCGGAGCGCACCGTTCAGCGCACCTGGTCGCGCGACAAGATCATGCAGGTTGCCGATTTCTCGGTCCGCGATTATTTGATCTGCCTTATCTGGGGCTGCGACATCATTTCGACGGGGCACCTTGAGGACGCGAACGACGCGTACTACGATACGAACTGGGGAGCGGCAGGTCAGTGTAAGTTCTATCCATATTCATACCCTAAGAGAATGTATACGGCGCTCGCGGTTTTAACGCGCGTTCTCGATTGCCCCGAGTTTTTGCGGATGGTCGATTCGGGCGAAAACTGCTCGTATATCGCGGAGTTTAGGCGTAAGCGTAAAACGCCCGACTTTGCGTATGCGCTTTGGACGCCACTTTTCGGCGCGACCGCTGAAGTTAAGTTTCCCGCCGGCGCCAAGATAAAGGTCTACGATATCTGGGGACGCGAGTCATCTCTAGCGGAGAGCGGCGAAATCGACATCGGATCATCTCCCTGCTACATCGTTTCTACGGAGAAGATGGAAGGCGCGAAAATCGACCGCCACTTCCAGCAAGGCCTCGCGGGACGAAGATACGAAAAGGTTTTTGATTGTACGACGGAGAATTCATTCGTTTCATCTATTACGAATCCGCCTAAGTTAAGCCGCGCTTATGATTCACCCGTCTATCTCGGGAAGTTCGATATCTCCATGGAAAAAGATTCTCAGCTCGGCGATGTGCTCGTGGCGAAGCTCGATAAGAACTTCGTCGATTCTCGCTACGGCAATGTAAGCGGCGTTATTCCTGAAGTAGCCTGGGAACACGGGGGTGTCGAATTCAAGAAGTCGGTTCCGTATATAACGTATAAGCCCGGCACCCGTCTCGCCGTTAGACTTTACGGCAACTCTTCGTTCTCTAAACTCTCTGTCACGTTTGAGGACGAGAACGGCAAGATTCACGCGAGCGCGTTCGACACGTACCGCAGTTACCAGTGCTTCCACGGCTGGCATACGATCGAGGCCGACTTCCCGAAGGAGCTTCGCGAAGAGGGCAGAAAGTTCAAGGTCAAGGCTGTTATGTTCGGCGCGGCGCGCAAGCAGATCAATCCGAAGGAAATGGTTGAGATTCACGATAACTTTAAACTTAAGGATGTTTATGTAGTAACCGTTCCCGAAGAAGCGGTGCCCGCTTCCGACGAGGCGAAGTATGCCACCGCCGTCATGAAGACGGTAGACGATAAAGACCTGTAATTTGAATAGCCGGGGGACTGTCATCATCGACGATAAAAAAAACTTACTCCTCACTCGTGACACATCCCTTGCTTTCGCCTTTTCATCAAGCGTCGCGCTTTTATTTTACGAGTTAAGGTGCTATAATTAATATTCATGAAGATGAAATGTTCAATAATTTCCAAAATTTGTTCGCTCGTGTTTTTGTTCGCTCTTTCGTTGCCGCGAATTCTGTTCGCGGAATTAGATCCGCGAACGCGCGAATATGTCTTACCGGTGCGGATAGTCACCTCGTCGCCGGGAGTTAAGAACGTCGAAAAGCTTCTTTCAGCGAAGTTCGCCCAGGTGCCAGAGGGGCGGTTTCCCGCGGGTAGCGGCGCTATTATCGAAAAAGGCGGCTGGGTTCTTATTGATTTTGGGCTTGAGCTTCACGGTTCGTTGCAGATAGGCAATGGCCAAAATAGCGGCAAGAACGCGAAAGCTCGCATCAGGTTCGGCGAATCGGTCTCCGAAGCGATGGCGGAGCTTAAAGGAACTTCCCCGGGCGCGACCGCGACCAATGATCATGCGATCCGCGATGATGTTGTAGCTTTGCCGTGGTTCGGGCGGCGTGAAATCGGTGAGAGCGGTTTTCGTTTTGTGCGCATCGACAATGTCGGGGATAAACCTCTTCAGCTTGAATATGTAAGGGCTGTTTCGATCATGCGTCCGATGGAGCGTCTCGGGTCGTTCCGCTGCTCCGACGAACGGTTGAATCGTGTGTTTGACACGGCTGTGCGTACGATTCATCTTTGCTCTCAGGATTATATCTGGGACGGGATTAAGCGCGACCGTCTCGTATGGATGGGCGATTTACACCCGGAAATTAAGGCGATTTTATCAGTTTTCGGCGCGCATGAAATAATTCCTAAAACGCTCGATTACGCCGCCGCTACAACTCCGCCCGATTCAGCGTGGATGAATACGATGGCGACGTATACGCTTTGGTGGATTCGCAATCTTGCCGAATGGTATCGCTTTACGGGAGATAGAAAGTATCTCGAAAAACACTCCGATTATCTTGAGAAGACGATAGCTCATGTCGTTGCGAATATTCGCTCGGACGGTATTTGGAAGGCGGGAACGTTTCTTGATTGGCCGACAGAGGGTAATAAAAAAGCGGCTGCCGCGGGAACGCAGGGACTTTTGCTTATGGCTTTGGATGACGCGCTCTTTATGATGAACGAGCTTAAACGTTCCGCGCCGGAGCTGAAAGCGGCTCGTGAGCGCGTCGCTGGAACTAAAGTCGATCCGTGCGGAGTTAAGTCAGCTTCGGCGATTCTTGCGCTTTCGGGACTTCGCGATCCTAAGGAGATGTACGCTTTGTCGCTCGGCAGGAACGGTCATGCGGGAGTATCGACATTTTACGGATATTATATGCTTGAGGCGATGAGCGCGGCGGGCGAGACGAAACGTGCGCTGGATACCGTTCGTGATTATTGGGGAGGGATGCTCGATATGGGAGCTACGAGTTTCTGGGAGGATTTCGATCTCGCATGGACGAATAACGCTTTTCGGGTCGATGAAATTCCTGTTTCCGGCAAGAAGGACATTCACGGAGATTTCGGCGCGTACTGTTATGTCGGATTTCGCCACTCGCTTTGTCACGGGTGGAGCGCCGGTCCTGCGCCTTGGCTGATTGAACATGTTCTCGGCATCCGCTCTCTCGACGTAGGATCTAGAACAATCGCAGTAAAACCCGATCTTGGCGATCTTGAGTGGGCAGAAGGAGCGATGGCGCTTCCGGGAGGCGGTAAAGTCGAAGTCCGCGTTGAACGCAATGCTGACGGAACCAGTAAGCTTACCGTAAAAGCGCCTCCAGGTATTCGCGTTATGAAATAAAATACCGGAAACATAAAATATAAAGGAGAGTAAGGGGGACTGTTCCCATCGGCGATAAGTGATGGAAAGTTGCGTTTAGTGTGGTATTTTAAGCTTTTTCGTTAAGTGAGAATTTGATGCGGAAAATCTTGGAACTGTATTTGACCGCTGATATGTTGCGAAGGGATTTAAGTTGTTATGCGAAAATTATAGGCGTATTTTTAGTGTCTGTTTGGGCTTGATAAGTTGCGTATAAGATGGTACAATGTTGCGTAAAAGGATTTGTTATGGATTACATGTCTGTAGAAGAAGCTGCTCAAAAATGGGGTATTTCTATACGAAGTGTGCAATTACATTGCCAAAAAGGCAATGTGCAGGGTGTAGTTTTAAGCGGAAAGGCTTGGCGGATTCCCTCATCAGCGTTGCGTCCAATGCGCAAACCTCGTGCTAAAGGGCGGCCTTCAACTATTCTTGCCGCGCTTAAATCTGAGAAGGATAGTCGTATTAAGGGAGCTCTTTATCATAAATTACAGGTGGATTTTACGTATAATTCAAATCATATTGAAGGTAGTCGTTTAACGCATGAGCAGACGCGTTGGATATTTGAAACGCGCACTATCGGTTCAGTTGCCGAGGATATTCCAGTTGATGATATTGTCGAGACTGCGAATCATTTTCGATGTGTAGATATGGTAATTGAGTCGGCTGGCGCGGCACTTACGGAGCGGTTTGTTAAGACTTTACATGCTATCTTGAAAAGTGGAACCGTTGATGGCCGTAGGGCGTGGTTTTCGGTCGGGGATTATAAGAAACTCGATAATGTTGTTGGTGAAATGGAGACTTGTCCCGCTTCTCAGGTTCATGATGAGATGCAAAAGTTGTTTGCCTGGTATGCGGGGACTAAAAAAACGCTGGAGGATATTCTGGAGTTTCATGTCCGTTTTGAAGGGATACATCCTTTCCAAGACGGCAATGGGCGCATTGGAAGGCTTATTATGCTGAAGGAGTGCTTAAAGTATAATCATACGCCATTTGTTATTGCCGAAAATCTTAGACAGTATTATTATAAGGGGCTTGCAGAGTGGCGTAAAGGTGAGCGCGTCAGATTAAAAGATACTTGCGGAACCGGGCAAGATGTCTTTAAGGCTTTATTGAGTAAATTCGGTTATTCCTGGTTAATTAAGGACGGTGAATTGTAGGATAATGAGACGGAAGCGCCGCGCTTTTATTTTACGGTTTAAAGTGATATAATTGTCCGTAACAATGCGGTAACCAAGAATGTAAAATCAATAATACAATGAAAACTAAATTCCTTTTTATTTCGGCGGCGGTTCTTTCTCTTGGACTTTCGGCGCGGACGGTCGTCAGTTTGGACGGAGACTGGAACTATATCGTCGACCCTCAGAATATCGGCACCAAGTCCTATCATTGCGATCCTGATTCCGATACGGACAATATGAACTTTGGCAGAAACGCCGGAGTCAAAAACAAATTCCAGCTCTTAGAATATGATTTTAACGCGGCGGATACGCTGAAAGTTCCCGGAGACTGGAATACGCAGAAAAAAGAGCTTCTTTGGTATGAGGGAACTCTTTGGTATGCGCGTCAATTTGAATTTAAGAAACCTCTTAACGGCGAAAGAACGTTCGTTAAGTTCGGCGCCGTCAGTCTTAAGGCTGACGTATATATGAACGGTAAAAAGATCGGCCGTCACGTTGGGGGCTTTACGCCGTTTGAATTTGAAGTTACCGACATTGTTAAGGACGGCCTTAATAATATAGTCGTAAGAGCCAACAACACGCGCGAAAAATCCGGTATCCCGACTAAGGGTTTCGATTGGTGGAACTATGGCGGAATTATCCGCTCCGTCGAGCTGGAAAGCCGCAGCTCGCATTATATCGCATCCTGGCGCGCCGATCTTAAGAAGGGCGGCGACGATGGTGTTATAGATGTTTCGCTTAAGTTAGATAAGGCCGTTGCCGATATTCCCGTCAAGTTCGCCGTTCCTGAGCTCGGCGTCGGATTTTCGGGTAAAACTTCGGAGGATGGAACTTTGGCTTTTACGGTCAAGGCGCGGGAGCTTCAGCGCTGGTCGCCTGAGAGTCCTAAGCTTTATAAAGTTGAACTCTCGGCCGGCGAAGATAAGTTGACCGAGGAAATCGGCTTTAGGACGATTGAAACGCGCGGTGGTGGGATTCTTCTCAACGGAGAGGAAATATTTCTTAAAGGCGTATGCATTCATGATGAGGCTCCTGGCGGCGGTCGCGTGACTACCCGCGAAGAGGTTCTTGAGAATATCAGCCGCGCTAAATCGCTCGGCTGCAATTTCGTGCGTCTTGCCCATTATCCGCATATTGAGATGATGGTTAAGGAATGCGAAAAGGCGGGGCTTCTTGTTTGGAGCGAAATTCCGCTTTACTGGATGATCGATTGGAATAACTCTGCCACGTACGCGAGCGCCGAGAGTCAGCTTAAGGAGATGATCGGCCGCGATGTCCGCCGCGCGAATGTCATAATCTGGTCGATCGCCAATGAGACGGTCCCCTCTAAAAGCCGTAACGCATTTTTAAAGCGCCTCGCTCAAAAGGCGCGTTCTCTCGATTCGACGCGTCTTATTTCGATGGCGATGGAAGTTACCTATCTTGAAGACGGCACTTACACCATCAAGGATGAGCTTAATACCGAGGTTGATATTATCTCGTTCAATGAATATTTCGGTTGGTATGTTCAGCCTAAAGATATCCCGAACGCGCTTTGGCGTATTCCGTTCGATAAGCCCGTTATCATTTCTGAGTTCGGCGGCGGAGCTGTCGCCGGGCGTCACGGCGGAGTTAAGGACCGTTGGAGCGAGGAGATGCAGAAGGATATCTATGAGAAGAACGTGAAGATGTTCGGAAGAATTAAGAATCTTTCCGGCACTTGTCCTTGGATTCTTAACGATTTCCGCTCGCCTCGCCGTCCGCTGGCCGGTGTGCAGGACGGGTACAACCGCAAGGGCCTTTTCGCTCCTGACGGATCCGAAAAGCTCGCCGCGGGCGTTATGCGCAAATATTATATGCGCGAATATTATTTGCGAGAATATTTTAAGACTAAGAGAGAACGGGCAGATCGCTGAAGATGAAATTTTATATACACACTTACGGTTGCCAGATGAATGTCCGCGACTCCGAGGCGGTTGAGTCGCTTATGATCGCCGCGGGTCACGAGAAGGCGGCGAGCGAAGACGACGCGGAGGTTGTTATCATAAACAGCTGCACGGTGCGACAGAAGGCCGAAGAAAAGGCCGTCGGCAAATCCGGTAACATGATTGCCGCGGGTAAGATTACCGGTATGATGGGATGCGCTGTCAAGCGTATGGGCGAAGATATTTTCAAGCGCCTGCCTAAACTTCACTTCGCTGTCGGTCCGCGCGCATTCGGGCTTATCCCCAAGATTGTAAGCGAAGGGAAGTATCCCGTCCTTGAACTAGGCGAGGATGTTGTGCCTGTTGGAATGGACGCTCACGTCGATACCGGCTGGCAGTCCTTTGTGACCGTTCTTCTCGGCTGCGACAACCGCTGCAGCTACTGCATCGTTCCCGATGTGCGCGGTCACGAATATTCAAGGCCTGCGAAGGAGGTTATCGCCGAGGTCGCCGCTTTGGCGAAACGCGGCGTCAAGGAGGTTTGTCTTCTCGGGCAGAGCGTTTTAAGATACGGAATCAGAAACAAAGCCTGGGACGATGATCGCGGCGAAGCCTTCCCGCGTCTTTTGAGGGCGCTTAACGAAATTGAAGGGCTTGAGCGCATCCGCTTTACGAGCGCCCATCCCAAGGGCTGTACCGACGAGCTTATTCAGGTTTACAGAGATTGTCCGAAGGTTTGCCGTCATCTGCATCTCCCCGTACAGTCAGGCAGCGATCGCGTTCTTGCCGAGATGGGCCGTCGTTATACGCGCGAGGAATATCTCGCTGCGGTTGCGAAACTGCGCGAGTTCGATCCGGAGTTTGCGGTTACGACCGACGTGATCGTCGGCTATCCCGGCGAGACGGCGGAGGATTTTGAGGCGACCCGCACTCTTATGGAGGAGGCGGGATTTGACAACGCTTTTATTTTCAAGTATTCGCCGCGTCCCGGAACGCGTTCTGCGGCGTTGGAGGACGATGTTTCGAAGGAGGAGAAGGAACGCCGCGATCAGGTGCTTCTCGCCGACCAGGAGCTGCGCGGACAAAAGCGCAACGACAGGCTCGTCGGAACGGTACGCGAAGTTCTTTTTGAAGGGCCCTCGAAGCGCAAGTCCGACAGGTTTTCCGGACGCGACAGCGGCAACAGAATCGTCGTCTGGGATAAGCCGGAGAATTGTTCTGCCACGCTTATCCCCGGCGATAAGGTAAGGCTCGAAATTCTTGAAGCTCATCCGCAGATACTTATCGGCAGGCCCGTTTGAAAAGCGAAGTAAAAGAGTTTCTGATATCGTCCGCCGGACGGAATGAAAACGAATCGTTCCTTGAGAACGATCCTTCGCAGTTCATGCATAAGGTGAACGGAGAAAGGAACCGTGAGGCGGTTGCGTTTGTCGCGTCGGGTTTAAGTTTCGGATCTCGAAAGCAGTTCTTGCCGAAGATCGCGCGCATCGTTGAACTCTCCGGCGGAGATGTCGACGGTTGGATCAGAAGCGGGCGGTTTAAAGATTCCTTTCCCGCGGATTCCGCGAAACCGTTCTACAGATTTTTCAGCGAAGGGACGATGAACGAGTTTTTCGGCGTCTACCGCAAAATCCTGAATGAATGCGGGTCGCTCGGCGAGTGCCTTGAAAACGGCGGCGTACGCGACGCGCATGCGGCGGTCGGGAAAATCGTCGCGCTTTTTTCGAAATGCGCGGGCGAATATTCGGTAGTGCCTAAAAATCCGCGTTCGGCATGCAAGAGAGTCTGTATGTTTCTTCGCTGGATGGTGCGCGACGACTCGTGCGTAGACCTGGGGCTCTGGTCCCGTTTCATTTCTAAAGAGACTCTTATAGTTCCTCTTGATACGCATGTTCTTTCTCAGGCGAAGAAACTTGGACTTGTAAAATCTAAAGTCGCGTCGATGTCGGCGGCCCAAAAGTTGACCGAGAAGATGAAGATGGTTTTCCCGACAGATCCGCTCAAAGCAGATTTCGCGCTCTTCGGAAACGGCGTAAACGGGCAATGAAAAAAATTTAAAATACCCCCTTGCGCGCTGAGATAAGATTTGATAAACTATCCAACCGTTCGCCCGAAAGGGTGGACATCGATCTTTGAGAATAGATGCTTGAGACGTGACTCTTGATGGTTCGTCAAAATTAATACGAACCTTCGGAAGAGACACGGAACAGTAATGTTTGTGTGAGGAGCTACGAAAGTTCCGCGAGGGACTTTCAAACTAAAAACTTTCTTTTTCTGAGAGTTTGATTCTGGCTCAGAACGAACGCTGGCAGCGTGGATTAGGCATGCAAGTCGAACGGGATCACC
>JAFXEU010000101.1 GCA_017520845.1 Kiritimatiellia bacterium | reverse complement strand
TTTTGAGCCATTCCAATGGATGGTTCCCTCTTCTTTCACCCTCCTTCTCCCCCTCACCCCCTCATCCTCCCCCTATTATCTCCCTCCGCTGACGCGAAAAAGAGACAATTTTCCTGTATTTAAAAAATACAGTTGCTGACCCTTTCACGCTCGAGATAAACAATCATAGAGAAAAGGATCATTCGTGATAGTACTTTACGCTGTCCGGCGGGCGGATGTTCGTGAGGGTGCCGACGTAGTGCCGCAGCCAGTGGTCGGCTTTGGGATGCGCGGCTGCGACCTCCTCGTTCAGCTCGATTCCGAGCCCGGGCCGGCCGGATGGATACATGAGGCCGTCCGAAAAGCGCACGTCCTCGTCTATCACGTCCTTGCGCCACGGCACATCGTCAAAAAGCGTCTCGTGTATGCAGTATCCGGGCGTCGAAACGCCAAGCGCGAGCGTTACCGCGTTGGCGACGGGACCGCTTGGGTTGTGCGCGCAGAACGGAATATGGTGCGCGTCGCAGATGGCCGCAATCTGCTTCATGCCGGTAATGCCGCCCGCGTGTGACGAGTCGGGCTGGAGATAGTCCATTGCGCGAAGTTCGATGGCGTCCAGTATCTGCAGCGTCGTATACAGCCGCTCGCCACAGGCGATAGGCACTTTTACCCTTGCGCGCACATCCGCGAGCGCCCGCATCGTGTCGGGGATGACCGGCTCTTCCACCCAATAGGGCGAGAACTCCTCCAGCGCGTTGCAGACTCGAAGCGCCGTAGGAACGTCGAAGCGTCCGTGGCACTCGATGAGGATTTCAGCCCTGCCTTCGGTCGCGGCTTTCACGGCGGCTACGCACTTCATCGCCTTCTTGAAATCCTCTGGCGGGAGCTGTCGGTAGTTCTTTCCGAAAGGATCCCACTTGAGCCCCTTGAAACCCGCTTCCACTGCCGCCGTCGCCTTGGCAGCGAACTCCTCCGGCTCCTTCGCGCCCGAGAACCAGCAGTTCGCATAGCAGGGAACTCCCTCGCGGCACTTGCCGTCGATAAGTTTCCACACGGGAAGGCCGAGCGCCTTGCCCTTGATGTCCCAGAGCGCCATGTCGACTGCTGAGAGCGCCGACATGAGAACCGGCCCGCCGCGCCAGTAGGCGTCGCGGTAGTTCTCGTGGAATATCCATTCAGTGTCGAACGGGTCTTTCCCGACAAGCGCATGCTCAAGGTCGGCGATTGCGCCAAGAAGAGCGCTCTCCTTGTATTCGAGAGTTCCCTCTCCAATGCCGTGGATTCCCTCGTCTGTCTCCACCTTCACGAACACCCAGTTCGTGCGGAAGCAGTCTATTGCAAAAGTCTTTATGGATTTTATTTTCATACGTCCACGTCCTCCGGCATGTGCTGGCACGAGCAGCCCGCGTCGCACGTGACGATCTCCCCCGTCATGTTCGCGGAATCGTCCGAGGCAAGGAACGCGACGACGTTGGCGATGTCGGAACCCTTCGCCTCCTTGCGCAAGGGGCAGTTGAGCCGCCGTCGCGCCGCCTTTGCAGGGTCAAGCGCATCCCAGCGTTCCGTGTAGATGTAGCCGGGGGCGCAGCAGTTCACGCGGATGCCAAGGGGCGCAAGGTCAAGCGCGAGCGCGCGAACCATCGAGTTGATCGCGCCTTTCGACGCGCAGTAGGCCGTCCGGTTGCGTATCGCCCGCATCGCGGTATTCGACGAGAGGAAGACGACGACGCCCCGCGACTCCTGCTTCATGAAGAACCGGTTGCACGCCATCTGCGTAACCTGAAAGCCGCCGACGACATTTGTCTTGAACACGTCATAGAACATTTCCGGCTTCATCTCCAGCGGTCCGCCGTGCCCAAGTCCCTGGTTCGCCGCATTGTTGACGAGGATGTCGAGACGCCCCGCCTCGCGCTCTATCGTATCGAACAGAGACTTGACCTGCACAGCGTCCGAGATGTCGCACGCCTGCGAGATGATGCCGTCAATCCCCCGCGCCTTGAGTTCAGCCGCGCCCTTGGCGGTCGATGCCTCGCTCGATCCGCACATAAACACCTTCGCACCCTCGCGGGCGAACTTCTCCACGATGTCGAGCCCAGTGTTTCTGTTCCCGCCCGTGACTAGGACGACCTTTCCGTTGAACTTTCCCATCTCGTCCGCTCCTTTCATCATCGTTTTGCTAATGAACGGCTGGGACAGCCGCTCCTGCGCGAAGTTCGTAAATACGCGAGCCCATGTCGCGCACGGCTTCGACCGTTTCCCAGTAAGGCGTGTCGCATACGTCCGTCCAGCCGACCTGCATGTTCTCGCCGTCAAAGCGTCCCGACGTCGCCTGGTCGGAGAACTGGTGCCAATGGACGCCCACGATCTGCGGATGCTCCAGCGACGTGCGCACGTAATCCCTGTACGTCTCGGCGCGGTGGTTCTGGTCTTTGAGGAGAATCAGCCCCGGACAGAACGGCCCGCGGTCGAGTGCGCCGAAATGGAACTCGCCTATCAATACCGGCACATCGACCCCATCCGGCAGCTTGAAGGAGCGCAGGTTCTTCGAGTAGATGTTGTAGCTGATGACATCGCAGTATTTCGCGGCCGCCTTTACGGTGAACGCGGGAGCAGTTTGCGCCCAGCGGCAGCCGAGATAGAGCTTGCCGGGATTCGCCCGTTTCAGCTCTTCGCGGATGATGCGGAAGTAGTTGTCGGCTATCTCGGCGGAGAACGCCTCAAGATCGCTCCTTGCTCCGTCCAGCTTCTTCGGCCCCTTCGTATCGGACATGAAAGCGTCCCAATCCGCGTAAGCCGTCTTCCACGCGGCGTTGAGCTTTTCCACCGTCCCGTATTTCGCCTTGAGCCTATCGCGAAAAACCGCCTTGCACGGCTGGTCCGCCGGAGACTTCAGCGTCGAAAGCCCGAAAGAGTGCGGCTCGCCCCAATGATGCTCATTGTCGACGAAGAAGCCCATGCACCACGGATCGGCGATTTCCGCGCTGTAAACCTCCGTCATGCGCCGCGCCTCGGCGCGGAAGGACGGATCGAACGGATCGCAGAACGGCCACCAGCCGCCCTTGTGTCCGGCGATTGGACGGGAATGTATCTCGAACCGCTCCGTGTACGGCGTTCGATCCATGAGGCAGATGCGCTTGTCGGACGAGTTTGCGATGGTGTTGCAGCCCCAACTCCGCAAGCGCCGGTGCGCGAGGTCGGCCCACGTCTCAAACCACTTTTCGCCATACTTGCGCCGCAGGTTCGCCGCCGAGAAATCGTAAACTTTGTCGATGCCGCGCTTGCCGTAGTACGGCCACAGCAGAACGTCCCTCGTCTCGTAGAACGCGCCGAACACGGGGTCGTCCTTCGCGGGCAGTTCCTTGAACCAGCCGGAGCGGTCGCCGGCGGGCGTGGCAAGCGGCGTCATAGCGCTTGACGGCGACACGCGCACCGGTCCGTGGCTCCACCAGAGGTGTCCGTCGGGATCGACGATCCACCACTTGCCGTTCCACTTCGTCGTCGAGAATCCGTCGGTCTTTTCGAGCTGCGGCCCATCGGCCCATCCGCCCCACTTGTCCCAGCCCTTCGGGCCGGGGTGCGCGGCGAGATCCTTCGCCTCCTTTTCGCGCTGGACGGCGAAATCGGCGTCGCTATGAATCTTGTCAGGCCAGTCCTTGTGGAAGAACTGACCGTACTTGTCTATGAAAGGGAAGAAGTCGTCCGCGTCCATCGCCGTCCACGGCTGCGGCTCGCGGGACGGTCCGGCGCGCGGCGGCTCGTGGCGCGAGACGAACGCCTCGACAGGGACGCCGGCGGCATAGGGCAGCGCCCATGTCCTGAGCGGCTTGAGAAATTTTGCCAGCGCCTTTGTCTTCGACATGCGCGCGGCCGCATCCTGCGGCTTCGCGAGCCACCCGAAAAGTAGCGCGACCGCCTCTTCGCCATCCTTGGCGCGGACGAAGGGAACCGCAGACTTTTCGAGGTGCGCTGCGCCTCGTCCCCAGGCGAGAATCCTGCCGCCGCGCGCATGGAACGCCTTCAGCTTCGCGTCGTTCGCCTTGAGCTGCTTCAGTGCCTCCTTGTCGCGGTTTGCGGAGCCGATTCCGTCTGGGAACACGATGACGGCGTATTTGTCGAGGGGCGTCTGCGAAATCTTGGAGACGGCCACGGGGACGACGGTGAACTCCCTGTGTTCCGCAAGGCGCAGGATGGTCTTCGCCACGGGGACGCCGAATCCGTCGAACGTCACGAGCATCGCCTTGGGCTTGTTCGGGGCGAAGACATCCGGAAGCGCGATCTTCACGTCGCGCCCGGAAACGTACTTGAACGCCCCCTTGATGACGTCGGCGTTGTCGTTGAAGATGCTTTCGGGATGGACGGCGCAGGAGAACATGCGTCCTTCCCCGACGGCGCCGACCGCAATGGCGATCTTGCCGACGTCGCCCGGAGCCAGCGGCGTGCCGTCCGCCTTCCGGTTGCCGCCGTAGAACGCGATCGGCTCGAAACGGACGTCGTCTGCGGGAATGCGCCTGTCCGGGACCATCACCGGGCCGCCGTGGTAGTAGATTCCGCAACTTCCCGGCTCGATGCCGCAAAGATTCTTCGCCCGCTCGTTGAACACGATGTTCCGCGAACGGATTTCGCCGGGGTCTCCCTTTTTGACGCAATGGTAGGGCGCGACGGCCATGTAGGGATATTTGAGGTGCGGCGATATGGAAAGGTAGCATCCCGCGCACGTGCCGATGTAGCCGCCGCCGCCGCGGACGAACGAGACGATCTTCGCGCGTCCCTCCGCTCCGAGCTCCCTCGCCTGCAGGTGCGCCGCGCCGCCCGGCATGACCAGCACGTCCGCGCCGGCGAGCGCGCCTGCGCGAATCGCCGCGCCATCCACGGGCACGGGCACGGCGTTGTCCATGTAAAGCGGCATCTGCAACCAGCGCATGGCGCCGCCGCCGAATGCGCCGTCGCCGCAATACACGGCGACGCGCAGCGGACGCGAGAGCGCGTCTTTCGGCGGCTTGGGAGGAGGCGGCGCGGCATGCGCGGCGGGCTCGCGCATCGTGCGCGAAGCCGCCTTGAGGAGGCTGCGGCCGAGTCCTCTGCCGCCGTCGGGCGTGAACACTCCGCCGCAGAGAGAGTAGCCGAATTCGCAGCAGATGCTGACAAAGCAATTGGGGAGTTCCTCCACCCAGCCGCGGGAGGTCGAAAGCCCCTTCGCTATGTCGCCGTAATGCTTCTTCTTGTTCTCCGCCGCGCTCCTGACAATATCGAAAGCGCCGTCGTAAACGAGCGCGCCGCCCTTCTGCGCCTCCGCCCAGTTGCGCCGGAACTCCATGATGCGCTTGTCCTTTTCCGGCACGAAGGTGTTGAAAGTGAACGCATGGTCTTGCTCCGGGCAATGCTTGAAGCTTCGCACGTGCGGAGAATGGAGATCGAAAAACACGATCTGCCGGCCGTTCGACTCCGCGACGAGCAGATTCTTCAGCGCCCGCACGGAAGTGTAAACGCCTTGGATGTAATCGCGGTTGTGGTCGTGCGGGCGGCGGTTCTTCCCCTGGTCGCCGTCTTCCACGCCGTCCTTGTCCATGAACGGCACGAAAACGCAGTCGGCGTTATCGCGCATCCACTCGGCATCCGGAGAGCCGGAAAGCAGCTCGTCGATGACTCCCTCCATCGCGTAGCTGCCCGTCGTCTCGCATGCGTGATGGCGCGCTGTGAAGACGCAGAGCCATTTCGCAGCGCCGCGGCGCCGGCATGGGACGCGCAGGAGTTCCGTGTCGCGCCGGCCGCTCTGCGACTTGCAGAGCACGCCGCGCGCGACGCCACTCTTGCCGCGCCAGCGCGCGAACGCCGCGTCCCAATCCTTTTGCGAATACGGGATGGAGACGGCGAAGCGCGTTTCGTTCTCGTTTGGCGCGAAGGTATAGTCGAAGGCGTTTACCAGCTCGTGGCGGCGGCCATCGTTGTTCAGCCACCGCCACGACTTCCCGCCGTCGCGGCTGATCGCCGGCCCGAGGGAAGAAAGATAGTCGTAGCCTTTCGGAAACTGGAAATGGATGCGCCGGCCGGCCGCGCCGGAGAGCGTGAAGTCCCAGTGGAACCAGTTACCTTGTGTATCGCGCAAGTCCGGACGCACGGCGACAATACCCGCAGCCTCGTCGATCTTGTCAATCTTGACGTTCCCGCCGGGATAGTCCGAATGGATCGCGATTCCCGCGAAAACGGAGCCCGCCGCCGCCGCATACGCGGCAACGGCGAGGAATGCATGCTTGACCGTATCTTTCATTTTGCCTTTTCTTTCTCCATTGTCATTTGAAGATCACCATGAATCCGGGAAGTCCGTCGTACTTGCACGACACGCCGGAAACGAGCGCGTTCGTTACGGTAACGAGGTCCGAGGCCGTCATAGCGACCGTAAGGCCGCCCGCCGGGACATGCGTCTCGGTAAAGTCGAAGATGAGCGCGGCGTTGGGATTACGCTCCGGGATTCTTTCGCCCGGCACGGTGAACGTCACGTTCCAATCGGCCTGCGCGTCGGCCGCGACATCCTCGTAGCCGGCCTCCTCCAGCCCGTCGCACACCTTCGCAAGCGCATCGGCGAGCGTCCCGCCCTCCGGCGCGGAGATCTTCATCGACACTTGCGCGCTGGTCGCCTTGCCCTTCGCCCTGTTCGGCCACTTCACATACCCCATCGGCACGGCCTCGAAGGTCAGCTCCGCGCCGGCCTTCGTCAGCGCGCCCTTCTCCGCCGCCGTGTTCAGCGTGCAGCCAGTATCGTAGTACGTGCCGTCCTGCGTTCCCCAGTTGGTGCTGCTATCGTGGAAACTCGAAACGGTCTTGACGTCGCGGCTTGCCGGAAGAACCGTATTGAATGGGTCGCGCGTCCAGAGCGTCGAGTCCGGCCACGACCCCCAGATCGGCGTTCCGCCGTAGCTCAGCGCGGACGAATCGTAGGACTTCAACGTGCGGTTGTTTGCCGTCGTTCCGCGGTTGAAACGGAATAGCGGGAAGAAGTTTGTGGAGACGACCTGCACGCCGCCGAGCGGGCGCAGACGCTGGTGTCCGTGCGCCTGGCGGCGGAGGGAGGCGCGGAACTCCATCGGAGAAACGACGCCGCCGTCGATAACGTGCTCTATCAGGCAGTTGCCGGGATTCGACGCGATGTCGTTGCACGCCCACGCCTTGCCGGAGACTTCGCAATCGCCTTGGATGCGGAAGAAGAACGGCATGTTGCCGCCAATCCACGTGCCGGTCGTGTAGAGCGTTCCGCCGGAAATCTCGTAGCGCGAATGGCCCGACCCGCCCCAGAAGTTGACGTTCGTGTGGACGCCGCCCGTCTGCACGAAACGCGCGGGGCTTTTCGCGTTCAGCCAACCCTTGCCCGTCGCCGTCACGATGTTCGTAAGGTTCAGCGTGCCGCCGGAAAGGACGACCGTGTTCGTAATGTTCAGGACGTTCGACTTGTCGGTCGGATCGCTGTTGTTGTAGAACGAAATCGCGCCCGTCATCTCGCCGCCGGAGATTCTCGCCGTCGCGCCGGCGTAGACCTGCATCACAGTGGCGTCGAACCTGCCGCCTGTCATCTCGAACGAGCCCCCGTTGCGAAGGACAAAGTACCGATGAGCCGTCCATTCGCCGCCTGCCATGATAATTCGCGCATCCGAAGCTGGTGTAGTGTTGTAGAGTAGAGGCCCTGCATAGACGATGTCCTTTGTGTTGACAGTTCCGTTCGTCAAGGCGAAACAGCCCTTTCCGCCATTCTTGGTAGCGATCCTGATATAGCGGTTGCCGACCTCGTTGGAGTAGCCGGAGAGCGGGGCTTTCGTTTCGAGATGGCCGCCCGTCATATAGACGCCGCCCTCGCCGCTCGTTCCCTGCCCGATATTCAGTCCCGTCAGTCCGTCGGTGCCGATATTGATGTTGCCGACCACGAGTTCGCCGCCGTTTATGTGCAGCCGCGCACCTTTGCCGGCGGTGTCTAGAGTATCGCGTGGCTGGAATCCGCCGACCTGGATGTTGACGTTCGATATGCAGCCGCCTTCGTCAATCCTTAAAACGGGATTGTATGAGTTGAAGGCGCCGAAGCGTATCTCGCAGACATTGGTGACGACGGTATCGACGTAGGCGCATCCGCCTTGGTTCCATTGCGCAAGAAGCCTCGCTCCGTAGGTGTCCGGATTCACCCACGAACCTGTCGTCGAGGTCATGTTTTTCACGTTCCACCAGTAGCCGTCGCCGTTGCCGTAAGGATTGTCGGTGGCGAACCAGTTGCGGAACGTGGTCAAGTCTCTGTCGGCGGCAGCCGTCGATGTGTTGCTCGTGCGCCAGCCGCACCAGTTCATGGTCTTGTCGTTTGCAGCGTATGACTGTAGGTTCACCATGGAGACTCCAAGCGCGAAAACAAATTCTGCAAGAGGTAAAATTAACCTTTTACCCCCCCTGTCGATTTTATGCAGTTTGCACGATTTGTAGAATAGAGACCCACGCCTCGGCGTTGCCGCGCACACGCTTGCGCGCAGACCTCTAGCGACTTCGCTACGCGAAGCGATCTGCGGTCGGGTCATAGCTTCGGGTTGCCTCCGGCAATGTACCCTCCGAAGCGAAGCTTCTGCGGTGCATGATGCGACTTCCCCCTCATCAAACCGGACGTGCGGATTTCCCGCATCCGGCTTTCCCCGTAGAGCTGCATTCGTCATAGCTTGGCTTTTCCTTTCTTTGCTTTTACAAGTTGTTGCTGATGTATTATACCGATTTTTTCCTGTCAATACCGCCGTCGTAGCCCATCGCTCGCACCGCCTTCAGCGTACCAACAAAGTCTTTCTCGCAGAGATCGCGGACGGCATAGACTTGAAATGCCAACCGTGGCGCAGATTGCGCCCAAACTACCGCCGAGACAGACAGAAAGAAGGCTGCCGTTACCACAGCCTTTAGCAGTGAATGACCTATATTGCGTCCATCAAGCTGTGAGGGGGGGGGGGGGGGGTATTTGATGCATACAAAGCCCTCACACACACGTTTTCGCGCCCTTGCATGCAAGGGGCGGATGCGGCCAGACCACGGCAGTTCGCCGAATATGGAGACAGTCTATCCATAAAAACAAAAGTATTATATCACATTTAGGATGTCCACATATCTCCATTCACGCAGAAACCTTATCTCCATTTGCGAAATTTGTCATTGCAACGAAAACACCAATTGTGATATAATTTCAACTTGTATCGCAACTATGGACACAATACTCTACTTCCAGTCGCCGACAAAGACGAGCGCCCCAGACAAGATTGCGGGCGTCCGTCGTCATGCCGCCGTTGCCGACTGGCATGTGCAGGCAGTGGATGGGATTCCCACGTCCAACGCGCTTGAGGGGCTTGTCTCGTTCTGGCATCCGCTTGGAATCATTCTCGACTGCGGCGGCGGCTATCAGGAGATTCCGACAGACCTCTTTGCCGGACTGCCGACCGTCTATCTCGACCGCAATCCCCGCACAATGCCGACGGACACTTCTTGCGTGAGCCATGACTCCGTCGCCACAGGGCAGCTCGCCGCGAAGGAACTGCTTGTCGCCGGGCACCCGAATTTCGCGTTCGTTCCCTATCCGCAGCCACGGTTCTGGAGCGACGACCGCGAGCGCGGGTTCAGGAACGCCCTTGCCTTGAACGGACTCACATGCGAGACATTTGACGGCGGCGGACGCGGCACCCTGCAGAGTGTCGCATGGCAGAAGTCCCTGCGCCGCTGGATCGAGCAGCTTCCCAAGCCATGCGGGATCTTCGCCGCCAACGATGCCGTCGCGGCGGAAGTACTGATTGCCGCCGCCCAGACGGGATTCGACGTGCCGCGCGAAATCGCGGTATGCGGCGTGGACAACTTCGCGCCGATCTGCGAACACACAGTGCCGACGCTCACAAGCGTCCAGCCCGACTTCCTGATGGCTGGCGAACTCGCCGCCCGGACGCTCGGCGAGATTGCGCAGGGAGAGCTTCGCCAGGAAACCCGCCTTACGTTCGGTCCGGCAAGCATCGTGCGGCGCGCCTCGACACGTATCTGCCGCCGCTACGATCCAGAGGCGACTGCGGCGATGGAGCTAATCAGGCGGCACGCATGCGAGGGCATCTCGTCGGCCGAAGTCGTCGCCACCTTCAAGTGCTCGCGGCGCATGGCGGAGATACGCTTCCGACAGATTGCAGGTCGCTCCATCCTCGACGAAATACAGGCCGTGCGGCTCGACAAGGCAAAGGAACTGCTCAAGAATTCGTCATTGGACATTTCCGCGATCGCCAACTTCTGCGGCTTCAAGGCGGCAAACGCCCTCTGGAAGTTCTTCCGGCAGGAAGCTGGAGTCTCCCCTTCGGAATGGAGAAAGCTAAACTCCTAAGCCGCATAAGGCACAATGCCTTCCCGCCTCGCGCTTCTCCAGCAGCACCGGCATCAAGCGGCGCTACACGCTACGGCTAAGCCGAGCCGCGAAATAGTGTTCAGAAATTCGGCTTTTAAGGTCAGACCTTAATTCAATAATTTCTGAACACTTTATTAATCATATTTCACCCCAAATCCCTGATGCCTCCATCGACTCTTCAAGCTAGGCGGCTAATTTTTCACGGACTCGGGGGTTAGTCCGGCATTTCTAGTTCCGCACGTCACAATTCAACGCTCTTGCTCTTTTTCCCCAGGGAAAGTCAAGATGAAATCCTTTGGGTGAGCAATGCTGTTTGTATACCCAAGGTAATCAACATAAAGTGGAGTCCAAGACGCATCTTCAAAGACAGTTTCATTACTTATAGGTTCGGCGAGCCGAATAATGACATCACCATTTAAATGGCGCACCTCGTGATGATACTCTGAAAGTTTCATTATATTGGCATGTTTTTCACATATTGTTTTAAAGAGCTTTGCCACATCATTAGAAGACATAACCGTTAAATTTGTCGACGATGCATCTTCAATACGGAGCTCCACTAATTGCGTATACCGTTTTGCTAGGCTTGTTTGACTCTCATAGTGCCTTATTCTGCTATCCGAATATTGGCTACCAATAGATGCACCTTTACAGCCATGTAAGGCAACCAATAACAATGAAGCCACGATAATCTGTAATCTCAAGATCATAAATATTACCCCCAAAAGATTGATGTCTCCGGATCAGAAAGCAGTCTGCCCGTATCGAGGTTTCCATCTGTCAAAGTAAAACAAGAAACATCTTTATTGCTTACGGCATTAGCCATCTGTGCCCAATACTCTTTAACTTTCGCTACCGCTTCTTTGAAAACCGTATGAAAATCGACACGCTCACCATTCGGCCGGTGGAGATTATCTACATAATCCACTTCAATATCGGAGTTCGACGGATAGCCGCAATGAAAGTTCTTTAGTAGCGTCCTTGTTATGATGAGATGTTTATCTGGATTCTCCGCAAACTTATCCATCGAAGTGACAAAACAAGAAAACCATTTCTTCGGGCTAGGGCTCCTCCGTGGTGAATATACCTTTTCGATCAATAAATTCCAAAACTCGGAGATGGCTTTATCGATAAAATACCCTTCTGCACCAGTTTCAGTACAAGTCTTTATAGTATTATCGAAGATTTCGCATCGTCCGACATCATCAAACATCTCCTTCTTCAATATCCAAACATCTTGATTCATTTCACAAATCCGATGCTTTGTCGCGTTCTCCGCATACGGACCAACCTTCTTCTCAATAACAGGATGGATATAAAGATCTGTCACAAGGTGTGCCGCATATCCAAAAAGCCAGGCAATCTGCTTTTGGACGTGAACATCTTCAAATGACTCGCCAAACAGTGTATCCAATCCTTCTCGCACAATTTGAGAGGTCTTCTCATAATGGAATTTATCAGCCCAATCCTTACCAAGACCAAGATAAGGCAGATCCGGAGAGACAGCACCCAACAAGGCATAATTCGACCACTCGCGTAGCATCTTTGAAATATGCGTGTCTACACCAATGCGTTTAAGCACTCTTCTGTCAAGAATCTTGCTAACTATTGTCATATGTGTATAACATCCAGCCATTAAAGCCTCCTTTTCCTTTCCCCCAAAAGAGTTATCGTTTCTCTGTTCATTTCTGCCATTTCCTTTTGTAGTTTTCCGCTCATTACCTTTTTGCCCGAAAGCGCACGCAGTATAGCAAAAACCTTGGAATCGTGCAAACTGAAGTTCAAGATTTCTTGAACTTCGCCGTTTGCCATGAACCCCAAAACGCAACGATAACTATGAATAATATACTTGTAATACCGCACATTTGCAAATTATAGGCAACAAAACACACAGCGAGACAACAACTACAGCCATGCAACAATTAGGATGCCGAAGGGGCTGCCACATTAATTTTGTGTTCATGGCGGAAGTGCCAAACGATTAGCTTCTTTAATTTTTCATAAGAGAATGTTCCTTCAGAAATCCACTTGCCGAGAAAATACCCGAGCCACACATCCTCCCTGTCACCGCCACCCCATGTCGGATCTTCCGTTATCCATTCGTCAAACTTTTTAACTAGCTTTGCTTGTACGCGAGCGTCACTGCAATACCAGCATGCTGTAAAAAGCCCATCACGCGCATCGTTGGGCACGATATCCAGCAACCGAAGTATCCATTCCGCACCATCAGATTTCACTGCAAGATAAGATAGCAAAGATGTCTCTGTAGAATATAAACTCCAGTCAGTTGTCGCTATAATGTCATCCATCTGGCTACTTACCAGCTGCCCTTTTAGCGCCATAAGTCTGGAGAGATGGCAAAGGATCTCATAGTGCTCCCGGGGTCTGACCGCATTGGCGAAGTTTCACTTGCGCCCCTCCCGCCCCGCGCTTCTCCGGCACCACCGGCATCAGGCAGCACTACACGCCACACCCATCCCCCATCAAAACCAGCCTTTGCCAATCCCGCCGACATGCCATTAACGGTATTGGTCGTTATTAGAACTTGTTGATTTCTGGGGCAGAAGCGTCTCCTTTGCGGCATAGTGCCATATCCTTCTCGGCGCCCAATTTCACCGCTATTTGGCAAAGTGGATATTGAGTCTGAGGACTTTATATATCATTATTTACAAAAATCACAGTTCTTGAATTTTGAATAGCTTCAGCCATTGTTTTCACACCAGTTTTCAATATAGTATTTCGACAACACCAATTCATAGCGGAACTACGCTTCGCACGCAATACTGCAGCATTTCTCGCCGCAACCTTGCTCATATCATAGTTGACGAGTAAATTATGATAGTCAGGCAACACGCGACAAAAATTATCAGGGAAGACAATAACATCTACATCTCGAAAGACTTGAACCATACCCTTAAGTTCGCCAATAAGCAGATCGCACAAAGATAAACCTGGATTTGTAAACATGACAAAATCGGCGCTCTCATTTGTCCCAGATAATTGTTTTGAATCACGTATAACAGGATACTCACGGCTAGACATAATTTGCTGATAAAACTTTGGGTACTTTTCACCAAATTGGTCTACAGGAATAAACACTGAAGTATTCAATACCGCCATCTCAGAATCAACAGTTGTACGTTTCCTCTGCTCCAACAAAATCGCGTCCTGAGACAATGCCTCATAAAATCTTTCAGGATTTCGGTCAACATCGCTTACTCCCAACAAGTACCCTGCCTTACAAACGTTCATTCGAATCAGATCATAAAAATCCTCACGAGTCCAGTTGCTTCTATTCTGAAAAGCATAATGCATTAGGCGTCCTTTTACACGATGCTTATAACCATCATTCAGTAGTTTGCCGAGAGCAACATTCCTCGTCTTAAATGATGGATCACAAAATGAATCTGCATCCAAACACGATTCAAACATTGGATAATTCAAGTAAAGCTTACCAACGGTAGTAGAGTACTCGTCATTCAACACCCTAACCATTTGTTCCAACTCAAGGAAGTTGGCGCGAGCACGACTATCAACCGACGGAGGATTATCTTTATCAGAGACACGAGAATCGTGCAAATCACAATCATAAACAAGATAGAGTGCGTCATAATGCTGCAACAACAAATTACGCACGGATTCATTACTTTCATGTTGGGCAATCAATCTCGGCACATCTAACACGAGATCGTCACTTGTCAAATCTTCAGTTGAGCACTCTTCCGTCATCCATTTGAAAAGCGTATAGACATTACACTTAACTGCATGAAGTTTAAGATTCAACCCCATACGTTCGCCGAACAACTCAAAGAACTCTGTCTCTGGATGCTCACCCTCCACGACAACTAAAGCCGATAGTGGCTTAGGATTCGGAGAAGAGTCCATTGACATACATTTTCTCCAAGTTGTGAGCCTCACGAATCACCCGATCGGAATTCTCTGTAAATGAAGCGATTTTTTTCTTTCCTATTACAAAGCAACAATCTGGGCGTGTGATTGCATTGCTGAGCAAGGCAACATTATGAGTTGTCACAATAGACTGGAAATTTACATGTGAATTCAAGTCCGAAACAATGTTTATAGACACGCCTAAATGTAGAAAAGCATCAAACTCATCAATAAACACTAACGAAGCAGTGTCAAACGCTGTAACACTCCACGCAAAATACAAGATCAACGATTTTGTTCCCGACGAGGCAATCTGCATAACATCGACTTCCTTGCCGCTGTCAAATATTGCCACAATATTTATCTGACCATTGTTATCACGAAAAGCCAGATTGTATTCGATCTCATTATCCTCTAGAAACTTTTCCAACTTAGACAATGCATTATGCTCATAAATCGTTTTGATTATGTCCGCCTCCCCTGGTTGCAGACCAGCATAATTACGTGTATCAAGATTTCTAAACCACAGCATCCGTGACACAAAATCAATAACATCGGAGACACCAAGTGCAACCCCCGTAGGGGTATTTCTTGCGATGAACTTAACAACGGAAAGTTTGTCATCGACCAAATCTACGCGCAAGCCTCCTATAGACTCGCTGTCTACATAATGATTGCTTGAAGACGTATAATCCCAATCGACAATTACTTTGTCATCCAGTTGAAGTCTTTCGTGAAGCAAGTTACGTGCCGAGCCCTTGGCATATGAATATACTAATTCCCCGTCTCCTCGTTTGAACACAAATTTGAATTCTGACCTTGTCACACCTGATTGCAAATTACAAAAAGGCGTTAACATTGTTGAACTCATTGCACGATTGTCTGTCAAATGAGAAACAACATCAAATAATGCCACTCCCAAAGTCGTCTTTCCTGCACCATTGATACCATAGACCAATGCGTTTTTAACAAGGCCATTGTATACAACTGATTGATTAAAGCCATACTGAGCGGATTCTAGATTTAGAACCCACTTTCCGGAAAACCCTCTAAAATTCTCCACCTCGAATCGCTTAAGCATTATTTTCATTTTGAGTTTCTCCTAATCAGCTATTGTGCGTATTATACTACAAACAGAACGGCAGATTCAACCACGAATGTATTAAAACTACACCCACGCAGAAATCTGTCACGGCATGAGTTTTCACACCATGAGGTTTTCACCTAGCAGTATGACAAGAGATCTGCTGAATACGACAAACATCTCAAAATCCAAAATGGTTGAATTTGAGCACTTTACTAACTATGAATTTCAAATAGTCGTAATGCGCTCCCGAATGTCTGCTGGTACATCTACTTGTAACATGCGAACTTTACACTGTATTTGTAACATGCGTACTGATGACAGCACCTAAAACTGTCTGCAAGAAACAAAGGGCTTCCCTTTTATTCTCAACTGCCTAGTTGGCTCTGCCAAAGGTGAAAGTCTCTCGTATGGACACGGACGAATGGTGGCAGCGATTGGATGAGGAGTGGGGGAGTAGTGTGAGCAAAGCGGATGAAGAGTGTGCGAGTGTTGGGTGTATGGTCTGTGCAGCGGTTGAAGAAGAAAATTTCCTGCCTTGTCGCGGCAGATGGGAGGAGTCGCGGGCGATGAGCGTGTGGGTGGTGGTTGGAAGGTGGTTGGAAGACGATTGGAGAATGGTTGAGGTGGCGGATGAAGGACGGTTGTGTATGTATTGGGGTTGCCGAAAACTTGAAGGACAGACCCCACGAAAGGCCCATTTTTCAAGGGTTTTGCGTTTCTCCCCGCCGGCAGCGCTCATGACAGCATTGCCAGCAGCTTCGCAATCTCCTTCGGGTCGCGGGTGGTGTAGGAAGTGACGCGGCGGCCGAGGCAGTTGATGGACGAGCCAAGGCCATGCAGCTCTATGACATCAAAGTCATGTCAGGCCCGTGATATCTTGTCGATCAAATCATTTGCCCAATCAACCGCCTCGGCAGGGGAAGTTTCACATCGCTCATGCTCCAATCTCCTTTAATAGCTGTTCGGCCTCACCGAGACGAAGATATCCATTGCGCTCTGCCTTGCGAACGCCATCTGCAAGCCGCTCTGCCATGACCGCGCCCTTGCAAGTGCGGATGGCATCCGCGAGCGGCTGGCACGCGATACCCTGATAGTATGCGACTTCCCCGCCT
>JAFXEU010000100.1 GCA_017520845.1 Kiritimatiellia bacterium | reverse complement strand
TTTAATGTTACTTCCACGGCTTCCGTTCAAGATGCCAATTTGGCATCTTGAACATTCTTCGCGTGTCAGCTGAAACATGAAATCGTCTGGGAAACGTTCAATGTTACGTTTGACTTGTCTGTTTAGTTGACTAACTTCAACGCCATACAACTCCGCTAAATCTTTATCAAGCATAACCTGAACGCCGCGAATCGTGAAAATTCGCGAACGTATCAAATCAGTGTTTGATAATTCCTGTATGGTCAGCTCGTTCATGTCCTGTAAAATTCTTGTCAAAAAACGTCTAAATTATATCATTTTTGCATCGATAATCATAGGTGCAAAATTTTCAAATTTTATGGCGCCGCGCGGCGGATGTGCACCCCGCATTGGAATTTTCGGGGTCTTTTTGCCAATCCGCCACATTTTGGCAAGTCACTTATGAGAGGAACAGTTGCTTTTTTGACAACTATCACTGTACAACAGTTGCTCATTCGACTAACCGATTACACATCTCGGGCAATCGGTCAGCTTTCCCGCCAGAACTCCCGTAAATACTCAGCGTAATCCCATGACAGCACCGTACGCTCTCCTTCCGCGGCGGAACAAAGCACCACATCGGGATGACGGATTCCGTTGAACCAGCTCTGCTGCGCGAACGAATAGCACCCGAGCCCTCCGAACACCACCGTATCGCCGATCTCAAGCGGCCGCTTGAACCGGTATTCGCCGATCACGTCTCCGGCAAGGCACGAGACACACCCGAGAATCGTCGTGCGTCCCGATTCCGACTGCGCCGGTTCCAGCACGTCGGCCCGCATATCGAAAAGCAGCAGATCGGTCGCATGGCACGACGCCGACACGTCCAATACCGCGATATCCTTATCCTTGCGGCGGATCACATCGAGAACGTGCGCGACGAGCGACCCCGAATACCTCACCATGTATTCGCTCGGCTCGATCATCACCTCAAAATCCCCGAGCGCCTTGAGCGCCTTCACCGCGGCGATCGCCCTCGGCGTCGCGAACGCAGGATCGTTCACGACCTCTCCGCCGCCGAGGTTGATCCAGCGGAGCCGGGGGCAGAGAGCCAAGAGTTTAGACCCGGCGATGAGCCCCGTCAGTTTTTCGACCATCCCGGCGAAATCGTCGGCATATCCTTCGCAGAGCGCATGGACGTGAATTCCGTCGATCTCCACGCCCGCGGCATCGAACGCTTCAAGCTCTTCCGCCATCACTCCGAAACGGGAGTCGGGACAGCACGGATCGTACTTGAGACAATCGGCCGAGGAAAAACCGGGGTTGATTCTCAGACCTACGCCGAGCCCCTTCTCCCCGGCTCTTTTCCCGAACCTGGCAAGCTGGCCGAGCGAATTGAAAACGATATGCGAACACGTTTCGCAGATTTCATCGATTTCGTCTTCGGCGTACGCCGGAGCGTGGACATGCACCGATTTTCCGAGAAGCCGGCCGAGTTTCGACTCGAAAAGCCCCGATGCCGTCACGCCTTCGATATACGGCTTTAGCGTCGGAAACGCCGCGGGCAGCGGAAAACTTTTGAGCGCCATCAGCAGGCTTACGCCGAGCCTGTCGGCGTTCGCCTTAGCGATCGCGGCGGTCTCGGCGAGTTTATCGAGATCGATTCTGTACTGCGGCTTCACCTTAAGGCACCTTGACTGGATCGAACGTCTCCTTCCAGGGGAGCCCCTGAACGTTGAGCTCGGCCATGAACGGATCGGGGTCGAACTCCTCGCACGTATGAACGCCCTTCTCGGTCCATTTGCCCTCGAGGAACATTTTCGCGCCGATCATCGCGGGGACGCCGGTCGTGTAGCTGATCGCCTGCGAACCGACTTCCGCGTAGCACTCCTGATGGTCGCACACGTTGTAAACGTAGTAGTCGACCGTCTTGCCGTCCTTCATGCCGTGGAAGATGCAGCCGATGTTCGTCTTGCCCTTCGTGCGCGGTCCGAGCGACGCCGGGTCGGGCAGCAGGGCCTTGAGAAATTCGATCGGGACGATCTTCTGCCCTTTGAAATCGATCGGATCGATCCGCGTAAGCCCCACGTTTTCAAGGCACTTCAGGTGCGTCAGATAACTTTGACCGAAAGTCATGAAAAAGCGGATGCGTCGGATGCCCTTGAGGTTGCAGCCGAGCGACTCGAGCTCTTCATGGTGCAGAAGGTACATGTCCTTCCTTCCGACCTGATCGAAGTCGTACTCGCGCTTGATCGCCATCGGCGCGGTTTCGACCCACCAGCCCTTGTCGAACGCCTTCCTGCATTCAACGTCGGCTCCATGCTCGTCCTTTCCGCTTCCCGCCTCCCCGTTCCCTCTTCCCTCAACGTCGGCCACCCAGTAGCTGCCTTTCGCCGCGACTTCACGGATGTTGATCTCGGGATTGAAGTTGGTCGCGAACGGATATCCGTGATCGCCGCCGTTGCAGTCGAGGATGTCGAGCGTTTCGATCGTGTCGAAATAATGCTTCTGCGCGTAAGCGGAGAAAACCTGGGTGACGCCGGGATCGAACCCGCAGCCGAGAATCGCGGTAAGACCAGCCTTCTCGAACTTCTCGCGGTACGCCCACTGCCAGGAATATTCGAAGTGCGCCTCGTCCGGCGGCTCGTAATTGGCCGTATCGAGATAGCTCACGCCGGCTTCCAGACACGCGTCCATGATCGCGAGATCCTGATACGGCAGCGCTATATTCATGACGAGATCAGGCCTGAAATCCCTGATGAGCGCGACCAGCCTCGGCACATCCATCGCATCGATCTGCGCGGTCGTGATCTTCGAGGAGACTCCCTTGGCCGCGAACCACGGGCGCGATTCGATATCCGCCTTGATCGCCCTGCAGCGGGATTCCGTCCTTGAGGCGATGAGAATTTCACCGAAGGTTTCAGGGTTCTGCGCCATCTTGGCGGCTGCGACTCCGGCTACCCCGCCGGCTCCGATAAGAAGGACTTTTTTGCTCATTTTACTTTTCCTTTCAAAGTCAATGAATTGAAGATTTATCCGCGGAGCGAAACGAGCTCCTCGCAGAGGAATTTGCATGCGAGCGCCGTCGACCGCCCCGACGGGTCGAGCCCCGGCGAAAGCTCCACGTTGTCGAGCGCGACGATATTCAGTTTCGAACAGACAAGTCTCATATCGGCGACAAGCCGCGGATATGAGAATCCGCCGGCTTCCGGCGTTCCCGTTCCGGGAAATTCCGACGGATCGAGAACGTCCATGTCTATGGTGAGGTAGACCGGAGTTTCCGGACCGATTTTCGCCACCGCATCAGACAGCGTCGAATCGGAAAAAAGTTCCGTCGTGACGTGCCCGTCCAGCATGAAACGCCGCTCATCGCGCGTACCGGAGCGGATGCCGAACTGAAAGATGCGCCCGTCGCCGAGAATGTCGTGACAGCGGCGGAGCACGCACGCGTGCGAAAGCTGAACGCCGAGATAATCCTCCCGCAGGTCGGCATGCGCGTCGAAATGGATGATGACGAGTCCCGGATGGCGCTTCGCGGCGGCGCGGACGGCGCCGAGCGTGACGAGATGCTCGCCGCCGAGCAGAAACGGAATTTTGCCCGCGTCGAAAATCTCCGCCGCGCGCTCTTCGATCATATCGAGCGCACGGTCGGGCGCGCCGAAAGGAAGTTCAAGATCGCCGGAATCGTAAACGTTCGCGTCCTCTTCGAGATCGCGGTCGAAGAGCATCGAATACGTTTCGATGCCGAAGCTCTCCGTGCGCATGGCGGACGGCCCGAAACGCGTTCCCGGACGGAACGACGTCGTCGAATCGTACGGCGCGCCGAAAAGGACGATGTCCGCCGTTTCAAAGTCGTCTTTCGTTCCAATGAATTTTCCCATCTGGTCTTCTCCTTTCTTCTTCCTTCTTTTCTCTTCACTATTCCCTCTTCACTATTCCCTCTTCCCTATTCCCTATTCACTATTCCCTCTTCCCTCACCCTTCCCCCTCTTTGAGGATATCCAGCACGTAGTTGGGAAGCGCGAACGCCCCGCGGTGCAGCGCCGTGTTGTAGTACCTGGTGTTGATGCGCAGCTTGTTCCATCGCGCTTCGTCGAGATTGCCGATGGGATGGTATTTCCTTGAGGCGAAACCGAAAAGCCAATGCCCGGACGGATAGCTCGGGATATGGCACTGGTAGACGGTGGAAACCGGAAACTCAACCGCGATATGCCGGTGGGCGTCGCGCACCGACTTCTTGTGCGCCGCGTAGAACGGCGACTCGTGCTGATTAATGAGGATGCCGTCTCCGCGCAACGCCTTGAAGCAGGTGCCGTAGAACTCGCGGGTGAAAAGCCCTTCGGCGGGACCGTACGGATCGGACGAGTCGACTATGATGAGGTCGTATTCCTCTTTCTTGCCGCGGACGTAGCGTAAGCCCTCTTCGAACCAGACTTTGACGCGCTTGTCCTTGAGCTTCGACGACGTGAACGGCAGATACTTCTTCGCGAGCAGCACCACCTGCCGGTCAACTTCGACGAGATCTATCGACTCGATGGTCCTGTATTTGACGAGCTCGCGCACGGTGCCGCCGTCGCCGCCGCCGATGACGAGAACGTTTTTGACGTTGGGATGGACCGCCATCGGCACGTGGGTGATCATCTCGTGGTAGATGAACTCGTCCTTCTCGGTGATCATAAGCCCGCCGTCGAGCACGAGCACGCGGCCGAAAGCGGGCGTGTCTAGAATATCGATCTGCTGGACAGCGCTTTTCTTGGACGCGAGCTGTTCCGCCACCTTCATCGAAAAACGCACATCATCCGTATGTTCGTCGGTATACCAAAGTTCCATAAGAATTTACAGGATTAGAGGGTTGAACGGCGGGTCTTCACGACACCACCTGGAGATAGTCGAGGTTCATATCCTCGGGACCGGTCATGAAGCAGCCTTTGTTTTTGGCAAAGAGAATATGCTCGAGAATGTCCGGAGTGATCCGCTCGCCCGGAGCGACGATCGGGATTCCGGGCGGATAGCTCATCACGAATTCGCCGGCCACGAGACCGACGCTCTTTTCCATCGGAACCCTGCGCTTCGGCGCGTAGAACGCCTCCTGCGGCGCCATCGCGATCTCCGGGTCGATATATTCGTGATCGAAAAGCCCGGCCGGATTGCGTTCATGCAAGCGCTTGATTTCCGCGAGCGCGGAAATAAGCCGCTCGACATCCATCATGCGGTCGCCGGCGGAAAGAATCGCCAGCAGGTTGCCGACATCACCGAATTCTATTTGTATTCCGTAATCGTCGCGGAGATGGTCATAGACCTCGATTCCCGCAAGTCCGATGTTGCGAGTGTGGACGGAAAGTTTCGTCCGGTCGAACGCGAAAACCGCGTCGCCGTCGACGAGCTCCGGACCGAACGCGAGATATCCGCCGAGATCGTTGATCTCGTCGCGCGCATAGTCCGCGAAATCCATCGTCTTCTGGTAGTCGGCGCGCCCCTTGAAAAAGAGATGGCGCCTGGCGATGTCGAGGGACGACAGAAGCAGATAGTTCGCGCTCGTCGACTGCGTGAGGGTGATGATCTGACGCACGTAGTCGGGGTTTACCGGACGGCGCGTGAGCAGAATCGAACTCTGCGTGAGCGAGCCGCCCGTTTTGTGGATTGAGCACGCCGCCATGTCTGCGCCCGCCGCCATCGCGGAGACGGGAAGATCCTCATGGAACGTGAAGTGCGTTCCGTGCGCTTCGTCCGCGAGAACGAGCATTCCGGCCTCATGCGCCAGCTTCACTATCGTGACGAGGTCGGAGCAGATTCCGTAGTACGTCGGATTGTTGACGAGAATCGCCTTCGCATCCGGATGCTCCTTGATCGCCTTCTTTATGTCGGCGATGCGCATCCCGAGTGGGATACCGAGCTTCCTGTCGCGGCCCGGGTTGATGTACACGGGAACGGCGCCGTTCACGACGAGCGCGTTTATCGCACTGCGGTGGACGTTGCGCGGAAGGATTATCTTATCCCCTCTTCCGGTAGCCGCCCAGATCATGGTCTGTACGGCCGAGGTCGTACCGTTCACCATGAAGAAGGCATTGTCGGCACCGAACGCCTCGGCGGCAAGCGACTGGGCGTCCTTGATGACGGAAACCGGATGCCCGAGGTTATCCAGAGGCTTCATCGAGTTGACGTCGAGCGCCATGCACAACTTGCCGAAGTACTCGGGGAGTTCGGGGTTCATACGCCCGCCCTTGTGGGCGGGAACATCGAAATGCGCCAGACGGTTGATCCGCTGCGCGTTCAGTGCCTCTGCGAGAGGCAAAGCATTCTGTTCAAGATCCAATTCATACAACTCCTGAGCAGGTTTTTCCACAGGGGCGTAGCTTCCAGTCGTGCACCCGCACGGAGAGAGACACCTATTATGGAACGAACGGGCGGGATTGTACCACATACATCCGTTCAAGTCAATGCCAATTTTCCTGACGCTTGTTCCCCCGCAGGCTTCACACAAAAAACCATCACAGTTTCAAAATTTATGACCCGACCTTACCACCGCATTTTGAGAAATGCGGTGGTAACTATAGCTTATCAACCGCCGCCTCAACTTTTGCCGCGAGAGAGTCTGATAGCTTCCACATACCGACATTGCCGCGGCATGGAATGGGTTCGGCGAGGCGTCTTACGTTAGAGAGGTCCCACCAGAACCGATAACCTTCATCCCATTTCTGCTTTGGCGTCGGCTTGGACTTGTAGACGCCATCCTCCAATACAAGATTTTAGCCATCCCGCGCCTTGTAGTCACAAACTGCGATAATCTTACCAGGCCAATCCTTAACCTCGCGCCAAGAAGGTAGTTTCTCAAAATCCTCATCCGAAAGCTCATGCGCGGCCATCGCCATAAACATCCCGTATTGCTCCTTGCAAAACGACTTCGAACACGAAATCGCCGCGAGCCCTTCCCTCGGCTCCGGCAGCATATTGCGATTCTCCGTCCGCTTGATTCCGTAAAGAATCATAATCGCATACGACCCTGTGCATGTAAAGGCGTTCATAATTGTGGTGAAGGTTTAGTCTTTTCTAAATTATAAGTGCATACTCCCGTAGGTTTATCCTGCGATTTAAAAGTCGCCTTTACGATTAAGCGGAGATGATTCGCGCACAAGAACCTAACAAAGTGAACACCATTGTGATCTCGCCCATTTAGCTTCTCCATTGTTAACGCAATAGTTTCGGCCTTAATTGTATCTTCCCACTCATTTCCAGCCACCTCTACATCAACAATCTCCGCCTCGCTGAACGCCGCGCCAACGACCACGCTTGTGCCGCGTGTTGGGATATCGGCGGCGAGATGCGACTGTGGCGTCTTTTTATCGAGAATATCCGACAATCTTCTCTCTAACTGATCCAAAAATCCTGGCACGAGCGGAATAGCGCCGATATTTTCGCGGCGAATCGATTCATCGTATTCTTTACACAAATGGGGCTCGCGACGCCCTGGATAAAGCACATATGCGCCTATAATCTCCCGTTTGATTTCCGCTTTCTGCAGGCGATATAAAATCGCATCCCGATACCGATGCATATCATCTATCGCAGCACGAGGTGACGCATCAATCTCAACGCCGCCTGAATTTTTCGTCCAAATCCGATACTTGGCATCGAAGAGATAGGTATAGACGGCCTCTCCCTCTGAAATCGAAAGAACAATATCCGGGCGCTGAGGATTAAGCCCCGCCATCGTCTCTCCATCTTCCACTTCCTTCGCAGAATATGTTTTCTGATACGAAAGCAGATACGTCCGCTCTCCATCCTTGAACGTCACATCAATCTTGCAAAGCTGTCCGTCTCCGGTATATGAGTCGGTCAATTCCGGCACATCCAACAATTCAGAAGCCGCCGAATCTCCCCACTCCTCACTGATCGGATCGCCAAACCTCCCCTTCAAAAACTCCCGTATTTTCAAAAAGCACCAAAACTCGTAAAGAGTGCTGATTGGTCGATATGAAACATCAATATCATCCCCACCCGGTTTCAATGCAGATTTTAGCTTCAGCCATGCAGTAAGAATCTGCGCGTATCCCGCGCTCTTCTGCAAAACAAGACTTTGCTGTCTAAATCCTTCAAAATTCGAAACGCCTCTAAAGAACGGATGCAATGCCAACTGCTTCAGCTTAATCGCCCGATCTTCCACTCCGTCCTTCCATGCCTGCGAAACCTTCTCCATACCCTTCAACTTATCACCAAACGCCTCAAGTTTGCGACGCAATTCCTTTAGCGAATAAAGCACAAACCTATTCTCCGGCGTATCACACTCCGCCACAAGCCGCTCAGCACGAAACCGCTCTTGCGCCCTGCGATCATCGCTCATGCGATTGAACCTATTTGCAAGCTGTGCCGTCCATCGCTTGATGCGGTCGGCTCTACGCCAGTCATCAGTCGCGATATACCGCCGATGCGGATTGTTCACGATACGCTTGCACGCATTTTCATAATAATCGAACACATCAACAAGAATATCATACCAATCCTTATCATTCTGCTCACCATCGCGGTTCAGCGCCGCGCCCCAAAATGTCTTACTTAAAAATGCGCGGACGATATTCGGGCGTTCCGCGTCAATCGTCTTCACGATTTCCGCGTAGTCACGCGCCACATTCATCTTAACCGATACGACCATGAACTCCAACCGTAGCGTCTGCTCCTTGCCGTCAGAAAACACAATCCGCAAATCCAACCTGAAACGCCCAGGCTCATTGATGAAATCAAACGCCCCAACGAGCGTTCCCTCGTCAAAATTAAACGAATCCGCAACGCTGGCCATGCGATGCTCAACTCGAACATCCTTAACGGTACGACCGTCAACCGATTTGAAATCACCTCTAAAGAAATAGCGCGTCTCAAAGAAAACAGGCATCGCCTTAATAGGCGCCTCTCCCACAAAATAACGAATATCGGCAGCGTCCTCTCCACCATTAAAATTGAAAACGCAATCCATATTGGCGGAATATTCCGTCAAAATCTCGGCTTCTTCCTCTTCAGCATCCTCCTTGACGCGGCGGACGAATGCGTCCTGCTTGCCGTCGATATCCGCCCTCGCCTTGAGGACGAGTCCGATCGACGGCACTGCCACACGGAAGACCTCTGTTACATTATTCGCCATTTGTCATTAAGTCTTAACGAACCAACCACCAGTACGTTTAGAACCACGATATTCAATTCTATTATCTTTCGAAAGTCGTTCCAAAACACGACGAACCGAACGCGTAGAAGTTCTTATCTCAAGAAAGATTGCCTCCATTTTTATACCGGGATTATTTCGGATAATCTCTAAAACCGCACTATCCTGCCCCTCTGTATCATACGCTTTAACCGACTTTATCTGGCCACTTTTTTGTTTATCTGGCCACTTTATCTGGCCACTT
>JAFXEU010000011.1 GCA_017520845.1 Kiritimatiellia bacterium | reverse complement strand
GGGAGGCGTTTCGCGCATGAGCGACCCCGCGATGATCAAGGGCATCCAGGCGGCGGTGTCGATTCCGGTGATGGCGAAGTGCCGCATCGGACACATCGCCGAGGCGCGCATCCTCGAGGCGATCGAGATCGACTACATCGATGAGTCCGAGGTGCTTTCTCCCGCGGACGACGTGCGGCATATCGACAAGAACAAGTTCAACGTTCCTTTCGTCTGCGGCGCTCGCGACCTCGGCGAGGCGCTCAGGCGCATCGGTGAGGGCGCGACGATGATCCGCACGAAGGGCGAGCCCGGTACTGGCGACGTCGTCCAGGCCGTGAGGCACATGCGCAAGATGCAGAGCGAAATTCGCCGCGTCGTGTCGCTCCGCGAGGACGAGCTCTATGAGGCGGCGAAGGAACTTGCCGCGCCGCTCGACCTCGTCAGGTTCGTGCACGAAAACGGCAAGCTCCCCGTCGTGAACTTCGCGGCTGGCGGAGTCGCGACGCCCGCGGACGCCGCACTCATGATGGAGCTTGGCGCGGAGGGCGTTTTCGTCGGCTCGGGAATCTTCAAGTCGGGCGATCCCGCGAAGCGCGCCTCCGCAATCGTGCAGGCCGTCACGAACTGGCAGGACTCGAAGCTTCTCGCGAAGCTCTCCGAGAACCTCGGCCCCGCGATGGTCGGCATCAACGCCGACGAGATCGAGACGATCATGGAAGAGCGAGGGAAATGATATTAACCGTGTAGAACATGTAGAACGTGTAGAATTAATCTGCACGATCTACACGTTCTGCACGGCTAAAATTATGAATGTGGGTGTATTATCTGTTCAGGGAGCGTTTGCCGAGATGGCTGCGCACTGGCGCGCGCTGGGCGCGGAGACGTTCGAGATACGGCAGCGGTCGGACCTCGACCGCGGCATGGATCTTCTTGCGCTCCCGGGTGGCGAATCGACGGTGCAGGGGAAGCTGCTGAAGGACCTCGGGCTCTTCGATCCGCTCAAGGCGAAGATCGACGGCGGACTTCCCGTGTACGCGACATGCGCCGGGCTGATTCTCCTGGCAGAGAAAATCGACGATCCCGGACGGCGCGACGACACAAGGCCCGAGAAGTGGTTCGGCTCGCTTCCCGTCGCCGTCAGGCGCAATGCATACGGACGCCAGCTCGGCAGCTTCGTGACACGAGGCACATTCGACGATATGCAGGATGTTCCAATGACGTTCATCCGCGCCCCGGCTATCACGTCAATCCTGTCGCCCGATGTAAAGGTCCTTTCTGAATTCAACGGACAGCCCACAGCCGTCCGCTGGCGGAACATAACCGCCTTCACTTGGCATCCTGAGCTTGGTCCCGCGATGCCCTTGAATTTTTCTGGTATGCCACGCTGATTCTATCGTGGCTGTCCTGTAACTCCGCTGCGCCGGAGTTACAGACGATGACCGGTCTCTTGCCGTTCGGGCGGGCTTTTCCGTCGGCCAGAGATTGAAGAACTGACGTTGTCTTTTACATATTCAAGCACCAGAACCCTGCCGGGGTTTCAGCATTTGTAAGGTCTGACGCAACAAAGCGTGGTTTACCCGATTGGCACGCTTTTTGCTACTGTTTTTGCGTCGCCGCGATGGACGCGGCGTCAAGGGAGAGAAAAGATGAAACTGATCATAGCCTACATTCAGTCCGAGCGGCTGAATGCCGTCAAGCAGGCGTTGTTCGCCCGCGAAATCTATAAGATGTCCGTCACAAACGCACTCGGATGCGGACAGCAGGGCGGATACATTCACATGTATCGCGGCGCAACCGAGGAGGT
>JAFXEU010000099.1 GCA_017520845.1 Kiritimatiellia bacterium | reverse complement strand
TTTTCAAGGATTTGGTTTTCATACATATATTATAGTATATGTGTTCGCAAAATGCAAGCGGAAATATTGGGGTGCTTGCATAAATTTCTCGGTGCACCCTGGGATAAGGGTGAGCAAGTTATGCTCTTGACTTTTTGTAATCAGTTTTGATATCATACTCGCCGTTTGCATGGAGAGATGGCAGAGCCTGGTTGAATGCACATGACTCGAAATCATGCATACCCGCAAGGGTATCGGGGGTTCGAATCCCTCTCTCTCCGCCAATCAACTTTCCCCCGCGGGCGTAATTCAATGGCAGAATAGGAGCTTCCCAAGCTTCTTACGTGGGTTCGATTCCCATCGCCCGCTCCACTGTTCAGTTTGTCGTTTTTTTCGGTGAATGATTACTCGGCTTTCAATTTCAAATCTTGCCATCATTGAAAAGGCAGAAGTGAATTTCACCCCGGGTCTGAATGTTTTGACGGGTGAAACAGGTTCCGGCAAAAGCGTCATTATGGGCGCTGTAGGGCTGGTGCTCGGCGCCAGGTCGGACGCCTCTGCCGTTCGTGACGGAGAAGAAAATTCCCGCATTGAGGCGGAATTCGAAGTCGGCGAGAAGCTCGCCCAGGTGAATTCCGTTCTGTCCGATGCGGGTCTTCCCGTTTGCGAGGGCGGCGAGCTTATTGTCCGCAGAGTTCTTTCGGAATCCGGCTCGGGAAAGGTCTGGGTCAACGATTCGCGTACGACTCTCGCGACGCTTAAAAATCTCGGGCGGATTCTCGTCGACATTCACGGCGCACGCGCGAACCAGAGTCTTCTCGACGAATCTTTTCAGCGCACCACTCTCGATAAGAGCGCCAAAATTGACACCGGCCGTTACGCCGAGGCGTGGCGTAAGCTCAGCGCCGCGCGCGCCGAGATCGAAGAGCTTCTTTCCGCGACCGCCAGCGAGGATGAGCTGGATCTTCTGCGCTATCAGGTAGGCGAGCTTGAAAAGGCACACCTTTCGCAAGACGACGAGGACATCGCCTCGCGCCACGCCGCCGCCGCCCATGCCGAGGAGATTGTTGAAATCGCGGGAGAACTTACCGAAGTTTTAGGCGGCGACAACGGCGTCGCCGAACGTCTTATCTCGCTTCAGCCGAAATTCGAGCGCCTTAAAAAATATTTCAGGGAATCCGCAGACTGGTCCGCCGAAGCGGAGGACGCGACCGTCAGGGTTCAGGAACTTTCGCGTTCCATCGCGGACGCCATGTCGAAAATAGATGCCGATCCCGCCGAACTCGAGGAGCTGGACTTGCGCCTTACGACTCTGAACAATCTGAAGCGGAAATATCTCAAAGGCGCCGAGAACTCCGTCGAAGCGCTTATGGCGGTTCTCGCCGCGAAACGCGAAAGGCTCGACTCGATAGAAGGTTTTGAAGAGAAACTCGCCGGTCTTAAGAAGGCCGAGAGCGCCGCTCTCGCCGCGGTAAAGGCCGCCGGAGCCGAACTTTCGCAAAAGCGCGCCGCGGCCGGCGAGAAGCTTTCGCGCCTTGTAACGCGCCAGCTGCGCGATCTCGGATTTTTGAAGGCTAAGTTTTATGTCGCGTTCGAAGAAGTCGAGCCTGGCCCCGGCGGTTGCGAGAAGGTGTGCTACATGTTCGAGCCGAATCCCGGCGAGAGCGCGCGTCCGCTCGCCGATATCGCAAGTTCCGGCGAAATCGCCCGCGTGATGCTCGCGCTCAAGAGCGTCCTCGCCCTCAACGACGGCGCCGACACGGTTATCTTCGATGAAATCGACGCGAACGTCGGCGGCGAGGTCGCCAGACGCGTCGGCGAGAAAATGCGTCTTATCGGGTCTAAGCGTCAGGTCGTAGCGATTACCCATCTGCCTCAGAGCGCGGTTTTCGCGACGAGGCACCTTGTAGTTTCAAAGTCGGTCGTTTCGGGTCGTACCGTTACGGCGGTAAAGGAAGTGTCCGGCAAGGATCGGATAAAGGAAATCGCCCGCATGCTGGGCGGAGAGGCGTCTATGCCGGTCGTGGGCGAACACGCCAGAGAACTTCTGGCCAGCGCGTCCGGGAAATGATTTTTTTCAAGTTAAGGTAGTTATATATGGTTAAAGCACGTGAAAAGAGCGCCCTTGAAACAGGGTGCGAAAATAAAAAGAGTTATACGGTCAATTTCATTGACGACATGTTCAACGACGAGAATGCGGCGTTTTCCGATATTCTGCGGTCTCTCTCGAAGTCTGAAACGCCGACGGTTCTTCTGGTGGCCGATCAGAACGTCGTCCAGAAAACGCAGTCGCTAGGGACGCGCATCGGCAGGTATTTTCAGAAGTACGGCGTCAAGATGGCTTCTGCTCCCGTCGTTCTCAGCGGCGGCGAGAAGAACAAGTCCGATAATTTCCAGAGCGTGATGACTCTTGTTTCTGCGATGGTCGATTCGAAAATCGGGGCCAACGACGTCGTCATAGCGCTCGGCGGCGGAGCGGTTCTCGATGTCGCGGGCTATGTCGCATCTCAAGTCCGCGGCGGTGTTAAACTTGTCCGTGTTCCGACCACTCCCGCGGCGATGGTCGACGCCGCGTTCGCGGAAATGGCGGCTGTGGATCATCAGAGCGTAAAGGACGCCGTGCGCGTTCCGTGCGTTCCCGACGGCATCGTGATAGACGCGGCGTTTGCGGCGACGGTTCTTGACGGCGTCTGGCGCGGCGGGCTCGGCGAGATCGTCCGTCATGCGGCCGTAAAAGATTCTTCTTTGATGAAGAAGTTCATTAAGGTCGTCCAGAAACTTAAAGATCGCGATATGAGCGCCTTTAAGGAAATTCTTTCGGCGGCGGTCGAGTCGCGCGTCAAGAAGGGCGCGACCGAATTTGCTCTCTGGAGCGCCAACCGGCTTGAATCGATGAGCGGCTACAAGCTTCCCCACGGATATGCGGTGCCGATCGGCATCTGCATCGACTGCGCTTACGCTGTCGAGAAAAAACTCATGAAAGAGTCCGACCAGGAGCTCGTCTGCCGCGCGCTCGCGGATTGCGGCGCATTGGACGGTCTTGTCCACAGTCATCATCTTCTCTCGCAGGCCGATAACATTCTTTACGGGCTTGACGCGTGGCGTCTTTCGAAGGGGGCCGCGTCGATCGTTCTTCCCTCCGCTCTCGGAAAGAGCTCCGCTGACGAAAATCCGGACAGGGAGACTTTGAAAAAGGTCATAAAGGAATTTTTGGCGGCTTCGGCGGAATCGTGACGATCGGATTTTCATTCTCAAATTCCGTATAAATTTTGGTATAATGTCCAATATGCAGAAAATTAAAAGCATAAAGGGCGGAGTCTGTTCCGCAAAGGGCTTCAGGGCCGCCGGTGTCGCCGCCGAAATCAAGTACAAGGGGCGCAACGACGTGGCTTTGATAGTCGCCGATGAGCCGTGCGCCGCCGCTGCGGTCTTTACGACCAATAAAGTGGCCGCGGCTCCCGTAGTCTACGACCGCGAGATTGTAAAAAGCGGCCGTATTCAGGCTATTTTGGCCAATTCAGGATGCGCTAACGCCTGTACCGGTTCTGCCGGGCTTAAGGACGCGGAGCTTTCGGCTCTCGTCACCGCGGGCGAGTTGGGTATCGATCCTAAACTCGTTTTGGTCGCTTCGACCGGAGTCATCGGCCGTCGACTGCCGATGGACAGGCTCTTGACCGGCGCTAAATCGGCCGTTAAGTCGCTCGGGCGGACCGCCGCCCACGGTCTTAACGCCGAGAAAGCCGTTATGACGACCGATACCCGACCTAAAGAGGCCTGTGCGAAAGTCGTCATCGACGGCAAGACCGTTACGGTCGGCGGCATGTCCAAGGGCTCCGGAATGATCGAGCCTAACATGGCTACGATGCTCGGCTTTATCACGACCGATGCGGCCGTAAGCCCCGCGATGCTCAAGCGCGCGCTTCTTCTCGCCATCAACAGGAGCTTCAACAGGCTCGTCGTCGACGGCGACGAGTCGACGAACGATTCCGTTTTTCTTATGGCTTCAGGGAAGGCCGGCAACGCCGAGATTACCCGCGGCGGCGAGGCGTTCGATCTCTTCCGCGCGGCTCTTGAAACCGTCTGCATTTCGCTGACCCGCCAGATGGCGAAGGACGGTGAAGGCGCCACGAAGTTCGTCACCGTGACCGTTAAGGGCGCGAAGAGCGAGGCTGACGCCGCGCGTGCGGCGCGCGCCGTCGCGAAGTCGCCCCTCGCCAAGACGAGCTGGTTCGGGCGCGATCCCAACTGGGGCCGCGTTCTCGCCGCCGTCGGCTATTCAGGCTCCGAAGTCGTCGATATGAAGACCGAGGTCTTTTACGACGGCGAATGGGCTTTCCGCCGCGGTGAGGTCGCCGACGAGAAGCAGCTTGAGCGCCTTGCGAAGGTTATGTCGAAAGATGAGTTTGCCGTCGTCGTAGATCTCCATCTCGGAAAGGGCGAAAGTACGGTTTACACCTGCGATTTTTCGCTCGATTATGTTCACATCAACGCTGACTACACAACTTAAGAAAATATAAAAATGAAAAAATTATTAGTTATTGCAGTTCTTTCAGTCGTTACGTCCGTTTCATTTGCCGTATCTCAGGCGATTGTCGACGTTAAAGGATCGGGAGCCGAGAAAATCCTCGTCACCGTCGACGTTTCCGGCTCTCCCGCGTTCAAGCGCTCGCTTGAGAGAAATCTTATTCTGTCCGGAAACTTCCGTCTCGTCGCCAAAAACGGCTCCGTTCTCGTTACCGGTTCGGCCGGCGGGACGATAAAGGCCGAAGGCCGCAGCAAGCGCATTTCTCTTCCGGCCAACATGAGTGACGATAAGTCGGCCCGCATGCTCGCGCGTTTCATGTCCGATAAGATGTGCGAGATTTATGCCGGCAAAAAAGGCTTCGCGTCCGCTCCGATCGCGTTCATCAACAAAAAGGGACGTTCCGAAGAGCTTTGCGTCGGCTACCCCGACGGCGGCGACATCCGTCAGATCACCCGCGACGGTACTGCCTGCGTGGGACCGCGCTGGATGGCGTCCGACAAGATTCTTTATACAGGCTACGTAAACGGCGCTCCTCAGATATTCGAAATCAACTCCAATACGGGCGTACGTAAAATGAAGTGGGGCTTCGGCGGTCTTACGACGGGCGCCGCTGTTGCGTTTGCGTCCGGCGAGGCTACGGCAGCCATCATCCTCTCTAAGCCGTTCAACAATCCCGAACTTTGCACGATCAACATGGCCGCCAACACCTGGAAGCGCCTTACCGTTTCGCGCGACGTCAATGAAGGTCAGCCCGCGTGGGGCCCCGGCGGCAGAGAAATCGTCTACGTTTCCGATGAGACGCGCCGCCTCCATCTTTACGTTATCGACGTCGCGACAAAGGCCAAGCGCCGCATCACTTCCTCCGGCAGCCAGAACGTCGACCCTGACTGGGGTTCCGACGGCCGTATCGCCTATACGACGAAGCGCGGCGGCGACTACTTCATTTCCGTCATAAATCCGGCCGAGGGCGACAAGGAGGCGCGTCTCGTGACCGACGGCGGACGTTGGGAGCATCCCTCCTGGGCTCCCGACAGACGTCACCTCGTCGCGGAGCGCGACGGCGTACTTTATCTTATCGATACCGACGAGAACGGCGATAAGCCCGTCAGGCTTTTCACCATTCCCGGAAAATGCATTACTCCTACGTGGAGCCGCTGACGAAAGGATTCAATCCGTGAAGATCGATGTTGGTTACGTTTCTGAACTAGCGAGGCTTGAGCTGAGCGCCGAGGAGAAGGCTCTCTTCCAGCCGCAGCTCGAGAGCATCGTCGGTTATGTCGAGAAGGTTTCATCCGTCGACGTCGAGGGCGTAGAGCCCATGATGCACGGACGCGCCATCGTAAACGCGTTCCGCGAAGACGAGGTGCGCCCGTCGCTCCCCCGCGAAGAGGCTCTTTCGAACGCGCCTAAGCGCGTGGGCGACGAGTTTCTTCTGCCGAAGATTGTCGAAGGCGCCGAAAGCTGAGGAGTTTTTTCAGATGAGTGAATTATATAAGTTGGGCATCGCCGAGGCGAGAGAAGGCCTGGAGAAGGGCGATTTCACGAGTGAGGATATCGTCAGGTCCGTTATCGGGCGTTACCGCGAGAAGAACGCCGATATCGGCGCATACGTCACTTTCGACGAGGAGGGCGCGCTCGAGCTCGCCAGAGCCAATCTCAAGGCCGTGCCGATCGCGGTGAAGGATCTTATCAACGTCCGCGGCCAGCCCTGCACGTGCGGCTCGAAGATTCTCGAAGGATACGTTTCACCGTATGACGCGACCGTCATATCGAACATGAAGGCCAACGGCTTCATTCCCTGCGGACGCGTAAACATGGACGAGTTCGCCATGGGCTCTTCGACCGAGAATTCGGCGCTCGCCGTTACGCGCAATCCGTACGATCTGACGCGTGTTCCAGGTGGCTCGTCTGGCGGAAGCGCGGCGGCTGTCGGCGGCGACATGTGTATCGCGGCGCTCGGAACGGATACGGGCGGCTCGATCCGTCAGCCTGCGAGCTTCTGCAACTGCGTCGGAATAAAGCCCAGCTACGGGCGCGTTAGCCGCTACGGCGTCACAGCGTTCGCTAGTTCCCTCGACCAGGTAGGCCCGATGACGAAGAGCGTAAGAGATTCCGCGATTCTTCTCAAGGCTCTCGCCGGTCACGACAGGATGGACGGAACGACGCCCGACGAGCCCGTGCCGGATTACGAGCGCGTTATCGAGGGCGCGACGATGAAGGGCGTCAAAATCGGATTGCCCAAAGAGTATTTCAACGTTTCGGGCCTTGACAGCGAAGTTAAGCGCATTACCGACGAGGCCGTCGCGAAGTGCGTCGCCGCGGGTGCCGAGATCCGCGAGGTGAGCCTCCCGCACACCGAATACGCCATGGCCGTCTATTATATTATCGCGCCTGCCGAGGCGAGCGCGAATCTTGCGCGTTTCGACGGCGTGAGATACGGTCATAGAAGCGACAAGTCTGTCGATGTATATTCGCTTTACACGAAGTCCCGCGCCGAAGGCTTCGGCCCCGAGGTCAAACGCCGCATCATTATGGGTACGTATGTCCTTTCGAGCGGCTATTATGACGCTTATTACGGCCGCGCCCAAAAGGTGAGAACTTTGATCAAGCGCGATTTCGACGAGGTGTTCCGCGATGTCGACGTTCTTCTTACTCCGTGTGCGCCGACGCCGGCTTTTAAGCTCGGTGAGCTGCAGGATCCGCTTACGATGTATCTGAACGATCTCTACACGATTCCGAGCGCTCTCGCGGGCGTCTGCGCCGCGAGCGTTCCGGCCGGTTTCACCGCGGGGACGAATCTTCCCGTCGGCGTTCAGTTCATCTGCGGCGGTTTCGAGGAATCGCGACTTTTGAGCGTCTGCAAATCTTTTGAGGAGATAAACTCATGAAAGCTACAATCGATACGAATATGGGCACGATAACGCTCGAGCTCAACGAGGAGAAAGCGCCCGAGACGGTGCGCAATTTCGTGAAGTACGCCGAAGACGGTCATTACGACGGTACGATTTTCCATCGCGTCATCGACGGATTCATGATTCAGGGCGGCGGCTTTACGAAGGCCATGAACCAGAAGCCGACGCGCGAACCGATACGCAACGAGGCGATGAACGGGCTTAAGAACGAGCGCGGCACCATCGCCATGGCGCGCACGATGATCGTCGATTCCGCGACGAGCCAGTTTTTCATCAATCTCGTCGATAACGCGTTTCTTGATTTCTCGTCTCCTACGCCTCAGGGTTTCGGTTACGCCGTTTTCGGGAAGGTCGTCGACGGAATGAGCGTCGTTGATTCGATCGCGAAAGTGAAGACCGGTTTTTCCGGACCTCATCAGAATGTTCCCGAAGAGCCTATCCTGATAAAGAAAATCACAATAGGTTGAGACTTGCCAAAGTCGAAATAAAATCATATAATTACAGTATACTAAAAAATCGGAGTATTAAAATATGAAGAAAATTCTTACATTGGCCGCAGTCGCAGTTCTTTCGGCTCACTCTTACGCTCAGCATGTAGATGATGTCGCCACCGTTAACGTCGAAGAAGAGTCTCCCCTCATCCAGACCGAGGCTCCCCGCAAGCAGGTAGTTCAGTGGCCCGCGTTTTTCGCAATCGGCGATCTCCCCGAGACTCCCGATCTTATCGGTCTTCGCATTACGATTCCCTGGTCGACGAAGCAGGAGAGCGTTACCGGTTTTGACGTCGGTTTCTGGGCCCGCACTCAGGTCTTCGAAGGCATCGCTCTCAACGTTCTGAGAAATGACGTCAAGGATCAGTTCACTGGTCTTCAGGTCGGTCTTTACAACTCCGCCGTCCAGTCCGACGCGATCGGCCTTCAGGTCGGTCTTTGGAACGAGGCCGGCACGATGAACGGTCTTCAGGCCGGTCTCGTCAATTCCGTCGGCGCGATGGGCGGTTTTCAGGTCGGTATCATCAACCGCGCTGAAGAGCTTTACGGTTTTCAGCTCGGCGCCATCAATGTGATCCGTGACGCAGAAATGCGCTTCTGTCCTTTCGTAAACATTGGATTCTAAAAAATGCAAATCCGTCCTTTCGCGGCCTTAAGGCCGAACAAAGTGGACGCGGCCAAGGTCGCGTCCGTTCCTTATGATGTGGTCGACACCGCCGAGGCCAAGGCTCTAGCCGCCGGAAATCCGAAGAGCTTTCTTCACGTTTCCCGCCCCGAGATCGATCTTCCCGACGGGACTTCCTGTTCGTCGGACGAAGCGTACCGTCAGGCCCGCAAGGCTCTCGACGCGCTCGTGGCCGACGGAACGCTCGTGGAGGAGGGCGAGCGTAAGTTCTACGCCTACCGTCAGACGATGGGATCCCATTCCCAGACGGGTATCGTCGCGACTTTCGATACCCAGGATTATCTCGCGGGCATTCTCAAGCAGCACGAGAAAACCCGCCGTGACAAGGAGGACGACCGCACCCGTCATATCGAGACGCTTGCCGCTCAGACGGGCCCCGCGTTCCTCACCTACCGCGACGACAAGGCCATCGACGAGATCGTCGCCGCGGCCTGCAGAAACGAGCCTCTTTATGATTTCGTCGCCGACGACGGCATCGGTCACACCGTTTGGGAAATCGCCGCCGGTTCGAGCTGCACGGCCGATGAGCTTCAGGAACTTTTCGCCCGTGTTCCGGTCGCTTATATCGCCGACGGTCATCATCGCAGCGCGGCAGCTTCGCGTTACGCCAAGGATCATGATTTCGAGGGCGAGACGCGTTGGTTTATGGCCGTTATCTTCCCCGCGAGCCAGCTTAAGATTCTCGCGTACAACCGTCTTATCAGGGACCTCAACGGTCTTTCAGAATACGAGTTCATGTCCCGCGTAAGCGAGAATTTCACGATAGGCGAGAAGGGCGATCGGAACTGCCGCATGTACTTCAACGGCAAGTGGCTTGATCTTTCCTGGAGCATTCCCGAGGGAACCGATGTCGTCGGCTCGCTCGACGTAAGCTATCTGCAGGATAAGCTTCTCGCTCCCGTTCTCGGCATCGGAGACCCGCGCACCGATGAGCGCATTTCGTTCATGGGCGGAATCCGCGGTGATAAGGAGCTGGCGTCCAAGGTCGATTCGGGCGAAAACGCCGTCGCGTTCGCGATGGAGCCCGTTACGGTCGAAGAGATGATGTCCATCGCCGATGCAGGCGCGATCATGCCGCCTAAGTCGACGTGGTTCGAGCCTAAACTCCGTTCCGGGCTTTTTGTCCATAGAGTCTGATGGCGCGTTCAAAGGGTGTTTTCTCGCGTATTAAAGCGTACTGGCGTCTTCTCAAATCGAAGATGGTGCGCGAGAAAATGTCCGCGAATCGCATTGCCGCGGGTTGGGCGATCGGTATGTTTTACGGGTGCGTAATACCGTTCGGCTTCCAGTTGATTCTTTCTGTTCCAACCGCAGTATTTTTCAAGGCCTCTAAAATAGGGGCCTCGGTCGGTACTCTTATCACAAATCCGATAACAATTTGGTTTTTGTATCCTATTCAGTGTTATCTCGCGAATCGCCTCATTGCGGGAAATCTTACATACGATGCGATTGCGGAGGCGATGACAAAGGTCATTAACGCGGGAGAATACTCGACTTTAATGTCGCTTGGAGGCGAGCTGGTCGTTTCGTTTTTCCTGGGCGGATTTTTATTGGCGGCGATTTGTGTGCCGTTCACGTTTTTCGGCGTAAGGGCGATGGTAATGCGCTATCGTCGGATGAAGGAGAAAACGCTTCCCGCGGCGGAGGTCTGAAATGATTTCTCCCGAGACGATCGAACGGATTAAGGTTTTAATGGCCGAAGCTTCGGTTTACGAGGAAGATCTTGACGAGAGTTTTATTTTAGGCGGTGGACCCGGCGGTCAGAAAACGAACAAAACCTCCAACGTCGTCAGACTTTTTCACGAGCCTAGCGGCCTGTCGGTAAGATGCGCAGAGACGCGCAGCCGCGAAACAAACCGATGGCTTGCCAGACGCCAGATTGCGGAATTGATTTTGGAACGCGAGAAAGGCGTAAAGTCCGCCGAGCGGCAGAAACGCGAGAAAATACGTCGTCAGAAACGGCGACGCAGCCGCCGTCAGAAACAGCGCATGTTAGACGATAAACATGCGCATTCCGAAAAGAAGGCGCTTCGCCGCCGGAAATTCGATTGAAAGGATTACGAGCAATGACTATCGATGAATTGAACACGATAACGGATTCCGGTGAAATAGGGGATTTTATTCTCGTCTGCGAAGCGAAGCAGGTTAAGGCTCTTTCGCGGATCGCCGACACGATCGCCGAGCGCGGAAATGTTAGACTTGTACTTCTCGCAGGACCCTCTTCATCCGGAAAGACCACGACGGCCAAGCGTCTTATAACCCAGCTTAAGGTCAACGGAATCGATTCGATGCTCGTTTCGACAGACGATTATTTCGTAGGCGACAAACGTAATCCGCGCGATGAGAACGGAGAGCTCGATTACGAGCATGTCGAATGCGTCGACATGAAGCGTCTCGCCGCCGATATGAACGCTCTGATGCGCGGCGAAGAAGTTTATATGCGCAAGTTCAATTTCGAGCTTCACGACGGGTATGATTCAACCGTTCCGACGAAACTGCCTGAAAGCGCGGTCATAATCCTCGAGGGAATCCACGCGCTCAATCCGCTTCTTACGTCCGACATTGACGACGCCTGCAAATTCAGAATCTATATCGAGCCTCTGACCCAGCTCGTCGTCTTTGCCGAGTCGCGTCTGCCTCCCGCGGACGCCCGTCTCTTGCGGCGTCTCGTGCGCGACAATCAGTTCCGCAAGATGAGTCCGCTTGACACTTTTCACATCTGGCCCAAAGTTCTCGCGGGCGAGAAGAAATGGATATTTCCGTTCGCGACGAACGCGGACGCCGTTTTCGATTCCGGCCTTGAGTATGAACTTTCCGTTTTGAAACGCTATGTCGCCGGTCTCTTGGAAAAGGTTAAAATTAAAATGCCGGGCAATGCGAAGGCCGAGGTTCTTTCGATGCTGTTGACGACTGTTCACGACGCCGATCCGACGAAGGTGCCGGGAGATTCAATTCTTCGGGAAACGATCGGCGGCAGTCTCCTTGAATATTAGCCGGACGGGACCGCTATATCCGTTTCGTATCCCCGATAGACATAGAAGGAGAGAAATGAAAAACCTCATAAAATACGCCGTTGTTGTTTTTGCAGTGTTCGGAGTCGTCGGTGCAGTCCGTTCGGCGCAGCCGGTTAAACCGCTTCGCCTCGCCGTTTACGTCGACAACGGCGCGCGCGGCGAAGGCGCCTTCAGATGGATCCAGATCGCGACGATTGCCGAGAATGTCGAGTCTAAATTTATCGACGGCGAGGCTGTGCGCTCCGGTGTGCTCGACAACATCGATCTTCTTATCATGCCGGGCGGCAGTTCCCAGCGCATTTCGCGTTCGTTCGGCGAGGTCGGTCACGAGAAGATAAAGTCGTTCATCCGCTCTGGCGGCGGCTATATTGGGACTTGTGCCGGATGCTGCCTTTTAATGCAGTCCGACGACAAGAAGCACAGGAACATGATGAACGTTATTCCGTATACGTTTGGAGTGTGCGGAGGGAAGTCGGATGTCGATGTTGAATTCAACGATAGGGCGAGAGAGCTTGCGGGTATTCCTGAAGGCGACTGGCCGATACGTTACAGTCAGGGCCCCGTTCCCATTGAAACCACGACGAAAGAAAAAGACTTGAATACTGTCGTGGTTGCGCGTTACGGTAAAAGTGTTAAGGCTATGGGCGAGGAACCCTGGGTGCAATTCCCCGGGTCTCCCGCGGCGTTCGCCTGTACTTACGGCAAGGGTAAGATATTCGCCTTTACCGTTCATCCCGAGATGGATTTCAACGATCACACTCTGATAAAACGTGCGATCCGTTATGTTACGGGCCGCGAGATCGAATGGTGTGAGCCGAAACCTCTCGATTTTCAGCGGACTGTGGGCGTAGTGTGCGATTTTTCTTTCGGAGTTGAGACAGCGAATTTCGTTCAGAGCATACTCAAGTCGCGTGAGTTTTTCGTTGTCCCGCTCGTCGGGCATCTCGTCGCGAAGGGGGCACTCGATAAGGTTGATGCGGTGCTCGCGCCGCATAATGTCGCGCCCGACATGGCGAAGAAGGGACTTTACGGAGATAACTTGAAACTTGCCGAGAAGTTCATTGAGCGAGGCGGTCGCGTTTTCGCGTGGGGCCGCTCGATCGATACGGCGAAGTTCCACTCCCTGAAGGTCGAATCTGCCTGCGACGCTGATTCTGCGCTTGAGATGATGAGGAACTTTCTTTCTGCGCCCAAGAGCACTGATCCGATCGGCGTTTTCGATTCCGGTATCGGCGGAATGACGGTTCTAGATAAAATGCTGACTATGGATTTATACGATAACGGTACGCACGAGCGCAGGAGCGACGGCAGACCGGATTTCGAGAAGGAGAATTTCGTATATTTCGGCGATCAGGCCAATATGCCGTACGGCGATTATGCCGCATACGGTAAAAGCGATTATTTAAAAAGTCTCATTTTAGGAGACGCCAATTTTCTTCTTAAAAACCATGCTAAATCTGTTGTGATCGCCTGCAATACGGCAACGGCGTGGGGACTTAAAGAGGTGAGCGCTGAAACCGCGAAGACCGGCGTCGATACCGTAGGCGTAATCGGCGCGGGCGTTCTCAGCGCGCTTTCGCTGCCTGAGATACGCAACGCCGAGGGTGCGATTTCTGTCGGTGTCATGGCAACCCCCGGCACAATCGCGTCCGGCGCGTACGAGCGCGCTATCGCCGCAGAGGTAAAGAGGCTCGGAATAAAGGCTAAGGTAACTGTAATTACCCAGGGTTGCGCGGGGCTTGCCGACGCCGTCGAGGCCGGTGACGTTAAGGCGGGCGACATAGCTGTCGAGAATTACCGTGCGCTTTCGGCCAAGCATGCGGCACTTAAGGACGCGGGTCCGCTCGAGGCCGTAATCCTCGGATGTACGCATTATCCTTTCGTTTTAACTCCGCTTAAAAAGGAAGCGCCCGCTATGGATTTCGTCGATCCGGCGCTCGCGACGGCAGAGGCGTGTTACTTGAATCTTCTTAAAAAGAAAATGCTTTCCGAGAAGGGGGCTCAAGATCTTAAAGCGTATATATCCGTTCCCGCGCCGCATCTTGACAAGCGTTATCTCGATGCTAACGGCAATCTAACGCGCGAAATAAAGTACTCCCGCAGCGTGTCGTCAAGCGTTGGGAAGATTTGGACGGTCGTTAAGCCCTACGGCGAGGCCGAAGCGAAGGCGAATAAATTCATACGCCAGTCGCTCAATGCGGTCTGGAAGGCTCTCTGCGACGATTAAATCTTTTTTACTTTCGTTGATGAATTACGCGTTTTTTATGATATAATATACGAAATCGCCAGGATGGTGAAATGGCAGACGCAGCGGACTTAAAATCCGCGGCTCGGTAAACGAGCGTGCGGGTTCGAGTCCCGCTCCTGGCACCACTTAGAGAGGGATTTTATGGAACTTGCAAAGTATATCGACCATACTTTTCTCAATCCCGCGGGCGACGAGAACGCCGTAAAGAAACTTTGCCGCGAAGCTAAAAAATACGGTTTCTGTTCCGTATGTGTAAATCCGGCCGAGGTTCCTCTCGCTGTAAAGTTGCTTAAAAAGAGTGATGTTAAAGTCTGTACCGTCATCGGATTTCCTCTTGGACAGAATTCCACCGAGATAAAAGTCGCCGAGGCGCTCGATATGCTTGAGAAGGGCGCCGACGAGCTTGATTTCGTAATTAACGTCAGACTTTTGAAATATGATCCCGAAGCGTGCTTCGACGAGCTCGACGCCTGCGTGGGCGCATGTCGCGCCGCGAACCCGAAAGCGGAGCTTAAGCTTATTATCGAATGCTGTTATTTAAGCGACGATGAGAAGGTGCTCGCATGCGTTCTCGCCAAAAGAGCTGGATTTGATTTTGTTAAAACATCGACCGGATTCGGGCCTTCAGGCGCTACGGAAGATGATGTTAAACTTATGCGAAAAGTCGTCGGTAAAAAGATGGGTGTAAAGGCGGCCGGTGGAATCCGTACCCGCGACGACGCAGAAAAGATGATTAATGCCGGCGCTTCGCGTCTTGGCTGCTCCGCATCAATCGCAATATGCGGTTGATGTATCTGGCGCAGTCGCGGAATTACTTTTATATTTATGAAAAACTGTAAAAAAATCGTTGTGTGTTTTTTTTTAGCTAAATAGCGCAAATCCTTCACTCCCGCGTTAAAAAATGGTATAATAGCGGGCATGAGAATTTTAACAGGTATACAACCCTCCGGTAAGTTACATTGGGGGAATTATTTCGGCGCCATGAAATCGATGTTCGACCTTCAGGAAAAGGGCGAAAATTTCATGTTTATCGCCAATTATCACGCGATGACGACTGTTCGCGACGGCGCCAAATTGAGAGAGGCGACGCGCGACGTCGCGCTCGATTATCTCGCTTGCGGTCTTGATGTCGAGAAGACTGTCATTTACCGCCAGAGCGACGTTCCCGAAGTTCAGGAATTGGCCTGGTATCTTTCGTGCCTGACGCCGATGGGGCTTCTTGAGCGTTGCCACAGCTACAAAGATAAAATGGCGCGCGGATTTGACGCGACTCACGGGCTTTTCGCGTATCCCGTTCTGATGGCGGCCGACATCCTCATCATGAATGCCGATCTCGTTCCCGTCGGCAAGGACCAGAAGCAGCACCTGGAAGTCACGCGCGATCTGGCGCAGAAGTTCAACAACGCCTACGGCGAGATTTTCAAACTCCCCGACGCCTACATCCCCGACAGCGTCGCGACGATTCTCGGCACCGACGGACAGAAGATGTCGAAGAGCTACAACAACACGATCGGGCTTTTTGAAGACGCGAAGTCGATCAAGAAAAAGGTGATGGCCATCGTCACCGATTCGACTCCGATGGAAGAGCCTAAGGAGCCTGAGGGTAATTCGGTTTACGAGCTTTATAAGCTTTTCGCGACGAAGGAAGAGGTCGAGTCGATGGCAAACTCTTTCCGCGCGGGCGGCTACGGCTACGGCCACGCGAAGAAGGCTCTTCTTGAGGCTTATCACCGGCTTTTCGATCCTTTCCGCGCCAAGCGTGAAGAGCTTGAGAAAGATCCCGCGACGCTCGAGGATATACTCCGCGCAGGCGCGGCGCGCGCGCGCGCGGCGGCAGGTCCGATTATGGAGAAGGTCAGGAGCGCTGTCGGACTGTAATGGCTCAGGATCAGTTATTTGCGGATGAATACAAGGTCAACCTCGATGTTTTCGAGGGACCTTTGGATTTGCTTTTATATCTGATCCGCCGCGAAGAGCTCGATATTTACGATATTCCGATCGAGCTCATCACGCGCGAGTACATGAAGTTCATCGACGAGGCGCGCGAGCTCAATCTCGACATCGCCGGCGAATTTATCGTCATGGCGGCGACTTTGATGGTTATAAAGTCGCGTATGCTTCTTCCGGTGGATAAACGCAATACGAACGAGGGAACGGATGAGGAATGGGTCGATCCGCGCCTTGATCTCGTCCGTCAGCTTATCGAATATAAAAAGTTCAAGGACGCGGCGATCCGTCTCGAGACGATGGAGGCGCTGAGGGCGAACAGCTACGATTACGGCGGGTCCAGACCTAAGTTCGAAAAGACCGCCGCCGACGCTCTCGGGGCGCTTGCGAATCTCGATCTTTACGATCTTCTTACGGCGTTCCAGGACGTACTCGCCCGCGCGAGTGAAATGCCTCACGAAGAACTGAAGGGTATACGCTTTTCCGTTCCCGACAAGATGGATTACGTTCTTGAACGAACACGCAGCGAGGGCCAGGTTTCCTTCGTCACGCTTTTCGAGCCTACCGCACCGAAGGGCGAAATAATCGTTACCTTCCTCGCGCTTCTCGAACTTTTAAGACAGCACCGCGTTATCGTATACCAGAACGCGGCGTTTCACGAAATTACGATTTTACCGTCGAAGGAATTGAGCGACGAAACTCCTTTGGAAAGGCCCGACGATTATGAGTGACGATTCCAACATACCGCTTCCGCGCAGTCTTCAGGAGATTGTAGGCTCGCTTCTCTTCGCGAGCCAGACGCCGCTTACCGCGGCAGAGCTGCGCGAGTCGGTCAAGGCCGTCGAGCCGGGTGACGGCGAGAACGCCGAGGTGATGGAGGTTTACCATACGTGCACCAACCGCGAAATCGACGCGGCGCTGAAGGGTCTCGAGAAGGCGCTCGATGTCGCGGGTTGCGGTTTTCAGCTCGTCTGCACGGGCGGGGCGTACCGTCTTCAGACGTCTCCGAGCTGCGGACGATACGTGCGCGCGATGCTTAAGCTCGATCGGCCGAGTCGCTTGGGCCGGGCGTCGCTTGAGACGCTTGCGATCGTTGCTTACCGCCAGCCTATCACGAAAAGCGAGATTGAAGAGATTCGCGGTGTTGACGTTTCGGCCAATATCAAGACTCTGATGGATCTTCAGTTGATTCGTCTCGTCGGCAAGTCGGAACTTCCGGGCCATCCGTTCCTTTACGGAACGACGCCGCTCTTTCTCGAGCACTTCGGGCTTGCGTCGCTTCAGCAGCTCAACGAGATTGATCCGACTCTCCAGCGCTCCAATCCCCGTACGAAGGCCGCTCAGTACAAGAAGCCGGTTACCGAGAAGACCGATCTCGAAAAGGCCGCCGAGGAAGCCGTAGCCGAGGAGGAGGAAAACAAGGAGGCTACATCCGAGGAGAAAGCAGAAGAGAAGAAGTCTCCCTCCATTGAACAGGCGGAGCTTGAAGTTGACGACGATCTTCTCGGCGACGATGACGACGATATTTTTATCGACGATACTCCCGACGAGTTCGATGACGATGATGACGACGACGATGACGAAGATGATGAGGAGGATGATGAAAATGAGAAGTAGTTTTATTTTTGCGGCCGCGCTTCTTTTCGCCGTCGCGGGATGCGATAAATCGATTTCGTACGAATATCGTCAGGAACGTTCCGAAAAGAGCTATCAGAACGCTATCGACGAACTTAACGCCGGTAACGTCGACGAGGCGGTAAAGCACCTGTCCGACGCAATAAAAGTGTCTCCCGGCAACGCGAGCGCGCGATTTCAGCTCGCCTTGGTTCTTCAGGAGAACAAGAAGGATTATTTGGAGGCCTACTGCAACTTCGCCGAATATCTCCGCATAGCGGGGGATAGCGACAAAAGCGGTCTGGCGCGCGAAAGAATGCGCCAGTGCAGGGAAATGATTTTTGCCGACAGAAAGAATGGCAATAACGCCGCGATACTTAAAGAGCTGGATCTCGCCAGAGCGGAATTGGCCAAGGCCGATAAAAGCGTTCTTGAGCTTACCGCCGAGCGCGACAAATATGAGGAGCGGATTCAAAAACTCCAGGCAAAGGTCGATCAGCTGACGAAGATGATAAACCGTCTTGGTGACATCGAAGACGAGCCGGCGAATCTGCGCCCGGTCGTCGTTTCGCGTCCTGTCAACGAGGAGTCGGCCCGTCCGTCGTCCAATGAGGTTAAAGCCGGTAAAGAGCCGGAAAATGCCGGTAAGGCATCAGCAAGAAAGGTTTCAACGCCCGCTTCGGGAGAACGCGAGGCTGAAAAGCCTCTTAGACTCAATCCCGAGGCCATTGCGCTCAACGACGAGGAGGAGCGCGAACTGGCGACGAAAAGCGGATCGGATCTCTTGCCTCGTGCTCCTGCGAAAGAAAACGCCGTCGTGAAACCTTCGGGTCGTCCGACTCCGCCGAACGGGTTTTACAAAAATGAGAAAAACGATCAGAGGCCCGAATACTACATCGTTAAGGAAGGTGAAGGTCTTATGCAGATCGCGAAGCGCTTCTACGGCGATAAGAGCAAGTGGAAGAAGATCCGCGAGGCCAACAAGGCTACCGTAGGTCCGAACGGTCAGGTAAGAGCGGGTCAGAAATTGAGGCTTCCGTAAGATGAAAAGGTTTTCGCTTCCGTTTTTAGGCGACGGCCGTCCCTACACGCGTTCGAAAGCGCCGTGGAGGATAGACGCGTATAAAGAGGCGAAAGGCGAGACTTCAAAGGGCGTGAAATTCGGATGGAGGCTTTTCCATTATCTCTCTGGCGGAGGCATGCGCGTTTTCGGCCGCACGATAAAACAGGAGGAGGCCGATTTGAAGCGTACGCGCTTTTTGATCGCAGTCGGAATTTTCGCCGTTATATGGTTCATCATATGGATTTAACTCTAACCCTAAACTCTAAACCTGTAACTCTAAACTCTAAATTTCTATGAAAACGAAAATATTGACAATCGCTCTCATTTTAACTGGAGTAGCCGCTACGGCCCAGTCCAACTCCCGCGATCAGTTCGTTAAACAGCAGGCATATAACGAGATGATGCGCGTCGTCAGGCAGATGGAGGTTCTGGAGTCTAATTTCAGTTCTCTTTCTGATCGTGTCTCGAGGCTTGAAAGGGGCGGTGAGACGAGCGCGCTTAAATCTGAAATTGAGGCTCTAAAGGCCGAAATCGCCCGTTTGAAGGCGGAGATGCGTTCTCAGCGAAAGGAGATCGTCAATGATATCGTAAAGAGAATCAATACCGCTCAGCCGCGTACGCCCGTTTCCGGCGGCAGATCATCCGTCGATACGTCTAATTGCGAACAGTACGTCGTAAAATCGGGTGATACGCTTTCTCTGATTTCGGAAGCCTTCGGTACGACGGTGAGAAGACTTAAGGAGCTTAACGGTCTTAAGAGCGACAATCTGCGCATCGGACAGAAACTTCTCGTTCCTGCGCCCTCGCGCAAATAATTCAACAGGAGGATATCACAATGAAGATTTTAGTTGTAGGCAGCGGCGGCCGCGAGCATGCGATAACCTGGAGACTTGCGAACGATCCCGTAAAGCATGAGCTTTTCTGCGCGCCCGGCAATGCCGGTACTGCGGCAATCGCGACGAACGTCGACGTCGGCGCCGAAGATGTCGCGGCGGTAACGGCGTGGGCCCGCGCGAACAATCCCGATCTCGTCGTCGTCGGCCCCGAGGCTCCCCTCGTAAAGGGTCTCGTCGACGAACTTTCCAAAATCGGCATCCCCGCTTTCGGGCCCGTCGCGTCCGGTGCGAAAATGGAGGGCTCGAAGCGTTTCGCCAAAGAGGTCATGGACGCTGCCGGCGTTCCTACCGGCAAGGCCGAGGTTCATACGGACCCCGCCGCGGCGAAAGCGGCTCTTGCGAAGTTCGGTCTTCCCGTTGTGATCAAAGCTGACGGTCTCGCCGCAGGAAAGGGCGTGATCGTTGCCGAAACTACAGCTCAGGCTGAAGAAGCGATTGACGATATGCTCGTCGCCAACAAGTTCGGCTCTGCAGGCGCTGAAGTTCTGATTGAAGAATTTCTTGATGGCGAGGAATGCTCGATTCTCGCGATGACCGACGGCGAGACGGCGGTGTTGCTGCCGAGTTCTCAGGATCACAAGCGCATTTTCGACGGCGACAAGGGACCCAATACGGGCGGTATGGGCGCGTATAGCCCCGCGCCCGTTGTCACGGACGATATGCTCCCTGAAATCAAGGAGAAGATCATCCTTCCCGTAGTGCGCGAACTTAAAAAGCGCGGCACCACATATCGCGGAATTCTCTACGCGGGTCTTATGATAACACCCGAGGGCGGAAAGATCGCGCTTTCAGGCTCCAAGGTTAATGTCGTCGAGTTCAATGCGCGCTTCGGCGATCCCGAGACGGAGGCCGTTCTCGTAAGGCTCGGCGGCTCCTTCGCCGACGCTCTTCTCCACGCTGCGACGGGCCGTCTTAAAGACGAGGATATCGTCGTAAAGGACGAAGTCGCCGCTACCGTCATTATTTCGTCGGGCGGCTATCCCGGTTCCTACGAGAAGGGTAAGGTTATCGCGGGGCTCGACGAGGCCGCGAAAAAGGGCGCAATCGTCTTTCATTGCGGAACGAAGATGTCGGGCGATGATGTCGTCACTTCCGGCGGACGCGTTCTTAGCGTTACCGGTACGGGCGCGACACTTCGCGAAGCCGTCGATAAGGCTTATGCGGCGGTAGGGTGTATTTCGTTCGACAAGATGTTCTATCGCAAGGACATCGCACATCGCGCGTTCGACAGAAATTGAAAGTCGTTTCGTTAGCGAGCGGCAGTTCGGGCAATGCGTACTGCGTCGAGACTGACGCGGGCGCGATGCTTGTCGATTGCGGAATTTCATGCAGGCAGCTCGTTACGCGCTGCGATGCGGTGTCGATCGATCCCAACTCGATCGTCGCCGTAGTATTTACCCATAATCACGACGATCATATCAGGGGCCTTGCGACGTTTCATTCGCGCTTTCCTCAGGCGGAGCTTTACGCCAATATGATGACGGCTGAGGCTATCGCGACGAAGACTGGCGTTTCTGAAGACGAATTTACGGTGTTCGAGAATTATCAGGAATTCGAGGTCGGACCGTTTTCGATTTTGCCGTTTTCCGTTCCGCACGATGTTCCCGATCCCGTCGGCTTTTTAGTAAAGGCCGAGGGTAAAGCATATTTCCACGCGACAGATGTCGGCTCTCCCCTTGATTCGATCGGCAGGTATCTTTCTGAGGCCGATGTCGCGACGTTGGAGTCTAATCACGATCCCGTGATGCTTCGCCAAAGTTCCCGCCCGGAAAGTCTTAAGCGTAGAATTCTCGGTCAGCGCGGCCATCTTTCCAACGACGACGCGGCTGGGCTCGTGAAACGCTTTGCGTCCCCTCGCCTTAAAAAGCTCTTTCTCGCTCATCTTTCGGGCGAATGCAACGCCGCTCATATCGTGGAGCGCACGATTAAAGAGGCTCTTCTTGAAGTCGGTCGCGCGGATATCGAATTTGAAACTCTCTGTCAGGACAGGTTTACGTTTTTCTCATGCTAGATTTTAAGAACATATCGGTTCATTACGGTCATCAGGACGTTCTTACGAACGTCACGTTCCGCGTCAATAAAGGCGACAGAGTCGGGGTCGTGGGGCCCAACGGCAGCGGAAAGTCGACGCTTTTTAAAATCGTTCTCGGCGAAATGTCTACCGATACGGGTGAGCTCGTCATAGAGAACGACCCGCGAATCGGCTGGACGCGTCAGAACCCTGAACCCGACCATCCCGAGGAGACGCTTCTTGAATATTCGTTGCGCGGCATTCCAGGTCTTTCCGAGATGGAGGCCGAGATGCTTGAGCTCGAAAGCGATCTCGAGGATCCTGCGAAGCTTAAGCGTTACGGCGAACTGCAGACGAAATTCGAGCATTTAGGCGGCTACGATATTGAAACGCGCGTTAAAGTCGCGCTCGGGGGTCTCGGATTTACCGTCGAGGAATTTTCAAAGCCGTTCAAGTCGTTTTCGGGCGGTTGGCGCATGAGAGCCGAGCTTTCGCGCGTGCTGGCGTCGAAACCCGATCTGCTTCTCCTCGACGAGCCCTCCAACTATCTCGATCTTCCCGCGGTCGAATGGCTTCAGAAATTTCTGAAAGCGTACGACGGAACTCTCATGCTCATTTCGCACGACCGGTTCCTTTTAAGAACGCTTACCGATACGATAGTCGAAGTCGATGCCGGAACCGCGACGCGCTACGAGGGTAATCTCGACTATTATCTCACCGAGCGCGAAGTGCGTTACGAACATCTTAAGGCCGCCAAGGAGAATCAGGATCACCACCGCGAGCAGCTTCAGCGCTTCGTCGATCGTTTCAGAGCTCAGGCTACAAAGGCCGCTCAAGCACAAAGCCGCCAGAAGCAGATCGACAAGCTCGATGAAGAGCGCATTGTTCTTCCGAAGCGTTATACGAACTCGGGTCGTCTGAGACTCGCGGAGCCTCCTCAAAGCGGCATCGAGATGTTCCGTTGTGAGGATCTCGTCTTTTCGTATGATGGAGTAAGGAATGTTCTCGACGGCGTTACATTTAATATTACGCGCGGCGACAAGGTCGCGCTTATCGGTTACAACGGCCTCGGGAAAACGACGTTGATGCGTATAATCGCGGGAACCCGTCAGCCGACTTCCGGAAAGGCCGTAATCGGCCATAACGTGATTCCCGGTTATCTTTCTCAGGAATTCGCCGAAACGATTCCGCCGGACGTGTCCGTCTACCGTAACGCGAAGAACGTCTGGGACGCTCGCGGCGGCGGCCCTGAAAAGCAGTTCCGCAATCAGCTCGGCGCATTCGGCTTCGATGAGAATGATGTCGAAAAGCCGGCCGGCGTCCTTTCGGGCGGTGAGAAAATCCGCTTGGCGTTTTTAAGACTCTTTTTGGCCGCGCCTAATTTTCTGTTGCTGGACGAACCTACGACCCACCTCGATCTTGACGGGCGCCGTATGCTCCAGAAGGCGCTGAAGAAGTATCAGGGTACGATTTTCCTTGTTTCCCACGATATCGATTTCGTTCGCGATGTCGCGACGAGCGTTCTCGAAATTACACCCGGCGGCATCAGATCGTATCCCGGCGGTTACGACTACTATTGCGAGAAGAAGGCCGAGGCCGCAGCCGCCGCGAAACCGCAGGCGGCGGGCGCTGCCGTTAAATCCGCCGATAAGTCTCCCGGTTCCGACGGCGCTCAGAAACTCACTTCTAAGGAACTTCGCCAGCTCCGCGCGGCCGAGCGCGCCAAGACTGCGCCTTTGATGAGGGAACTTAAGAAAAAAGTCGAGACGGCAGAGAAGAAAATCGATGAGCTCCAGGCCGCGCTTGACGAGGCGAGCGCGGAACTTTTCAATCCGACGCCGACGACTGACTTCGCCGAAGTGAACCGCAAGGTCCGCACTCTTCAGTTTGAAATCGACCGCTATACCGCCGAATGGGAAGAAGCGGCTGAAGAACTGGAGAAATTATCTTAAGAGCAAACACAGCGTAAAAATAAGAAATAGGATTTTTTAAAATAAAAAAACCGCCGAAGGGCGGTTTTTAATGGTGCTCGGGGCGGGACTCGAACCCGCAAGGAGTTACCCACATGCACCTCAAGCATGCGTGTCTGCCAATTTCACCACCCGAGCAGGTGTTGAAAACAAGATATAGTATACTATTTTTTCTTTCGCGTTTCAAGGGGGTATTTTAATTTTTTTTAGTTGGGGAGTTGTTTGAGTAACGGTGATTAATATGGTATAATTTCCCAATGTTTTGTTGATTTAGAGTAGAATGTGTTTCAAAGGCATGTTGACGATAGATATAATAAGTGTTCAGCCGAATATGTTCAGAGGCTTTCTCGAAGAAAGCATCGTGGGGCGTGCCGTGAAGAAGGGCGCCTGCAGAATCAATATAATCAATCTGCGCGATTTCGCCGAAGGGCCTTACCGCAAGGTCGACGATAAGATATACGGCGGCGGACCCGGGATGCTGATGATGTGTCCGCCGTGGTTCAAGGCCGTCGAGAGCCGTCTCGCCGAAGGTGAGAGCGCTCGTGTAATTATGACTTCCCCCGCGGGTCGAAAGTTTGATCAGAGAACGGCCGAAGAACTTTCAAAGTCGGAACATATAGTTTTCATGTGCGGGCATTATGAAGGGTTTGATAAGCGTATCGAAACACTCGCGACGGATATGTTCTCGCTCGGCGACTTTGTAATGACCGGCGGCGAACTCGCCGCCGCGGCGATGACCGACGCGATAGTCAGACTTCTGCCCGGAGTGCTGGGCGGTGGAGTTGAGGCGACGGCGAACGAGAGCTTTTCCAACGGCGGCGTTCTCGAGGCTCCGCAGTACACACATCCCGTCGATTTTCGAGGCATGAAGGTTCCCGATATTCTTCTGTCGGGCGATCATGCGAAGATAGAGGCGTGGAGAAGGGCTAAAGCGTTGGAACTTACCAGGGAGCGCCGCCCGGATATCTTAACCCCTAACTCCTGACACCTAACCCCTGACCCCTAACACCTAACTCCTGACCCCTAACACCTAACTCCCCCTTATCCATTTAAATGAAGTTATTAAAAAAGTTTTTTTTATCTGTCGCGACGCTTGCGACCGCGCTTTTCGCATCCCCGTCCGCTGAGGCGGCCGATGTGTGCGTCGTCAGCCGTGAAAGCGGATATTATACCTCGCTTGCGAAGCATATCGTCAGGTGGCTGGGACAGGAATCGATAAAAGCCGATTTTGCGGCTAAAGACGGTCTTTCCGCCGCTCTCTCAAAATCGAAGGTGGCGTTTCTGGTCGGATACGGCCAGGTTTCCGACGCCGAAATGAAGACTATACGCAATTTCTGTTCGCGAGGGGGACGGCTCGTCGTATTTTATTCCTCGGCCCCGCAGCTCGCGTCCCTGATGGGCGTTAAATGTGTCGGTTACAAGGCGGCCGAATATCCGGGCCAGTGGAGCCGTATGAATTTCAATATGAACGCTTCGAAAGGTTGGCCTAAAAGCATTTTGCAGACTTCCACGGTTCTCCAGAGAGCCGTTCCCGTTGCCGGCAAATCCCGTGTCATTGCGACATGGTCGGACCGCGCCGGCAAATCTACGGGAGAACCCGCGTGGATAGTCAGCGGCTACGGGTATTGGATGACCCATGTTCTTCTCGCCGACGGTGACGAGAAGGAGAAGGCCAGACTTGTTGCCGCAATGGTCGGAAGTATCGCTCCTTCCCTTTGGAACTATGCTCAGGCGCGAAAGCGCGAGATCTCCGATATGCGCGCGATGAAGGCGTATGCGGAGCGTCAGGTTAAGCGCCCCGGCGAAATTCACGCCGTATGGGATCATTCGGGCTGCGGGCTATATCCCGGGAACTGGCCTAAAACGATGGCCGTTCTCAAAGCGTACGGCGTTACGGATGTTTTCGTCAATGTCGCGGGCGCCGGATTCGCGCATTATCCGTCGGCTGTTCTGCCGCGTTCGAAGACGTACGAGCAGGAGGGTGATCAGCTCAAGGCCTGTATCGAAGCGGGCAGGAAGGCCAATATCCGCGTTCACGCGTGGGTGCTCTGTTTTACCGCCACGAGATCTTCTCCCGCCGTTCTCGATTCATTCGCGAAGCGCGGCTGGCGGCTCAAGACGAAGTCGGGTAAACTGAGCGAATATCTCGATCCGTCGAACAGCGCGGTCCGCGCCCATATACTCTCGGCGATAGACGAGATACAGGTTAAGTATCCGGCCGTAAGCGGCATTCATCTCGATTTCGTAAGATGGTATGAGCAGAGCGTTAAACCGAAGGACGCCGCGCAGGTGATCTCGAAGTTCGTCGCGTCGGCGAAACGCAGAGTCGCCAGACCCAGGTGGTTTACGACGGCCGTTTTGGGAAAGTACCCCCAGTGCGTCGGTTCGGTAGGTCAGGATTGGACTTCGTGGATCGACGCCAATCTGGTCGATTACGTCGTTCCGATGGATTACACGGAAAATTCAAACACGTTCGAGGAATATCTGAAACAGCATGCGGCGCTGAAAACCCGCGCGAGAAGAACGATCGCGGGAATCGGGGTTACGGCTAACGAATCGCGGCTGTCTCCGCTGCAGGTCATAAACCAGATACGCCTTGCCCGGAAGTACAATATGGCGGGTGTCGCGCTTTTCGATCTCGACAGAACGCTGGAGGTTACGATATTGCCGTATCTCCGACTGGGTCTCTGGTAATGTAATCAGCAATTATATGAACTTGCTGGAGCTCTCGTTCTTTCGTCGAGGAGTTGGTGGAGATTGTTAGTGGTTAGTCGTTAGTTGCTAGCGGTTTAGGTGTAGATATTAGGTGTAGGAGTAGAGAGGAGTTAGGAGTCAGGAGTTAGGGGTTAGGAGTCAGGTGAAGGTGAAGAGTGGATATTTTTTTCTACCGCTACCGCTAACGCTAACGACTAACCCCTAACCCCTCTACCGCTACCGCTTTTCTCTACAACAAACTCTGAACTCGAACTCTCGCCTCTCTTCACCTTCACCTTCAACCTTCACCTTTTC
>JAFXEU010000098.1 GCA_017520845.1 Kiritimatiellia bacterium | reverse complement strand
GACCCGAAGACGTACTTGTGTACGTCGAGTGGTCGCAAGGACGCGCAAATCGCCCATATCAAAAGCTGAGCACGGTTGCAGCAACATCCGCCGCGTTATGTAAAGTCACGGAATGTTTTGTCGGTGAAAATAAAACTGGGGATATTCCAGAAAACTTCATCCTTTAATTATTTTGGGTAAAGTGGTATAATTATCAATATATCATTGATTATGATGTTTTGAATTTGCGGTTCAAGATGTCTTCAAAAAGTGAAAGGAAAGCCGATGAAAAGACTCGTTTTATCCATTTTTGCAGTAGTTGCCGTTACTTCCGCTCACGCTCAATGGCCCAGCGGAGAGGTTGAAGCGCAGCGTCAGGCGCGAAGTGTCCATCTCCGTTGGGGTGGAATCGTAAAAGATGCGACCGATGTTGTCGGATACGTCAACGTCACGGAGAGCCAGACGAATTCCTATTATATGGTGATCGGGTTCGACGGCGGTTATATGGGTATTCAGAATGTCAACGGAACTCATGTCGGCATTTTTTCGATCTGGGATCCCGTAGGTCATGCGTTCGATTTCAAGGCCAAGCCTGACGATGTCGTCGAAGGTTTGAGAGCCAAGGTACTTTACAGCGATCCGAGAGTCAACGTTTCGCGCTTCGGCGGCGAAGGCACCGGCGCGAAAACGATGTTCCGCTACGATTGGAAGACGGGGTCGAAGCTCCGCTTCAGAATTACGGCCGAACCGGACGGAAACGACAGGATTAAGTTTACCGGCTATATCGGCGAGGGTAAGGACGAAATGAAAATCGCCACCATCTCCCGCTTGAGTCACGGGAAAAAGCCCGTTGTGAAAGGAGTTTATTCGTTCGTTGAGGATTTCTGGCGTAACGGTTACTCCAAAACTCTCGTGCGCCGCGCAGAGTTTACGGGCTTCGCTTCTCGCGTTTCCGAAAAAGACGGATACACCTCCGCTACCGCGGCCCGTTTCACGGCCGACGGCAATAAGCTTATGACTATCGACGCCGGCCCCGTTAAAGGCGGCGGATTTCTGCAGACCGGCGGCAAGACCGAAAACAAGACGGTTAAACTTTGGAACTGGTTTAAGTTCAACTGATCCGGTAATTCATATTTGCGTTTATAATGATACTGGAAAATTGCAGACAGGAATGGTACGACGCCGAGAATCGTGTCGCGGTTACGATGGTGGATGTGAAGGCGGCCGCTCAGGCGCTTGCGCGCGGCCATCTTTCAGGTCCCGCTTCGGCGTATTTTCTTTCCAAGGCTGTTGCTGCGGTCGCGCTCCTCGGCGGTGAATGCTCCGAGGACGACGAGACCGTCATTCTTCAGATGAAGTGCAAGGGGCCTCTCGGAGGGTTCAATGTCGAATGCACATCCTCCGGGACATTGCGCGGTTATACGGAAAAGAAAATCCTCGACGAGTTCGACGGAGCAGGACGGTACGACGAGAAGAAGATCGTCGGCGAGCGTCAGATTCAGGTGACGCGCTCGAAGCCCGGAAAGATTATCTCTCAGGGTATTTCAAATTCTCTCGACGGCTATCTGGCAGGTTCGCTGCAGCGCAAGGCGTGCATTTATCTTGAAGCGTCCGTCAACGACGAAGTCGAGATTCTCGAGGCGCGCGGCATTATGGTTGAGGCGATGCCCGACAGTCAGTGGCTGGTATCCACAGGTACTGCCGCGATTCATGAGGAGATTAAAAAGGGGAAGGGCGGTGTCTTGGCCGTTTCGCCGCGCAAGATTCTTGATAAGATCGCTCTTTCCGGCGCTGAGCTTAAGAAGTCGACGCCTCTTTCGTTCGCCTGCCGCTGTTCTCCGGAAAGAGCGGTCGCGCTTCTTAAATCAATGAGCGAAGAAGAACTTAAGAGTCTTCCCGAAAAGCTCGATATCACATGTCACATGTGCGGTCGCGTCTTTACGGTTTCGACGAGAGTTTGAGCTATGAAGCGCAGAGTTTCAGTTGAAATCGATCTTGACGCTTTGAAGCGCAATTACGTTAAAATCGCCGAGCGGGTCGAGCCCGCCGGCGTTTTAAGCGTCCTTAAAGCCAATGCGTACGGACTTGGAGTCGCGGAATACGCGAAGGCGCTTTTCGATGCGGGCTGCCGCGCCTTCGGCGTCGCCGAGCCCTATGAAGCGTTGGAGCTTATCAGAATTCTAAAATCATCGCGTGATTGTGCGGAGGTTCAGATTCTCTCCAGCGTTCTCCCCGATGAGATCGAGCCGATGGTTAAATCTGGCGTAATTCTTCCGGTTGTCGATCTTTCTTCGGCGCGTCTTATAAGCGCCGCAGCCGGAAAGCTTAAAAAGATCGCTAAGGTTCATATAAAAATCGATACCGGTATGGGCCGGCTCGGAATTCCCGTCAACGGTGCCCTTGAAACCGTCATTGAAATCACAAAGCTTCCGAATCTTGATTGCGAAGGGATTTTCTCTCATTGCGCGATGGCCTACGATCCGAAAGATCCCGCTACGGCGCGTCAGATAAAAGCTTTTAAAATTCTGCTCGCCAATCTTAAGACGAAGGGTCTCGCTTTCCGTAAAATTCATATTGCCGCGAGCGATGCGATAAATAATTTCCCCGAAACCGCCAGGAAGCCTTTCAATGTCGTCCGCACGGGTATTAACCTCCACGGAAGCTTCGATCCGAACGGCCGCAAGGCTCTTAAACTCGAGCCCGTGTTGACGCTTAAAACGCGCGTTGCCCAGGTGCGCGAACTGCCTGCCGGGACTACGCTCGGGTACGGACGGACATGGTGCCTTGACGCGCCTCATAAGATAGCGACCGTTTCTGCCGGTTACGCCGACGGTTTTCCGTTGGCGATTTCCAATAGGGGCTTCGTTTTCATAGGCGGCAGACGCTGCAAGATTCTCGGGCGGATTTCAATGGATTATACGACTGTAGACGTGACTGATATTCCGGACGTGAAAGCGGGAGACGAGGTAATCTGTTTCGGCAGATGCGGCGACGACTCGATTACGCCGGACGATTGGGCCGAGATAAAGGGAACTCACGCTTATGACATAATCTGTTCGCTCGGAAGCCGCGTCGAGCGGATTGCGGCGGGAAGGGATTGAAAATGAAAATTTCTGAAATACTTGAAAAATCGTCCCCGTCAGTTTCATTCGAGATTTTTCCTCCGCGCCAAAACGCCGCGTTTGAGCCTGTCGTTGAGGTGGTGAAACGTCTTTCGCTTCAAAAGCCCTCGTTCATGTCGGTTACATACGGAGCCGCGGGGAGCGCAAACGCAAACACCATAGAAATCGCGAAAGTCGTTCAGGATTGCGGCGTTACGGCTCTTGCTCATTTGACGTGCATCTCCTCCTCCCGCGAAAAAATCGGCGCCGAACTTGCCGCGCTTAAATCGGCCGGTGTCGAAAACGTTCTTGCGCTCAGGGGCGACAGACCCGTCGGATCCGGCGAGATCGCGGGCGATTACGCCCACGCTTCCGATCTTGTCGCGGAAATCCGCAGCGCCGGCGGCTTTTCAATAGGAGGGGCCTGTTATCCCGAATGTCATCCCGAGTGTAGCCACATTGAAGATGATATCCGCAACATAAAACTTAAAGTTGACGCCGGTCTCGATTTCCTTACGACTCAGATGTTCTTCGACAATAATGTCTATTTTCATTATCTCTCACGTCTGAGATCGGCGGGAATAACGGTGCCTGTTATAGCCGGTATAATGCCGGTTACGAACAGCGCTCAGATTTCCCGCATTTGCACACTCTCGGGTACATATCTGCCGCCGCGATTCCGTTCGATCGTTGACAGGTTCGGGGATAATCCCAACCAGATGCTCGATGCCGGTATCGCTTACGCGACCGAGCAGATTATCGATCTTTTTGCGAACGGAGTCAATGCCGTTCATGTTTATACGATGAATAAACCCGTTGTGGCCGAGCGGATAATGGCTAATCTCGGCAGTATGGTAAGGGGATGATAAAATGAAGAAAAATCCTTTTTCGGTACGACTCGAAGAATTCAGAGCTTCTCTTGCGACAAAGGGACTTGATGCGGCTGTAGTTTCTTCTCCCGCAAACGTCAGGGCGCTTACGGGGGTCGAGTGCGATTGCGTGACTCTTTTGGTTACGTCTGCGAGAACGGTGTTTTTTACCGATTTCAGATATGCTCCGGCAGTCGCGAGACTTGCGCCTTATCTTGAAATCGGAGATATTCTCAAGTTTCTCCACGCTAAAAGCCCGCTTAAAGTGAAGGGGTGCTCTTTCGATAAAGTAGGCTTCGAGCCGTCTATCGCGTATTCCGCGTACGAGCGTCTTGAAAAAGTTTTTCCGAAGGCCGGGTTTGTTGATGTTGAAAGCGATATTCTTTCGTTGAGAGCCGTAAAGACGCCTGAAGAAATAGACATGATCCGCAAGGCGGCCGCGCTTAACGACGAGGCTTGGAACCACGCGCGCGCGCAGTTTAAAGCGGGCATGACGGAACGTGATATGGCGCGCGTCATCAAGAGTAAGATGCTCGACATTGGAGACGGCGAGGCTTTCGAGACGATTGTCTGCATCGGCGAGAATGCGGCCGAGTGCCACCACGTCCCCGACGACACCAAATGGGACGGGAAGAAGAATATTCTCGTCGACATGGGAGTTAAGTTTCGCGGATACGCCTCCGATATGACGCGCAACATCGTCGGCCCTCGTCCGTCGAGGCTTTACAGGAAGGTTTACGATCTTGTTCTCGAGGCCAACATGCGCGCGATCGCCGCGGCGAGACCCGGTATGACCGCCGCCAAGCTCGATAAGGTCGCCAGAGATTTTCTTAAAGCCAACGGTTTCGGCGAGGCGTTCGGGCATTCTCTCGGCCACGGAGTCGGACTTCAGATTCACGAGGCTCCTGCGGTCTCGCGCCGCGACAAGACGGTCCTCAAGCCCGGAATGATAATTACAATAGAGCCGGGCGTTTATCTGCCCGGCAATCTGGGGGTGAGAATCGAGGACCTCGTTTTAATAACCGAAACCGGCTGCGAGGTTCTCTCCTCGTCGGAAAAGTGATTCTCCGGTTACGGTTATAATTGATTGGGAAGGTATTTGTCGCCGGTGCGCTGATAAATCTGCAGGCCGAATTTAGGCGCGGTAACGTAGATGAGATCGAAAATTTCCGTCTGGATGTTTTCGTATTTTACCCAATCGCGCGTTTTCGTGAAAGCGTAGATTTCGACGGGAATGCCGGTGTCGGACGGTTCGGTCTGACGCACCATGCATGTAAGTTCCTTCGTGATGTCGTCGTTTTTCTCAAGCATTCTCTGAAGCCATGTTTCAAAGGCGGCGAGATTCGATATGTGGTTGTCGCTTTCGAGAATGAGATTCTGTTCGACGAAGTTTTTCTTCAGTTCTGCGGTCATTTCGCGTATCGAGGTCGCGCTTATCCAGACGGGGCGTTTTATGCGTCGGCCTTTCGAGTCGGACATGTATCGCCAGTTGATGAAGGAGTCGCTGATGAGCGCCGACGAGGGGATCATGGTTACGGTATTGTCGAAGTTCTGAACCTTGACCGTCGTCAGGGCGATATCGATCACGTTGCCGTCGGCGTTGAATTTAGGCATTGTAATCCAGTCGCCGACTCTGACCATGTCATTCTGGGCGACTTGGATCCCCGCCACGAGACCGACGATGGAGTCCTTGAAGATCAACATCAGAACGGCCGTAAGAGCGCCGAGGCCGCTTAAGATGAATACGGGGCTCTTATCCATCAGAATCGAGATGATGATTATACATGTGGTGCACCAGGTAATGATTTTGACGATCTGAACCATTACCTTGTATGACATGTTTTTTGCGTTCGAGCGGACCTTTTCGAGAGTCATGATGAACGTGATTCCGGCACAGATCGCCGACGCTGTCATGGCTGCCATAATCACGGAGAGGATTTTTGCCGCATTTGCGGCAGCCCAGTCGTTCCATGTAAGCGCAGAAGGAATCCAGGCCTGCAAAATCCAAAAGAAGAGCAATCTTAACAACGAGCGGCGTAGATTCGACGTTTTTTGATAATAAGGACGTATTTCCTTTCGGATGATGCAAAACCTCCGTATGGCTACGGAAATGGTAAAACACAATAAGATTGCGCCTAATATAACAATCGATACGCAAATCGAAGAGGCTGTAACCTTAGCCCAAAAAGTGTTGAAGCCTGTTTCTGATAGCCATTGTTGAAAGGTGCTTAATAATTCAATCATGTTGTGTTTCCTTTGTTTCTGTCGCGGTTGATGTCTGTACATTATATCATATTGTAGATGCGGGTTGACTATCGCAATAAGGATTGGGTATACTGTTCGCGCTGCATCGCGGTTTACTTTGCAATCCTTACAGACTATAGGATAATGCCGCCGGCTCTAATGCAAAACCTTCTTTCCGTTCGTGAGCGAGGCGAACGAACGGAAAGCTGATAATTATGATTGTTGATTTTCATTGTCATTCCACCGCAAGCGACGGAACGCTTGCGCCGGAAGAACTCGCTGAAGCGGCGAGTTCGTTTACCGCGTTTTCGTTAACCGATCACGATAATTGCGACGGCGTCGCGGCCTGTGCGCGCGCGGCGGCCGAAAAGGGCGTCAAATTCGTTTCGGGAATCGAGCTTTCAATCGAGCCGGGGGACGGTTTCGACAAATTTCATCTTCTCGGATTCGGATTTGATCCCGATAACGGAGAACTTAAATCCTTTTTGAAAAAAGTTCTCGACGGGCGCAACGAGCGCAACAGGCGTATTCTCGAGAATTTCGCGGCGATAGGGATAGAAATTGAATTCGACGATATAAATTCCTATGCCAACGGCGATGTTCTCGCAAGGCCCCATTTCGCCCGCTGGCTTATGAATCACGGATTTTCTACCGGCGTAGTCGAGGCGTTCAACAAATACCTTCTGCCGGATTCGCCTAAGGAAACGCGCTGTTACGAAGAGCGTTTTCATCCGTCTCAGGAGGACGCGTTCGGCGTCATTCACCGCGCGGGAGGTGTCGCGGTTATGGCGCATCCCAAGTACTGGCGACGCGAGTGGCGCGGGAAGGGTGTCGACCTCGCGGCCGCAGAAAAAGAACTATCGCGTCTTAAAGAGGCCGGACTTGACGGAGTCGAGGCCTTGTATCAGGCTAATTCTCCTGGCGAAAACGTTGATTTTGTCCGGCTTGCGACTAAATTGGGTTATTTAAAGACTGCGGGCAGTGATTTTCACGGCAGTAACAAGCCGACGATCGAGTTAGGTATGGAGGTCTCCGAAAATTACATCGCGCCTTTTCTTGAGCGGCTGAATTTGGTATAATACAGCACGGTTTCATACATTATATCATCATAAGGAAAACAGAAGAATGAATACCGTATTGGTTGGTGCCCAGTGGGGCGATGAGGGTAAGGGTAAGGTTATCGACTTCCTTACTGAAGAGTCTGACGTGGTAGTACGCTTTCAGGGTGGCTCCAACGCGGGTCATACCGTTGTCGTAGGCGATAAGAAATATGTTCTTCATCTCGTCCCGAGCGGTATTCTCCACGACGGCAAGCATTGTGTGATCGGCAACGGCGTCGTTATGGATCCGTTCGATCTTATGCGCGAGCTCGAGCAGGTCGAGAGCTGGGGATTTGAGCTTAAAGGGCGCTTCCATATTTCCGAGCGCGCGCAGATGGTCATGCAGTGGCACCGCGCCCTTGACAAGGCTGAAGAGGCCGTCCGTCCTGAAGGCGAGAAGATCGGCACCACCGGCCGCGGAATCGGTCCGGCGTACGCGGCCAAGGTCGGCCGCTACGGAATGCGCGTCGGCGATATTCTCAAGCCCAATTTTCTCGATCTCGTCCGTAAGCAGGTCAACGAGGCCAATACCAAGTTGAGAAGCCTCGGAGCTCTTGAACTTGACGCCGAAGAGATGGTTAAGCTCTACACCCCGATGGTCGCGGCGCTTCTTCCGTACGTGACCGATACGATTCAGCTTCTTCATCAGAACCTTGACGCCAAGAAGTCGATTCTCTTCGAGGGCGCCCAGGCGACGATGCTTGACATCGATTTCGGCACATATCCCTTCGTGACGTCTTCCAATCCGACTGCGGGCGGCGCCTGCACAGGTTCGGGTATTTCTCCGCGCGCTATCGACCGCGTTATCGGCGTTATGAAGCTTTATACGACCCGTGTCGGTGAAGGTCCGTTCCCGACCGAGCTTTTTGACGCCGACGGCGAGCTTATGCGTCAGCGCGGCGGAGAGTTCGGCGCTACGACGGGCCGTCCGCGCCGCTGCGGCTGGTTCGACGCGGTTATCGGCCGTTACGCCCAGCGTATCAACGGCGTCGATTACTGGGCTCTTACGAAGCTTGACGTTCTCGATTCGTTCCCCGTCGTCAAAATCTGCACGGGTTACAGGCGCAAGGACGGTTTTGTCTATACGACGTTCCCGTCCGATCTTGACGCGCTCGCTCAGTGCGAGCCTGTTTACGAAGAACTTCCCGGTTGGCAGTGCGAGACTTCGCATATCACCGATTATGCTGAACTTCCCGAGAACGCCAAGAAGTATATCAACAGGATTCTCGATCTTGTCGGCGGTCAGCTCGGCGTACTCTCCGTCGGTCCCGCGCGCGAGACGACGCTTCGCATCAATATCTAACCGTTAACTCATTGGAACACCTTGCGATAATAATGGACGGTAACGGCCGATGGGCGAAAGCCCGTCGGAAGCCGAGGCTCATGGGCCATCGCGCGGGCGCGAAAACGCTTGATAACGTTATGCGTTATTGTCGTGAGGCCGGTATAAGGTACTTGACGGTTTACGCTTTTTCGACCGAGAATTGGAAGCGTTCTAAAGCGGAGGTTTCGGGACTTATGAAACTTCTTTCGTCTTTCATAAAGTCGAAAGAGAAGACGCTTGTTAAAGAGCGCGTAAGTTTCAGGGTTGTCGGGCGAAGGTCTGATTTGTCGCCTAAACTTCAACGCGAAATCGCCGCGCTGGAGGAGAAGACGGCAGGCGGCGATTTTACCCTCGTCGTCGCGCTCAGCTACGGCGGCCGCGCCGAGATCGTAGATGCCGCCAAAGCGTGGGCGGCGAGCGGCGCGAATGGAGAATTGACCGAGGAAGAGTTTTCAAAATTTCTTTATGCGCCCGATATCCCCGATCCGGATCTTATTATCCGCACGAGCGGCGAATGTCGCACAAGCAACTTCCTTATGTGGGAGGCGGCATACAGCGAGTGGTATTTTACAGATGTTCTTTGGCCCGATTTCGATCGTGCCGAATTCGAAAAAGCGTTAGAAAGTTATTCGCGGCGCGAGCGCCGTATGGGAGGTAGATTGAAATGAATCCTTTAGTTAAGAGAATCGTTACGGCGTTAACGACTGCGGCGCTCGTTGTGTGTGCGCTTATTTACCTTCCTGTGTCGGTAGTGCTGCCGGCGATGATTCTTCTCGCGCTTCTCGTGCAGCTTGAGTTTTTGCAGCTTGTCGCTAAAAGGTACGAAACGATGCCCATCGTGGGAATCGTCGCCTCGTTGGGATATTTCATTACCGTCTTTTATTATGCCGAAAGACTGATGAGTTACGCTTATATTCCGAGGACGTTCGCGGTAGCAGTGTTTTTTATCGCTCTTGCCGCGTTGTTCGGTAAGTCTCATAAGCCGATGGAAGCGATGTCGACGACACTTCTTTCGTTCGTATATATTCCTTTTATGCTTACGTTCTTTATGCTGATCCCGGTCACATTAGGCATGAAGTGGCTGTTATACATAATCGCGATCGTCAAGATTTCCGATATGGGCGGGTTCGCTTTCGGTAAGGCTTTCGGTAAGCATAAAATGTGCCCTGCGATTTCGCCCAACAAGAGCTGGGAAGGTCTTGCGGGTTCCGTTTTCGCGTCGTGCGTCGTTTCGTGCGCGTTCATCCCGATGACGGGATTTATCTGGTACAAGGCTCTCGCGTTCGGTGTAGCGGCGGCGCTGATCGGCACTTTGGGAGATCTTGTCGAAAGCCGCTTCAAACGTGAAGTCGACGTTAAGGATTCCGCGACTTTCATGCCGGCCGGGCTCGGCGGATTTCTCGATATGTTCGACTCCCTTGTTTTCGCGCCTGCGCTTTTCTTCCCGTTTCTCTAAATGACGCGCACTAAAGAGGCATGGATTAAATTCTTGGCGACGCGCGTCGTCGGCGTTTTCGTCGATGCGTTCATCGTCGGCGCGGCTTATTTAAGCTCATTCGCCTTGAGATTTGATTTCGCTGAACCGGTGTCCATAGGCGGCTGGAGCGCGGTCGCGAGATCCTATGTCGTCGTTTCAGCGGTTTATCTCGCAGCGCTTTTAATTTTCGGCTGCTACCGTTTCGCGTGGCGCCGGATCAATTTCGGTGAACTCCCGCGTTACGCTCTCGCCGCCGTTTCCGCGTGCGTCGTGCTGACGCTGATGCGTTATTTCATGCCGAACGTTACGCTTTCGCATATCCGACCGCCTTATTCGGTAACGCTCATCTGTTTTGTGTTTTCTCTCTCCGGAATTGTCGCGGTCCGCTATCTGTGGCGTTTCTATATGGCCTTCGGCCGTAAAGACGAGGAACTTCTGTCCCGTGACGAGAAAACTTTCGATAATTCCATAGCGGCGCGTTTTTTAGCCGGGCGCACGGTAATGGTTACCGGAGCGGGGGGGACGATCGGCTCCGAGATCGTCCGTCAGGTCGCGGCCGCAGGAGCAGTTAAAATATTGATGGTTGAGCGCTGTGAGAATGCGCTTTACGAGATAGACCGCGATATGCGCTCTTTATCTAAAAACGCTTCACTCGTGCCGTTGATGGTTGATATCAACGACGCCGCTAGAATGAACGATATTTTTGCCGCCGAGAAGCCGTCGGTCGTTCTTCATGCCGCCGCCTACAAGCATGTGCCGATGGTGGAGCTTAATCCCGAAGAAGGGTGGCGCAACAATACCGAAGCGACTCGCTCGATCGCAAAGTTGTCCGTTCAGCACGGCGTTGAGAGGTTTGTTCTTATTTCCACCGACAAGGCCGTAAATCCCGTTTCGGTGATGGGTAAGACGAAACTTGCCGCAGAGAAGGTGATAATGGAACTTGACGGGCCTACATCTTTCTGCGCCGTCCGTTTCGGAAACGTCTTCGGAAGTTCCGGATCCGTCGTGCCGCTTTTCCGCTCCCAAATCGCCAAACGCGAGCCGGTGACGGTGACCCATCCCGATATGCGCCGCTATTTTATGACGATCCAAGAGGCCGTAAGCCTCGTTCTTCAGGCGGCGAGTCGCTCCGAAAAGGCTATTTACACGCTCGACATGGGCGAGAGCGTAAATATCCTCTCTCTCGCCGAGGGTATGATCGTCCAGGCGGGCTATCGTCCTTATGTTGATATTCCTATCGTTTTCACCGGCATCCGCCCCGGTGAAAAACTTTTCGAGGAACTTGATATTTCTGAAAAATCCGCCTATCGAACCGATATGGCGAAGATTTATATCACGAAGGGCGCTTCGTAAAACTCACTTGCCGGGTTTTGAATCGTATATTTTTTTGAAGCCGGTCAGGTATATGTCATCGAGACCGATAATTTCATGTTGGCCGCGACGGGTCGGAGTGATTAAAGTTTTACCCGCGGCTGCGTTGATAGACAGCATTATAAGTTCGGAGCAGTAGATTTTACTGTCGTTCGACGCATCAAATTCGTTGTCGAAAGAAGCTCCGAGATATCGTTTGCTCTCTTTTACGATATTCTCAGGCTTTACGTTGTCATAGGTGCATCTGTAAACCGCGCCTTCGGTGGCCCCCTTGAAAAAGATATGCCATGGTTCGATGCGTACCTTACCTTTCCCCAGATCGTTCGCCTCCGCATGGATAATCATACATTCGTTTGGAGTATTTTCAACCACGATTCCGACATGAGAAAATCTTTTCTCTTTAGTCGACGCTCCGACGAAGAGCCATGTCCAGGCGCCGTTGCCGCGTCGAAAAACAAGATCACCTGCAACGACTTGCGCAGGTGATCTTAATCTCCAATCTGTTTTTGCCGATGAAATAACCGGACAAAGACAGAGAAAAGCGATTATTGTGCCGTATTTACGCACAGATAACGGTTATTTCTCGGCTTTAACCTTCCAAGCACCATCTTCTTTTACGAGATTGAAATCATCAGTATCGGTTTTGCCGTCCTTTTTCGTTTCAATTGTAACGGTAGCCTTGTCGCCGTCGATTTTTGTATTTACAGCTTTGAATTTAGCTCCTTCGGTTTCTTTTTTCATATTCTCTTTTGCACCAGGCACGCTTGCCATCATTTTGAGCACAGGTTGAGTGTCTTTTGTAACGTATTCCGCCGCTTTGTCAAAATTGCCGTCAGCTAACGCTTCGCAAAAAGCGACTGCTACTTTATCGGGACCTTTGCTGCAACCAATGAGGCAGAGAGCCATTGCGAGCATTCCAAGTATTTTCTTCATGTGTTTTTTCCTTTTTGTTTTTATGTTTTGTTGTTATAAGTAAGGATCATTTAACAATCCTTGAAAACCATCAGAGATATTTTACTACATTTTTAAAATGCCGTCTAGGGAATTATGGTATAATGTGAGTATATGAATGAAGGTGTAGGTATAGTAGAACAAAAGAAGATAGAACTCGAACTTCCCCAAGGGGGGCTTAAGCTCGAGCCGGGCGGCGTTTTGAAAAAAATCGAAGTCGTCTACGAAGAGTGCGGAGCGCTACTTCGTGAAGACAATGCGATTTTTATCTGTCATGCGCTTACGGGCGACGCCCATGTCGCCGGTATCCGGCCCGGCGAGGAAAAGCCGAGCGGCTGGTGGGAGCTTATGATCGGTCCCGGTCGTGCGATCGACACGAATCATTTTCACGTGATCTGCGCGAATGTTCTCGGCGGTTGCAGCGGAACTACGGGTCCGATGTCGATCAATCCCGATACCGGTAAGCCTTACGGTTCTTCGTTCCCTCAATATTCTTTTTCCGACTCCGTCGACGTGTATAGACTTTTGCTTAAGCAGCTCGGCGTTAAGAAACTCGCGGCGCTTATCGGCGGCAGTTTCGGCGGAATGCAGGTGATGGATTGGATTACGCGCTGCCCCGACGAGATGGAGAAGGCCTGTCTTATCGCGACCTCGGCCTCTTTAAATACCCAGGCTCTCGCTTTTGATGTAGTCGGCCGAGCGTCGATAACCGACGATCCGGCGTGGAAGGGCGGCGACTATTATCTGGAAGGTGACGGCAAAGGGCCTAAAATCGGCCTTGCGAGCGCCAGACAGCTCGCCCACATCACGTACCTTTCGTGCGATCTTCTCCAGGAGAAGTTCCGCCGCGAGCTTCAGAAAAATTTCGTCGAGGCTCCCGCCGAAGAGCGTGCTAAGCGTGATGCCGCTTTTAAGACGTACTTTCAGATCGAGAGCTATCTCGATTATCAGGCGATGAAGTTCGTCAAGCGTTTCGACGCGAACAGTTATCTGCATATCACGCGCTCGATGGATCTTTTTGACGCGGGCGACAGATACGGCTCATTGGACGCGGCGTGCGCGCGCGTTCAAGCGAAGTGTCTCGTCGTTTCATACGAGAACGACGTACTCTTCACCGTTCGTCAGTCAAAGGAAATTACAGAATCGCTTCTTAAAAATAAAAAGGATGTGACGTACTGCCATCTTGAAGCGGGTACGGGCCATGATTCGTTTTTGACCGATATCGACGATCTCTCTGGACTTATCGGCGGCTTTTTAAGGCCGCGCAAACCCAAGGTGATGAACTGGCAGCGCCGTCTCTACAAGGGTGTTACCGACATGGTTAAGCCCGGCGCGAAGGTTATCGACATCGGCTGCGGTGACGGTTCGATGCTTAACGTCCTCCGTGAAGACAAGAATGTTGTCGGCGACGGCGTTGAGATCGATATCGACAAATTTAAGGAGACGTTGGCCGACGGGCACATGTCGTACTGGGAAGATGCCGACGAAGGGCTTTCCGTCATTCCCGATAATCATTACGACGTCGCGATATGCTCCGACACGCTTCAGGAGGTTAAGAATCCGCGCGGTCTTCTCGACGAGGCGTTGCGCATAGCGGGCGAAGCGATAGTTTCCTTCCCGAATTTCGCGGCGTACCGCATCCGTCTTACTCTCGGACTTTCCGGGCGGCTTCCCGTGTCGAAGGCGCTTCCGTTCCAGTGGTACGATACTCCAAACATTCACTGCATAACGCTTAAGGATTTCAAGGCGCTATGTGAAGCCGACGGTATCGAAATAAAGGAGATCAAGGCGATTTCTCGGCACTTCTTCGGCAAGATTCTTCTCGCTCTCGGATTTAAGAATCTCGGAGCTTCCCAGATAGTCGCGCGTATAAGGAGGAAGGGTAAATGATTCTCCCTCAACGCATAACCGCCATTTTAAGACGCGCCTTCGCGATTCTCCATCCTTGCGTCTACGGCGAGCTCGGCTCTAAAGACGCCGCGGCGAACGTGGCGCGGGACCTGGAGCGCGAAATTGCGCTTTTGATGCCCGATTCGGACGCCGGTACGATCGCTGCCGAGTTTGCTGGACGTATAGGCGAGATCCGCCGTCTTGTCGAGACCGATATTGACGCGGCGTACGATGGAGATCCGGCGGCGACGAGCCGTATGGAGGTCGTTATGGCCTATCCCGGACTTTATGCGGTTACGGTTCATCGCATCGCCCATGAGCTTTACAGGCTCGGCGTTCCTGTCATTCCGCGTATAATGTCTGAAATCGCCCACTCGAAAACGGGTATCGACATTCATCCCGGCGCGACCATCGGCGAGAGGTTTTTCATCGACCACGGTACGGGCGTCGTAATCGGCGAAACGACGATCATCGGGCGTAACGTGCGAATTTATCAGGGTGTGACTCTCGGCGGTCTTTCGTTCGCGAAAGACAGTTCCGGCGCTCTCGTAAAGGGGCTTAAACGCCATCCTAATATCGAGGACAATGTCGTTATCTACGCAAACGCCACGATTCTCGGCGGTGAGACCACAATCGGTCATGACTCTGAAATCGGCGGTAACGTTTGGATTAAAGATTCCGTGCCTCCTTTTTCACGCGTTTACAACAAGCCTCCCGCGCCTGTAATAAAAACGATCGAATGACTTTTTCTTCCGCATTTCTCGTCGCCGCCGTGACGGTAGGTTCGTGGAACGGGAAGTGGTTCCCGTCGGGAAGGGCCGAGCACAGAGCTGCGCCTCATATCGAGGCTCGAACCGTCGCCGAAGCCGGTGCGATGCTGCGCGAGGGGCTTAAGAAGGCCGATCCTTACGGGACGAACGATGTAATCATCTGTCTCAACGAGATGCGCGGACCCAAAGTCGTAAATGAACTTATCGCGGCCATCGGCAGAACGAATCTCACTTGTGCCGTCATAACGGCCTACCGCAGGCGCGACCGCTTCGATATGCAGCAGGATGCGATTTTGACTACGCTCCCTGTCGTGGCGGCCAACTGGTCCAAGTGGAAGAATCATAAAGCCGAAACGCCTCCGCGCGGCTACGCTCATGCCAGGGTCGTATTCCCCGGTTCTGTCACGACCGAGGTCTATTCGGTTCATTTAAAATCCAATTACGGTCAGACCGATGAAAAGACGGCCCGTTTAAACCGCGCTAAACGAAGTCATGCAATCAGGCAACTCATTGAACAGGAACGGCCTCGACGCGGTCGAAAGAACGTTCCCGTGATTATAGCTGGTGATTTGAATGCCGACAAGTGGTCCGAGGATTTTAAGAAGGATACGGTTTTTGAGATTCTCGCGGAGGCCGGTTTCGTTACGCCGCTTGAATTTCTTCCGCCGGAGAGAAGAATAACCTACCCTAAAAGAGGTAAGTGGGGCGGAACGGCGCTCGATTACATTTTTATAAGAGGTTTGCGGATATCTTCCGGGGCTCACGCTCAAATAATTTCCGCCGGAGAAATTTCAGATCACGACGCCGTTTTTACCAACGTCGAATAAGACGGTCACGATACGGTAACCGTAAGCCAAAGGCGAGAGAGGACGTCGGGACTGACGCGGTCGATCGTTTTTATTTCCTGGGCGAAAAGCGAAATGCGGTATTCCTCCAAAAGCCACCGGTATTCGGAAAGCGCCCTGCGGTCGGCTATTCTCGCGTTCTTATCGGTAATCAGATTGTAGTATTGCGTCCAGTAGGGTTCGAATCTCGCCATCTTCGATCTGTCGCGCGTCTTATCGACTTTGGCCCGTTCAATGCGTTTTTCCAAGGCCTTAAAGTATCTGGGATAGAGCTTCAATTTTTCATAAGGAACGGTCGCGACAAAGCCGCGATATACGAGCCAGGCAAGCTGCGTGTTGATGTCGAGTGCGATATCATCGGGTAGATCTGCGGCCTCGGCGAGTGAAGTGACGCGCCCCGCATTCTCGAAAATCAGCGAGACGAGTTTCGCGAGGCTTGCGTAAGCTTCGTTTACGGCGGCGCGTTTCGTTTTAACCCGATCGGAAAACGCTTCGGCGGTTAATATCCGCGGCTCGGAATCCACCGCCGCGATCCGCACCGCTTTCATGAAAATATCGTCTGAAAGTTTTCCCGCGTCGTAATTAATCGACTTGAAATAAAGCGCTCCCTGGAAGGAAAGACTTTTGGAGCTGAAGCTCCTTTTGGCGAATTTAGACATTTCAAGGGCGAGGAGTCGCGCGACGCCATTGGCGTGTTCTTTTTTCGCGCTCTCTTCCGTTTTGAAAAGCCTTAGCGTAACTCCGTCGCCTTCATCATATAGGGCTTTATAAAGTTTTACTCCCCAACCGGTTCCGGTTGATTCGTCTGAATTTTTTATCTCGCCGAAATCCCACGACGTGTATTTTTTTGCGGCGGAATTGTTCGCCGCAGAGCCTTGTGTGACGCCCGACAATTCAAGTACTTCGCGCAGATTGCGCGATGAGGCGATAATCTTCTTTGTTTCGTTGTCGCGAATCCTGAAGCGGACGATAAGATGATCGGGAATTTTTATCCCGTTCATTATCTCGACGGGAATCCGTACACCGAGCCTCGCGTAAACGACGCGGCGTATCGCCTCTTTAAGCGGTTCGTCGGCCGGTTTCAGCATCGGCAAAATAATCGAGAGCGTCTCGTTTATTCCGGGGAGCGCGCGTCTCAACGAACTCGGCAGGCTGTTGAGAATTGTCGCGACCTTTTCGCCGAGCGCCCCCGGCACGAGCCAATCGGCGCGCCAGAGCGTGAGCGCGGCCGCCTCGGACTTCATGGCCGTGCACGTTATTCCGTCGCGCTCCGGGTCATCGGGCGTATGTCGGTATTCGAGTTTAAGTTTCGCCCCTCCGATTGAAATCGTTTCTGGGAAATCTCCGTCGGCGGATTTTATTTTACCTAACCATTCGTCGCGGTTGAGACGGAATGATTTCAATTCTTTTTGTGTAGCCCCGTGAAGCCATTTTTTAAGTTCGTGTGCCGACACGATTTCTTCGGGGATGACTTTCGCGAAATGCGCGGCGATTTTTTCGGTATCGAACAAATCTCTGTTTCGGCGTTGTTCGGAAAGTTTTTCCAGTTCCTTGAGAAGGTCTATATTATCCCGTACGATCGACGGAGGATTTTGGATTTCGCCTAAGACGAGCGCATGAAGGATAAAGAGTTTGCGCGAAAGTACGGGGTCGATGCGGCTAAAGTCTCTGCGTCTTCCGTCGACGATTACGAGTCCGTATACGGTTACGCGTTCCTTGGCTCTGACAAAGCCGCTTTTCGCGTCCCATTCGGGCGCGTAATAGCTGCGTCTTGCCATATCGCCCGCTGCAGGCTCGATCCACGACGGATCGATTTTCGCGACTTCACGCGCGAAAAGGCGCGAAGTGTCGACTAATTCACCCGCCATTATCCATTCGGATGGAGCGTTTTTTACCTGTATTTTAGGCGTATCGCGGCGATTATCGTAATTAGGCTTTTTAGGCTTAAAGTTCTTAGCCAAAACTGACGAGGGGTGAATCTGAAAGCGAATACCGTGAGCGCCTTTAAATTCGTTTGTCTCCGGATCGAACTTTCCGATTTTTCCTAAAAGCGACGGCAGGAGAGCGCGGTGGAACTGATCGACGCCTCCGTTGTCGTTTACGGTGTCGAGCTTGAGTTTCGCCGCAAGCGACGTAAGACGCGTGACTAACTCGCGCCATTCTCGCATTTTCGGGTATGAGAGATACGATGAAGCCGCGAGTTTTCTTAATTGTGTCGCGCTAAGCGATGACGATTTTTCGTTCCACCATTTCCAAAGTTCGAGCGTCCCCAGGAAATCGGAGTTCTGGACGCGCCATTTCGCATGTTCGCGGTCGGCCTTGTCCTGTTCGTCGAGCGGGCGTTTTTTAGGGTTGTCGCAGCTCATCGCCGCGACGACCGGGAGAACGGACGGAAGTGTGGCCAAGTCCGACGCGGCGATAAGCATTCTTGCTAAGCGCGGCTCAAGCGGTATTCGCGCGAGTCTGCGGCCCGTTTTGGTGAGGCGCACTTCGTCGCTGAGTTCGTCGCGGCAGATGGCTCCAAGTTCTAAAAGTTCTCTCAATCCTTCGCGGATCATCGCAGGCTTCGGCGGATCGATAAAAGGGAACGAGTCTATCGCGCCAAGGCGAAGTTCAAGCATCGTAAGAATGACGCCGGCGAGAGAGGAACGCAGGATTTCAGGCGGCGTAAATTCCTCGCGCGAATTGAAGTCATCTTCCGAATAAAGCCGCACGCATGTTCCGGGCGCGATTCGTCCGCATCGGCCCGCGCGTTGACGCGCCGACGCGCGCGATATCGGCTCGATCTGGAGGCGCTGAACGCGCGTACGGTGGATGTAGCGCGAGATTCGAGCGAGCCCGGAGTCGATCACGGCTTTTATTCCGGGGATGGTGAGCGACGTTTCGGCAACATTCGTCGCGAGAACGATGCGGCGCTTATCGAGCGTTATGAAAGCGCGCTTCAGTTCGCCGGGCGGGAGCGACGCGTAAAGAGGGATTATTTCGCTCTTACCTAGAAAGACATCGCGCTTTAAAGCGTCAGCCGTTTCGCGTATGTCGCGCTCGCCCGGTAGAAATACGAGAATGTCGTCGTCCCCAGGGAGATTCCGCGCGGCGCGGGCGACATCACGCGGCAGATCGCGGTTATCCTCGTCGTCACACGGCTGATAGACGATTTCGACGGGATAGAGGCGGCCCGGTACGATTACTGTCGGGGCGTTTGAGAAGAATTTCGAAAACCGCTCAGTATCGAGAGTCGCCGATGAAATGATTATTTTAAGATCGCGGCGCTTTTCTGAGATGCGTTTAACGATGCCAAGAAGAAAATCGATGTTAAGCGTTCGCTCGTGCGCTTCATCGATGATGACAGTATCGTAAGCGCTGAGAAGCGGGTCGAAAAGCGTTTCGGTAAGAAGCACGCCGTCGGTCATGAACTTTACGCGCGTATCATCGGAAAGTTTTTTGTCGAAGCGGTGCTGATAGCCGATAATATCGCCGATTTCAGTTTTAAGTTCTTTGGCGACGCGTTCGGCAACTGTTGTCGCGGCGACGCGGCGCGGCTGGGTGCACGCGATTTTTCGTCCGTCGGCGCCGAGCCCGAGCTCCATCGCCATTTTAGGCAGCTGCGTCGTTTTACCCGAGCCCGTTTCGCCGCAGACGATAATGACATTATTCTTTTTAAGCGTATCGAGAATTTCCGCTCTGAATGCGCATATCGGCAGTTCCGCGGGATAATTGAATTCAGGAGCTTTTGTGTTTTCTGGCGTCATTACTTTAGCGTTGATTACAAGGATGCTTTTTCAGCAAAGGATTATATCAAATTTTTATTGTCCGGTGATTGTTGTTTAATGATGTCGCACTTTCAATAAAAGGGAAAAATTGCAATCTGGTTTGCAATTTTTACAATTGATTTTTATTGGGGGATTGTGTAAAATTCTATGAGTCGGTATGATATGATCCTTTGGTGGGATTTACCGCTTGATGAATAATGTTAAATGAATCTAAAAAAGAAAAATGGAAAATAAGGAGTAATATGACGCGGAGAGATTTCCTTGGCGGTGCGGCGGCGATGGCTACGGCAGGTTGTGTGAGCAGCGGTTCGCTCGTAAAGAATGTTGCTGGTTCCGCCTCGCTTGAAGCTACGAAGAAGTGGTTTAAAGAGGCTCAGTTCGGCATGATGGCGCACTGGGGGCTTTATACGCTTTTGGGCGGCGAGTGGAACGGAAGACCAGGCCGCCATGCGTATGGCGAGTGGATACAGTGGGGCGAAAAAATTCCCATGAAGGATTACGGCGCCTTGGCGAAGGCCTTCAATCCGATTATGTTCAATCCTAAGGATTGGATGAAGCGCGCGCGCGATGCCGGTATGAAGTATTTCGTCTTCACGTCGAAGCATCATGACGGTTTTGCGATGTACCGTTCGCGCGTTTCGAAGTACAATGTCGTCGACGCGACCCCGTTCAAGCGTGATATCGTCGAAGAACTTGCGGAGGCCTGCCGCGACACCGGCTTGAAATTCGGTCTCTACTATTCCCAGGATCTCGACTGGAGCGAGCCTGACGGCGGCGGTAAAAAGAATGAGGCGGGTCAGAGAAACTGGGGTAAGGCCGACTGGCGCAACACATGGGATTGGCCGGCGGACAGAGATTATGATTTTTCGCGTTATTTCGAGAGCAAGTGCAAGGGCCAGGTCGAGGAGATTTTGACGCAGTACGGCGACTTGTGCCTTATCTGGTTTGATGTTCCGTCGACCATCACATTCAATCAGTGCAAGGAGCTTGAGGCGATGGTCCGCAAATATCAGCCGGGTTGCCTTATTAACGGTCGCCTCGGTTATGGGCTTGGAGACTACACAACGCCCGGAGATAACTGCATTGCCGATAAGACTGATGCGGGCAGACTCTACGAAACGGTAGGCACTATGAATCATTCATGGGGCTACCGCCCGACGGACGTCAAGTACAGGTCGGTTGAAGAGATAAAGGCGATCAAGGCGAAGTGCGCATCGATCGGCTCGAATTACATGCTCAATATCGGTCCCGATCCGCTCGGGAGAATACCGGCAGGAGGCATTAAGATTCTTAACGGGCTTAAGGGCTGAACATTTTCGGCAGGAATATGAACCGTCGCGACTTTATCTGTCTCGGGGGTGCGGCAGTTGCGCTTTCCGCATCCGCATCGGCATCGCAAAGGACATCCTCTGCGATGCCGAACTTCGATAAAGAGTATTTTATAAATTGGGACAGGGCTTATCTGAATATCGCGTGGCCGGGAATCAAGGAAAAACCGAGATTTCGCGTAATCGGCGATACTCATTTCAATTATTTCGACGAGCGCGATAAGGAGTATGCCGGCAATTACGCACGCATGAGCGGGGTTTCCGGCAGGAATGTCCATCTTCCTTCGCAAGCGCCTCATAAATATTTCGAGGAGGCCGTGGACACCGCAAAGAAAGACGGAGTCGACGCAATACTTCTTGTCGGAGACATTTTAAGTTTTCCGACTCTCGCCAATGTCGAATATGCGAGGAAGAAGCTCGATGAATGCGGCGTGCCGTGGATTTATATCGCAGGCAACCACGATTGGCATTTTGAGGGTCTGCCGGGCTCTAGTACGCAGTTGCGTGAGACATGGATTGAAAAGCGTCTTATGCCGCTTTATAAAGACGGCGATGATCCCATGATGTTTTCGCGTGTTGTTAAAGGCGTAAGAATTGTCGCCATTGACAATTCAACTTATCTTTTAAGCCGCAAGCAAGTTGACTTTTGGATGTCAGAGGCGGCCAAGGGCGAGCCGGTTCTTCTGATGATGCATATTCCCCTGTACGTTAAAACGGGGCCGAAGGGATGTTGCGCGAGCCCCCATTGGGGCGCGGCGCTCGACTGGGCTTGGGAGATCGAACGCCGTCCGCGCTGGATTGAAAAGGCGACGCCTGAGACGTTTGAGTTTCGCGAGGCAGTCCTCTCGACGCCGAATCTCGTCGGTGTTTTTACGGGGCACGCGCATCAGGCGTTTTCAATGCGCGAAAACGGTCAGAATCTTTTTTCGGTCCGTGACTGCAGGAAACCGCGGGCGTATCTCGACGTCGCGATTTCCTGACGAGACGGCGGCGAATCCGCGCTTACAGCGAATATTCGCCGCAGTTTATGTACTGGTCGGTGTCCCCGTATTTTTCACGGAGTTTCTTAAGAAGGGCTTTGAGCTCTTCGATCCGAGCCGCCTTCGACCTGTCGCCGTAGCGGTTATTCAACTCTTCGGGATCTTCCTTCATGTCGAAGTATTCCCATTCGTTGCGCTTGTAGTAATAGACGAGCTTGTCGGTTTTCGTTCTGACCCCGTACCATGCGGCGGTGTTGTGCTCGCCGCCTTCGACGTAGTAGCGGCAGTAGCAGCTTTCCTTCCAGTCATCGGGAGTCTCTCCTCCCATATTGTTCACGAACGAGTCGCCCTGCATCGCGGCGGGCTTTGCGCCCGTGGCGAGGTCTACGAATGTCGGCGCGAAGTCGACGTTCGTGATGATGTCGTCGTTTGTAGAGCCCGGCTTTATGAGATCGGGGCATTTCGCGATAAACGGCATCTTCAGCGTCTCTTCCATGATGAAGCGCTTATCGTAAAGTCCGTGGTCTCCGAGGAAAAAGCCCTGGTCTGAAGTGTAGACCACGAGAGTGTTCTTTTCAAGTCCGTGTTTCTTCAGGTAGGCGTTCATTTCGCCTACGGAATCGTCGACGGACTGGACGCATGCGAGGTAGTCCTGCATATAGCGCAGATACGATAGGGCGGTCTTCGCGCGATCGTCCATACCGTCGGGCCACGCGTCGATGAACTTACCTTGGGCGTTCTTCTTTCCCGTATACGTTTTACCCTCGAATTCAAAAGTGTGACCTTCGGAGAAGAACTCCGCTAGCTTCAGATCCATCCCCGGGCGCATGTGCTTAAGGAGCGTCATCGCCGCATTTCTGATCGGAGAGGCGCGACCCTTGAAGTCGTCGAAAATCGTGTCGGGAAGGGGGATGTCCTTGAGCGTCATCGAGCGGAAGCGCGCGCGGTACTTGTCGCTCGCGATCCAGTTGCGGTGAGGCGCCTTGTGGAGCATCATCATGAAGAACGGTTTACCCGATTGGCGGGCCTCGTCGAGAACTTCCTTGCAGACTTTCGTGAGATTCTCGGTCGCGTATTCGCCTTTGTAGACTTTTCTCGCTACCTTTCCGTCTTTCGTCGGAACATAGAACCACGGGTCGTTGTACACTCCCTGTCCCTGGTAGATCATCCAGCGATCCCAGTCGTCTCTCCTGACTGCGTTCGGGCCGCCGCAATGGAGTTTGCCTATAAGAGACGTGTGGTAGCCGCTCTTTCTCAGGTAGCCGCCGACGGTTTCGATTTTCGGCGAAAGCCCCACGAAAACGGGAACTCCGTTTTTGTGGCTGTACTGGCCCGTCAGGATGCACGCGCGCGAAGGTGCGCAAATCGGATTCGTGCACATGACGTTCGAGAAGATCATTCCCTCGCGCGCCATCGCGTCGATATGAGGCGTCTTGTTGATGCGGCTGCCGTACGCCGAAATCGCATGGGCGGCGTGATCGTCGGTCATGATAAAGAGTATGTTCATCTTTTTCGCTCTTGCCGCCGCGATAAGAGCGTCGCGCCGTTGGGCCTGCAGAGCCATAGCCGAATTGAACGCGCCGCACCCGGTGAACGCCGCCGCAGCGCCGAAGCCTAAAAGAAAATCTCTTCTTGAAGATGTCATGATCGGAATACCCCCTTTAGTTTTGAAAGTGTCAGTGACAGCAACTGCCGCAACCAGATCCGCAGTGAGAGCCGCATTCGTGAGAGGAGCAGCGCGAAGCGCAAGAGCCTCCGTGATGACCGCCGCAGTTGGGTTCGTCTGACTCGGTGAGTTCGCCGGCGAGGAATTTTTCGATCGCTTCGTCGGCGTTGCCTTCGATTCCCATCAGAGCGGGAATACCCGCCGCCGCCAGCGCTCCGAGCGATCCGGGTCCGATGCGGCCGCAGATGACGGCGTTCACGCCGCGCATTACAAGCCAGAGACCGACGGCTTCATGACCACCGCCTTCAGTTTCGGCGACGATGTTGTCGACGACCTTGTTGTTTTCAATTGTGTAAATCTTAAACTTCGTAGCTTTACCAAAATGTTCAAAGATATTGTCGTTTTCTACAGGTATGGCTATTGTAGCATTCATAAGGCTTCTTTCGTTAATTAGCATCAAATTCACTAAAGCTTTATGTGTAGTATACTCAATTCTCATTGAGATAGTCAACCCTTACACCCTTATCCCACTTTTTTGAATTGATGCACGCAAGGCCTTCGATCCGGGGGCGATTCGGCGCTGGTGCTCGCTAAATCCGCGTCGGATACGCCGCGGATTTCCGGCGGAAAAGCCGGGTCGACATCGATTTTGCGGCCTTTCTTTTTCGCCGCTTGGGTACGAATCACGCGCGCAAGCGCGCTT
>JAFXEU010000010.1 GCA_017520845.1 Kiritimatiellia bacterium | reverse complement strand
CCTGACCATAGGTAATATCAGACTGCCCAACAGGTGTTGCTGAGCCAATTAGAGCGCCGTAGAACTCGCACCCGTCAATATGCCCGCCTTCATTGCGAATGCTGAGGCCATAAGTAGTGTCTGCCCATCAAAGGGCTGGTTTCGGCGTGGGTGCGAACTTTTCGCGGGCGCGGACGGCACAGCGGCGCGGCATTCACAGGGGGCGGACGTTCTACGCGGCATCATCCTGCACCTCCACGAGATCGAATGAAGTCTGGCCATCCGGCGCGTCCACAAAATAAAAGACAAAAAAAGAAAGTCCTGCGCCGAACAGGTTCGCCACGAGCACTGCGAGCGCGATGCTGCCGAGAGTGGTGTCCGACAGCTTCGTCGTGATCAGGCCCGCACCGAAGCAGCGCTTGTCGCGGCTGAAGAAGCGCTCGACCTCGATGCGGTCGACGTCGTTCCTCCTCTCTTCCTGTTCGGCCTTGCGTCGCTTCTTGCCGTCCTCGGGCGGTCTGCCTGGCTTCCGCCCGGACATCTCGATGCCCCGCTCCTCGCAATACGTCCGGTTTTCCTTTGTCCTGTACACCTGGTCCACGAGGACGCGCTTGGGATAGTGCCCCGTCCGCTCCCTGTAGCGCTCGACGACGTCCTTCAGCACCGTGCATTCGTTGTATGCGTCGAACGACGCCTTCTCCAGCCGCGCGTGCCCGTTCTCGTCCACGCTCACGTCGTACTTCGCGCCGAACTCCACCGGCGTCTTCGCCTTCCCCCGCACGATCGGACGCACGAACGGCTGTGTGATGCTGACAATTCGGTCCGCGACCCTGTGCTTCTTCTCGTCGAACATCTCCTTCTGCTGGATGTAAAGCTTGCGTATCGCGTCCAGGTTGCAGACGTCACGCTTGTCCACCAGGAACAGGCCTTTCGCGAGATATGCGTCGACGAAGTCCATGTTGCGCTTCACCGCGCACAGCATGACGCGCACGAGCGAGCGCATCTTCTTGGCGGGACGCCTCTTCGCCTTTGCCATGGCGAGATACGCCTTGCGCAAAACCTTGCGGTACGTGCGCGGACGGCGCGGCTCCTCGACCATGGAGTGAAGCTTGTCGATCATGCCGTCCAGCTTCTCCCTTGCCTCGTTCAGAAGCGAGAAGTCCTGGGGGAAGCGGATGTTCGACGGCGAGCAGGTCGCGTCGAGTATCATCGTGCCGAGGTTCCCGTTCGCAGACGGCTTCTCTTCCTTCTCGTCCACGTGTTCGGGCGTCGGCTTGGCGCTCTTGACGACAACCTCGTTGATCTTGTTGATGAAGTCCATCCCGAAGCGCTTGCGCAGTTCGGGAAGGACGCCATGCCCGAACGGGCACTTCGTCTGGTAGCTTTCGAGCCCGATGAAGTACTGGTAATAGGGGTTGCGGGCGACCTCCTTGACGAGGTTGCGGTCGCTGAGCTTCGCCTTGTGCTGTATGATCAGGGCGCCTAGCGCCATCCTCGCGCTCACCGCCGGGCGGCCACGCTTCGACGGGAAAAACGCCATGTACTTCTCCTCGACGGCGGCCCAGTCAATGTTGTTGGCGACGACAATCCACTCGTCGCGCACGTTGAGCTTCATGCCGCAGGACTGGTTGAAGTCCTCGAAGGTCATCTGCACCGATTTTTCCGCCTTGTACATACTTATGCTCCTATCATGTGCGGGGATTTTGAGCACACCCCTCATTTTTATTTGCACATAGTATAGCATAATACGATGCTGAAATCAAGCACAAATGCGTTATTCTTTATATTTTCGATTTAATGGGCAGACACTATTTACCTATTTACCTATTACCTAACTTTTCTGGGGACAGGCCTTACGAATTTTTTACTCTTTCAAGTGGCAGTCTATCATTAGTCTTGGCGATGGTGTCTAGCGATAATTCCCGTTATTCCTCGTCTACGGTTTCATCACGCTGATAGATTGGTAACTGTCTAAAGGGAACTGTTAAGGCAAGAATAACCAATGAAGTTTGGTAATATGCACAACCGTCATCACGGATCTGCCAATGGCCGTCATCAGCTTGCCTGGGCAACCAGTAGGCATACATCCAATCGGAAAAATTCTTCCAGGTTTCACCGCCTAACTGAAATAGTCCCTGAGCGGTATAATAAAGTCCATATCCTTGCCGATTGGTTCGCTTTAAGTTGCGAAAGTTTCTCTTTAGATACTGTCCTGCCCTTAATGTTGCGGGGTCACCATGCTTGCCGCACAACTCTAGACACAACAATCCGGCACCAGTCAATTTGTCTGCTTCGGATGTTGAATTTTGATAACCGAATGT
>JAFXEU010000097.1 GCA_017520845.1 Kiritimatiellia bacterium | reverse complement strand
GTCACCGTTTACGTCTGCTGTAGCTTCGTTGATGCTGTCTAAAATACCTGCATCGTATTTAAGTATCATCGCTGCATCAAGGTTGTCCACATAACCGTCGCCGTTCACGTCCCCGGGGAGGAAGTCGCCTGCCGCCGGCAGGATGAAGGTATATATGACGAATACGCGTGTGCCAGCGGAGTTGCCATGGCTTGCGCCCCGTTGACCGTGGCGGTGAAGTGATTTTGATCGGCAAAAACGGTCGCGGCCGGATCGGTGGGTACCAGTGTGACGATCACGCTGTAGGTCTCCCCGGCCTTGAACGTGGGAAGACTGGTATTCATTATAGCATCTGAGGAGTGTTCATCGCCGTAATTCCACGACACGCCGTGCTTGAAATATTCGTTATTGAAATCATCGATCTTGTATGCCGAGCCCTTGGGGACGGCGGCGACGTAACTTGGCACGTCGCCCGCCACCGGCTCGTTGACCGTGACTTCCACAGAGGCGATCTCGGCGACGACGTCGCTGAAGCCCTCCACCGTCACTTCACAGGTGCCGGAGGCGCCGCCGGGGGCTGTGGCGGTAACGGTGGCCGTGCCGTTTTTGAGCCCGCTGATCGTCGCGGTCCGGTTGCCGTCTTTGGTAACGGTCACGACGCTTTCATCCGACGATTCCCAGGTCAGGTCGTCATAAAAAGCGGGTGCATAGGACGGCAAAAGGGTCGCCGTGACCCGGCGACTGTTGTTGTTCGGCGTCAGCGTAAAGGGAGACGGGCTGATGGATATTCCCGTTGCGTAGACCGTTTTACCTTTTATCGAGACATAGCGGCATTCGCCTTCACCCACGCCGCCCGTCATGTTAAAGCCGACCGGCGGTTCGTAGGGGGTTACGGGATTGGTTTGAGAATTGGCGAATTCGCCTTTTTTAAGTATTTTTATATCGTAATACTCAACCGAGAAATTGTCGCCCCAGGTAGACATAGCGTCTTGGTTATCCTGTTGAATACATATAAGCTGGGCGTGGTTTTTGATCCTAATATCGCCGCCGACCTTAAGGGCGGGGTAGTCTTTATTGTCTTCGGTCTGGTAGGAATTACAGGTAACCTTGGCGTTGTCCCACAAATCGAAACCGGCGTTGTCGCTGTCAAATTCCATTCTTGCGCCGTATCTGCCTTTAAGTACAAACTCGACGTCTTCGTTAAAGGAGACCGAGGTGCCGAAGCCTATCATGGCGTCGTTATCGTTATAAGCTTCGTTTACCGTAAACTTGCCGTCACCGTAGAAGTTAATATAATTGCGGCTGCCAAGGCAGATACCGTGGGCGGTGGAATACTCGCTGCCCAAACTGTTTTCACCTTTAATTATTACGGCAATATCTTCGTTTATAAGTATCTGCGCCTTAACAAGACCGTACTGCGTAGAGCCGGTATCGAATACGGTGTAATCGTCCTTTATCATATTGAAATTGTTGAATACAAGGACTTTGGAGTTTTTGAAATACGGGTCGGCGAGGTATTCGCCTTTCTCAAAAAACTGCACCGAGCCGCCGTCGCCTATAACGTCGCCCTTATTGAGCCTTCCGACCTGCGTGCCGCCTATATAGATATCAAAATAGATGTCGCTAAGGCGGTAATTGGAATAGAAATAATAGCTTCCGTCATTGCTATACATATCAGCCACATGACTTCCTATGGTGTGGGTGCCGGTAATACCGGTTATACTTACGCCGTCTTTGGGCGTCAGTATTACTTCGGGGCGGTAGTAAAGCCCTGTTCTGAACGGAGCGTTTTTATCTTCAAGTTCCCTGAAGGTATTAGGCATACGCTCATATTTCCAAACAAGTTTTGTGGAATAAAGGTCGCTTTCGGGCCCCTCGAAGGTGTAATCGGGGGCTTCGCCCGCCACCGGCTCGGTAATATCAAACTCAAGACTTTTAAGGGCGATTTCGGTTTTAATTTCATAGGTGTCGCTAAACAGCGGTCCCGCAACCTTGTCGATAATAAAAAGCATATTTTGGGTTGCAAACGAATTTTTAACGCCGTCGGTGTACGAAGCGGCAGCCGATAAATAGCAACTGTTAAGGTCGGCAAACGCCCTTGTCGAGTCGACATCGCCCGAAATATTGGTGTAGCGCATATTCAAAAACGCAATCTGCTCGTTATCGGATTCGTTTATAACCTTAATATTGCGTAAACTGGGCAGCGAGTAGTTTTCCTTGTTCATAATTACGACTTCGACCGCCCATTCTCCGCTTGATTTTATGGTGCCGCCGTAAAAACCGTACTCGTCGCCGTCGGGATTGCTTTCAAGACAAACCGGCCGGCTCGACTCGAATGTACCGCCGTACATTTTAAGGCCTTCATAATTAAAGCTTGTATGTTCACCGTAAACATACTCGCGTAAGGTCCCGCTTTCGCGTTTGGGCGCGGCGTTGTAACTTTTATGAGATTCGTTTATAAAAACGCCGCCGTAAACCGTAATATCACCGGTAAGCACCGCGGTGGTAAGACCGCAGTACTCAAGATAATCGCCGCTTTGGTACGGCGTTGAACCGCCATAGTGATAATGGTACTGGTTATGGTCAAAGATAACCTTGCCGTCTACCCACTCGCCCTTACTTGAATCGTATCTTCTGCTGTCGCGTATAATAACTTCCGCCGGCTCTCCGGCATATATGTAGCCCGCGCGAATAAGAGCCCTTGTGGTGCCGCGATAGTAAAAAGTATAGCCGTTAAGGTCCAGGTCAACATCGCCGCCTGTTGCTTCGAGATAACTCGAAGAACCGGTAACGCTTATATCACAGCCCAGCTTAATGTAAATGGTTTTGTCGTTGTCGTGGTCGCGGTTAAACACCCTTACAAGGTCCTTAAAAGAGGTCGCCACATAGGGGTGGTATTTGTCGGTATAATTATTGTCTTTACTTGTAACCGAGCCGTTATGACCGTCCGCGGTAACGATAACGCGAAGCTCCTGTACCGGGTAGCTTGTCTTTTGCGATTCGGTAATATTTACCCAGGCGTTTTCGATATCTTCGGCGTCCGAATCATAGTGCTGCCACTGAAGATGCAGCGGCGTGCTTGTACGCTCGTTAAGATATTTAAGATAATGCCCGTATGTAACGGTTCTGTCGCTGTTTATGGTAACCGAGCCCGAAAGCGCGGTTTCGGAGGAGTATTTAATGCTGTTAGTATATGTGCTTTCTTTGTATTTACCGTAACGGGTATCGGGGAAGCCCTCCGCGTAGCTGGTTATCACGACTGTAAAATTTTCCCCGTCTTTTTCGCATACCCAGTCGCTCATATCTACACAGGGCGCGGCGGAAGGAATTTTACTATACTGATATGTTTTAAGGTGTGTGCTTTTATATTTCAGATCCACTTCATAGGCGCCTGCGTGTTCAACCGGGTCAAAGACCAGCACACCGGTGGGCGATAAATAGACATTATTCGGAGTGTCCAGTTCCGCCTCGAAAGGCGCTTTAATATAAAGGGTGGATTTGGCAATTTGCTCGCCGTATTTGTTATAGGCGATTATTGTAACCCAAAAAGGCGGGTCGGTATTATTGCCGATATAAAAATACGGTTTGGTGATACTTTCGGTTACCGTGTCGACGTAGGAGCTGGCATAACGGGTCGTGCTCATGGTCATGCTCCAGTTAAAATTGTATTTTTCGGCGCCTTCGACCTGGTCGAAAGAAATTTTATACAGTTCGCCGTCCCATCTGCCTACAAGGTTAGTGAGTTCGGGCGGTTCGGTTGCCGCCGCCGGTAAGGTTAAAAGCCCTAACGGCAGTACGCCGAAAACAAGCGCCAGACAAAGTAAAATGCTTAAAAATCTTTTTTTCATCCTATCTATCCCCTTTTTTAAGATATAATGATCTGCATATATTATAAAGTATTATCTTTATATCATTTGGCGTTTTCTAACGATAGGCCTTATCCTATCACTCCAATAAAGACGCCGTTCTGTTCCCATATCACACTGCCGTTCTCGTCGATGACGGTGAGAGCGGCGTCGTACTTATCCGTGTCCGACGTAAACCGGACGGTGTATCCGTCGAGAAGGATGAAATCACTTGCGGCGTAATATGCCTCATCCGCATCGATGATCCTGACGATATAATTCTCCGCGCCGCCCTCTACCCGGCACGTTCCGATCGTGTCCTTGACCGAATCCTTCAGAGTCGGCGTTCCCCACAGCGTGGTTCCGAGGTTTTCATCTGTTTGCGGAAGTATCCAGATATCCGCATCTTCCACGCCGTTGACGAATGTGACGGATATTTCTTTCGTTCCGACGACGTCCAAATCGTTCATAGCCGTATCTCCTTGATTCGTTTTGCAGGAACAAAGCAGCAAGAGTAAAGCGCCGAGCGCTATCAAAAACCATTTTTTCATATCTTTCACCCAATAGGAGCAGAAAAATCCTCAGGTGCTCTTTACTTGACGAGTTCCATCGAATTGATGATTGACCAGACGACGTCCGTATCACAGTCGGAGAGCGAGTCGCCGGACACCGCGAAACTTACGCCGTACCAGCCGTCGTGGTTTCCGCCGAAGTCAACGTCAATGCGCATCGTCGCGCCGAGCCAGTCGGAATACGTCATTACGATCGCCTTGTATCCGTTCAAGGTCGTCTCTTTCAGAGAATAGTCGTCCTCGTCGCTGTTGTTTTCCTTGTAAGACTGCTTCAGCTCCGCAAGGTTCGTCGCGCCGAGCATCGGGTCGATCAGTATGCCGACGCCTGTCGCTTCGTTTTTCAGCTTGCCGTACGTATCGTCGTATTCGAACTGTTCGGCGGGGTAGTAGACGTTGAGTAT
>JAFXEU010000096.1 GCA_017520845.1 Kiritimatiellia bacterium | reverse complement strand
TAGCCGAGCGGACGCTTTTCAGATGTGGCGATTTGCGCTGGACTGCGACCCGAAGACGTACTCGTGTACGTCGAGCGGTCGCAAGGACGCGCAAATCGCCCATATCAAAAGCTGAGCACGGTTGCAGCAACATCCGCCGCGATATGAAAAGTCACAGCAAGAAATGAAGAATAATGAGGCTATGATTATTACTGTAGTACAGTATAGAAGCAAAAGGGAAAAGGTGGGGATATTCGAGGGTTGTTTTACATAGTAAAACAAGGGTTAAATATGGTATAATATAAGACAATATGAGCGATGAAAAATTAGATGCCGAAGTGTCCGCTGAGATTCAGAATCCCATAGCGGCGAATGATGAAATCAACATTGAAGAATCGATGTCACGCGATTACATCGATTACTCCATGAGCGTCATCGTCGGGCGCGCTTTGCCCGACGTCAGAGATGGTCTTAAGCCCGTTCACCGCCGCTGTCTCTACGCGATGCACAAACTCGGCAACACGTGGAACACGAAGCATCTGAAGTCGGCCCGTATCGTCGGCGACGTAATCGGCAAGTACCACCCCCACGGCGACAGCGCGGTTTACGGAACGATCGTCCGCATGGCCCAGCCTTTCTCGCTCAGAGTTCCGCTCGTCCACGGCCACGGCAACTTCGGCTCCATCGACGGCGACGGCGCGGCCGCGATGCGTTATACCGAGGTGAGAATGCAGAAGGTTACCGAAGAACTTCTCGGCGATCTGGAGAAGGATACGGTCGACATGGCGCCAAACTTCGACGAAACGCTTGAAGAGCCTACCGTACTTCCCGCTAAACTTCCGAATCTCCTTTTGAACGGCTCGTCCGGTATCGCCGTCGGCATGGCGACCAACATCCCGCCGCATAATCTCGGGGAGCTCTGCGACGGTATCGATTACTACATTCAGCACCGCGACGAATGCACTATCGACGATCTCATGCAGTTCGTCAAGGGTCCCGACTTCCCGACAGGCGCCCAGATCTGCGGCGTAAACGGCATCAACGCCATGTACAAGCTCGGCCGCGGTCAGCTTACGGTCCGCGGCACCGCCGAGGTCGAGAAGGAGAAGAACGGCCGCGAGCGCATCATCGTAACCGAGATCCCCTACGGCGTAAACAAGGCCGAAATGATAAAGCACATGGCCGAACTCGTCAAGGAGAAGGTTATTCTCGGCATCAGCGACATCCGCGACGAATCGAAGGCCGACGTCAGAATCGTCATCGACGTCAAACGCGACGCGATGGGCGAGGTCGTTCTCAATCATCTTTACAAGCATACGCAGCTCCAGACGACTTTCGGCGCGATCATGCTCGCCATCGACGGCGGACGCCCGAAAATCCTGAATCTCAAAGACTTCTTCCGCTGCTACGTCAACCACCGCTTCGAGGTTGTTACGCGCAGAACGCGCTTTGAACTCAAGAAGGCCGAGGCTCGTAAGCACATTCTCGACGGGCTTCTCCTGGCGATCGACAATCTCGACGAGGTCGTCTCCATCATCCGCTCCTCGAAGACGCGTCAGGAGGCGAAGGAGAGACTGCAGGAGCGCTTCGGCTTCAGCGATCTTCAGGTCAACGCGATTCTCGAAATGCGTCTTTATCAGCTCGTCGGTCTCGAGCGCGAGAAGCTCGAGGCAGAACTCGCTAAGCTTCTCGAGGCGATTGCCGAATATAAGGCGATTCTCGCCGATCCCGAGAAGGTTTACGCCATCATCCGCGAAGATCTCGCCGATATAAAGAACCGCTACTGCTCGAAGGAGGACGCGAGACGCCGCACCCAGCTCGTCGCCGATGAGAACGAGGTTTCCATGAAGGATCTCATTCCCGACGCGCCCTGCGTCATCACGCTTTCGAACCGCGGCTACATCAAGCGCGTTCCTCTTACGGAATATCGCGAGCAGAAGCGCGGCGGTCACGGCGTCAAGGGCGCTCAGGTTAAAGAGGAAGATTTCATCCGTCTCGTCTTCGTCGCCCAGACGCACGATTCGCTGATGTTTTTCACGAATACGGGCCGACTCTTCCTTAAGGACGCGTATCAGATTCCGGAGGCGCCGCGCACGAGCTTCGGACGTCCGCTCATCAATCTTCTCAATCTCCAGGAAGAGGAGCAGGTCTTGAATCTCCTGCCGATCAGATCGTTCGAGGGTGATATCGACGTATTCTTCGCGACAGTAAAGGGTACCGTGAAGAAAACGCTTCTCGGCGAGTTCAAGAACGTCAATAAGTCGGGTATCCGCGCGATCAACATCGAAGAGGGCGATTCGCTGAGGGATGTCCGCCTCGTAAAGCCTGACGACGATGTGATAATGCTTACGAGGAACGGCCGCGCGATGCGCTTCGCGGCGACCGATGTCCGCCGCATGGGCCGCACGGCCACGGGCGTTCGCGGCGTAAGGCTTCTGGGCGACGATCTCGTAGTCTCGCTCGACGCCGTCGATGACGCGAAGACTCTCTTCATCGCGACGGCGAACGGTTACGGAAAGCGCTGCGAGTTCAAGGACTTCACGCGCCACGGTCGCGGCGGGCAGGGAATGATCGGCATCAAGGGCGCCGACCGCAACGGTGCGGTCGTCGCCGCCCACGCCGTATCCGACGACGAAAGCGTGATTTCGATCACGAGCGATCAGCAGATGGTCCGCAGCGCCGTTTCCGATTTCAGCGTCCAGGGCCGCATGGCGCAGGGCGTCAAGCTCGTTCGCCTTTCCGAGGGCGCGACGCTCGTGTCGGTTTCGGTCTGCGAGGGCGAAGAAGCCGCAGAAGCCGAGCCGGGGCCAGAAGCCGGAACGGAATCAGAAACAAAAACTGAAACACCTTAAGATAAGATGCATGCGTCCATTAGATTTCTGATATCGGGTATACTTCCGGCGCTTGCGTTTGCGCCCTGTGCGTTCGCGGCGTTTGAAGACGATCTTCCGTATCTGAAATCCAAGTGGCGCAGCGATGTAACCGATAAATCCACGGGGCTCGGCGTCGAGGAACTTAAGGCGAAGGCCGAGAAAATAGCGGCAGGCGGAAAGGGCGCAAAGCCCTGGTGTCTCATCAAGGCCGAGATATTCAGGATGACGTGCGAGGAGATGTCGGTCGGCTTTTCGCCTCACGATGTTTTTCCCGCGTTTTCGTGCTGGAGTAAAAGAAACCGCGTTCTTACGAAGCTCATAAACGAGCGTATCGCGGAGGTCGATTCGGCATATTGCCCCGACGCGAAGGCCAAAGCGAAGGAGGTTAAAGGCTCGGTCTTAAGGCACGACTACGATCACGCCGTTCCTGATTGGGATAGAATCCTTAAACTCGGCTTCCCCGGGATCAAGGCTGAGATTGACGCGTCAAAAGCGACCAACGATTACAGCAACGCGATGCGGATTGTCGCCGATGCGATGCTTGAAAACGTTAAGCGCCTCGCAAAAATCGCAGAATCGTCGGAGTATGCGGACGATCCTGTCATTAAGGCCGAAATAGTCGCACTTAAAAATCTCTCCAAGGCTCCACCGAAGACCGCGTACGAGGTGATGCTTTTTCAGCTTCTCTTTTTCTATTACGGAGAACATTTGGACCATCTTCAGGTCCGTTCTCTCGGCAACTGGGATCGGCTCCTTTTGCCTTACTACGAGGCGGATATTAAGGCGGGGCGTACGACGCGCGAGGAGTTCAAGAATCTCGTCAAGCATTTCTGGTGGCAATGGGGTTCGCTCGATAATTGGTGGGGTCAGCCTGTCTACATAGGCGGAACGAAGGCCGACGGAACGACGGAATATAATGAGGTTTCGCGGATCGTTCTTGAAGTCGCGGACGAGGTTCACGTTCCGACGCCTAAGCTTCAAATGAAAATCGCGCCGAATACGCCCGATGATATTCTTTCAAAGGCTCTTGATATGGCGCGTCGTCACAGGTCTATCGTATTTTGCGGTGAAGAGCCGATGGCCAAGGCGATGGCCGCGATGGGCTTTTCGGCCGAAGAGGCCCGCACGCTCGACATTTGGGGATGCTATGAGTTCCAGCCTCGCGCCGCAGCGAACACGACGCTGCCCTGCATAATCAACATGCCGCGCATTATGGTCGATTTACTTGAAAAGGCTCGTACGGGCGAACTTAAGGCTGAGACGTTCGAAGATTTCGAAAAGGCGTTCCACCGTGAACTTGAGCGTAGACTCGAAATATCGCTTGATGTCGTTCGCGCATACGAGGCGAACATGGATGAGTTTATCCCGGCTCTCGTTCATTCGCTTTCGATTAAATCGTGTGTAGATGAGGGTAAGAACGCTATAGGCAACGGAATGAAGTACAATCTTTCCGTTATTCTTCAGGCCGGCTCGGGTACTGCCGTCGACGCTCTCGCGGCTGTAAAGGAGATTGTGTATGAGCGAAAGGAAATGACGCTCGCCGAGCTCGGTCAGGTTATGGCCGACGATTGGAAGGGCCATGATGAGCTTCGGCTCAGGATGCGCGCGTCACGCCGCAAATGGGGCAACAACGAGCTTCTTACCAACAGACTTAAACGCGATCTCTATCGCGTTTTCGGCGCGGCTGTGAACGGCAAAGCGAATTCACGCGGCGGCAAGTTTTTCGCGTCTGGCCACAGCATCGATTTCTTTTACCTTATGGGCCGCCACACGAAGGCGACGCCCGACGGACGCATGAAGGGCGAAGAGTTTTCCAAGAATATTTCGCCCGCACCCGGTGCAGACCGCGAAGGGCCGACGGCTCTGGTCGCGAGCATCAACGCGATCGATACGCGTGACATCCCCGGTGATGTGATTCTCGACATGATGATCCACCCTTCGACGATTCAGGGCGAGAAGGGCCTTATGGCGATGAAGGTGCTGATCGACAGATATTTCGCGGCCGGCGGTTGCGCGATTCACTTCAATGTTTTCAGCGCCGAAGAATTGCGTGACGCCCAGAAGCATCCCGAGCGTTATGAGAATCTTCAGGTGAGAATGTGCGGCTGGAACGTACGCTGGAACGATCTGTCGAAGAAGCTTCAGGACGCTTATATTTTACGGGCCGAGGGGGTTCTGCAGCCATGATTACGAGGCGGCAGATGATTGCGGGTTCGGCGGCGGTAGCGGTCGCTCCGCTTTTTGCCCGCGGCTTGCGTCCGATAAAGACTCCCTTGATGCTTGATACTAAGCGTATGGCCATTTGGGACGGGCCCGGTCTCAGGACGACATTTTTCGTAAAAGGGTGTCCCTTAAAATGTATCTGGTGCCATAATCCCGAATCCTTGAAAGTAGAGCGGGAGTGGGCGCGGTTTAAGCATTTATGCCGTAATTGCGCGAAGTGCACGATGGATGAGGCGACTTGTCCTACTCGCGCGCTTAAGCTTTACGGTAAGCCGATGAGTATTGATGATATTGTCGCCAAGGCTTTAGAGGATAAGCCGTTTTACGATAAGTCTGGCGGTGGAGTTACTCTTTCCGGTGGAGAGCCGCTTTTCTTTTGGGAGTGGGCGGCGGAGCTTTTCGCCGCGCTTAAAAAGGCTGGGCTTAATACGTGTTTGGATACGTCGCTTTACGCGCCTAAGGCCGCGATAGACGCGATGCTCCCGGTTACCGACATGTGGCTCGCAGATTACAAGGCTCATGATGACGAAAAGCATAAGAAATATACGGGCGTTTCAAATGCGGTTATAAAGCGGAATCTGCAGAGACTTGTCGCCGAAAAGGTCAAACTCGAGGTAAGATGTCTTTCCGTTCCGGGTTGCACCGACGGCGAAGATCTGATTAATCGCCGTAAATATCTCAAATCTCTCGGCATTGAAGATAATGCGATCGTCGATCTCGAGTATCACGATTACGCCCGCTCTAAATATCTCGCTTTGGGCATGGTCGATACTATGCCTCAAAAGAGCCGTTAAGCCGTATTGAGTCGTTTTCTTTCCTGTCACGTTCTGCAGAATGCGACAGGAGGGAAAAGATCCTTTTGCGATACTTTATTTTTTGTTCGATGTGCGATCTGTGGGAAGTTTGAAATCGTCTGTACGGAACATGCCGCACGGATAGCCGGCTTTGTTGAAAAAGTTCACGCCGTCTTTCGGCGGATACCAGCCGTATCTCACGGCAATCGGTTTTTTGACTTTCTCTGAGGATACGACTACACAATCTCCCTCGATTGTCGCCTGTGCGTCCGTAAATTTTCTATTCGCGCCGGCGATTGAAAATCCCCGTAAAGCTTTGCCGTCTTTTGCGACAAGTCCGCCTCCAAGAGAATCTGGTTTGAATTTCAAAATAACGCGGTTGCCTGCAATTTTCATTGATTCGTACTGCGGGCCCGTGGCGACATCTTTGCCGCCGTACACGAATCTGTCGGCAACCGCCGCCAGACGCGCTCCGAGTTCAGGCTTTTTAGGAGGATGGATGTCCTTTAAGTCTCCGATATCGAGAATCGATACAAGATGAACCGCGTCGAGTCTGTCCGTTGCGAATTTCTGGGAGTCGCGTAAATCGGACCAGATGTAGTGGTTGCCGTAATAGGGGATTTCAACAACAAAGAATGGAAGCTTCTCATTGTTGAAATGGGTGCGGTACGAGTTGATCAGCGCTTCAAGATATTCTCTGTAGATGTGGCCGCCTGCAAACATCGCATCCGCTTCGCCCTGATACCAGATCGCACCGGACAAGGGCAGCCCTTTTAAGCGGGCGATACGTTCGTTAAAAAGGTTTCCGTAGGATTTGAAGGGATACCGCAACGGTTTTTTAGGATTTTCGGCCTTTTCTCTCGTATATTTCTCAAGCGCTTTTTTATGGGGTTCTATTAAAGTCTTTTTGGCGTGAGGAATATCCGCGAGAGCGGCTTCGGATATCCAGGCTTTTATGACTGTTCCTCCGCCGGCTGAAACTATTACGCCGACGGGAATTTTATGTTTTTTGTAGATTTCTTTGGCGAAAAAGAAGCCCGTCGCCGAAAAATTGTTGACCGTATCGGGGCTTAAGACATTCCAGGCGTCATCTTTTCGCATGTGAGGGGGCTGCCAGGTCTGTTTTTGAAAGCGGATTGAAGGATAGTCGCTGTCCTTGGACCATTCGGCGCCTTGTTTAAACCATCCTACCGTAAACTCGGCGTTCGACTGTCCGGCGACGAGCCAGACGTCGCCGACGGCGATGTTTTCGGCGGTGACGCACTCTCCGTCGGAAACGACTTTAAGCTCAAAGCCTTCGCCCGCCTCTCCGCTCGGCAGATATGCGCACCAGTTGCCTTTGTCGTCAGCCGTTACCGTAACGGTGTTGTTTCGAAAAGTCACGACTACCTTCGAATTTTTTCCGGCAAAGCCCTTTATCGGATATTTGATGACATTGCGCTGGAATACGGCGTTGCCGGTATAAAGCTGATGCAGCCTCAGTTGAGGTTTGGACGATTTTGCTCCTGACGCAAAGATAACGGCGGGAATCAAGAGCGATAATGCGGCAATTATTTTTTTCATGATGTCAATCCTTGTTTTTAGAGCAACATTATACCAAAATTTTATGCGCAAATCTGTCTTTGTAAATACCCCCTTGCCAAAGGGGGGTAAGAAGTGGTATACTATATGTTCAGTTTGGAAAAGTAAGGAAAAAAACTAATGCCAACAATCAATCAGCTCATCCGCAAGGGACGTCAGCCCCTCGCCAAGCATTCGAAATCGCCTGCGCTCAAGGCTTGCCCTCAGCGCCGCGGCGTATGTCTCGTCGTCAAGACGATGACCCCTAAGAAGCCTAACTCCGCGTTGCGTAAGGTTGCCCGTGTGCGTCTTACGACCGGTTACGAAGTCACCGCCTATATTCCCGGTGAAGGCCACAACCTTCAGGAACACTCCGTCGTTCTCGTTCGCGGCGGCCGTGTGAAGGACCTTCCCGGTGTGCGTTACCACATCGTTCGCGGTAAGCTCGACTCCCTCGGTGTAAACGGTCGTAACCGCAGCCGTTCCAAGTACGGTATGAAGCGCCAGAAGAAGGAGGCAAAGTAAGCCATGTCCAGAAGAGCTAGAAAAATCGTCAAGCGCGTTTCGCTCGACCCGAAGTTCAACTCTGAGCTCGTCGCTCACATGATCCGCGTGATCATGAAGGATGGTAAGAAGACCGCCGCCGAGAAGATCGTTTACGGCGCCATCGAGAAGATCAAGGAAGCTGTCGAGAAGGATGCCGCCAAGTTCACCAAGGACGATAAGGCTTTCACCGAGCCCCTCGAGATTCTTTCCGCCGCGATCGACAACATGAAGCCCCAGGTCGAGGTCAAGACCCGCCGCGTCGGCGGCACGACCTACCCGGTTCCTGTACCGATCGCTCCCAATCGTCAGCTCTCGCTCGCGCTTCGCTGGACGACTCAGTACGCGTCCGCGCGCCACGGTATGGGCATGCCCGCCGCCGTCGCCGCCGAAGTCATCGATGCGTTCCTCGGTCAGGGCAGCGTCATCAAGAAACGTGACGACGTCCACAAGATGGCCCAGGCCAACAAGGCGTTCGCCCACTACGCGTGGGGCAACAACGCCGGCTGAGATTGACCACTTTTCCAAACGCGAAAGAACCGCAGTCCTTTTGGGCGGCGGTTCTTTTAGTTTATAATTTTGCGTTTATCTTTTTTCCCCTTGCATTTGGTCTGTCGATGTGATATACTACGCGCCAATCTTTTCACTGAACAAAGGAGTAAACAAAAATGGTTAAGATCAGAATGCGTCGCACCGGTTGCAAGAACCATGCGGCCTATCGTATCGTCGCCGCTGATGAGCGCAGCCCTCGTGACGGCAAGTTCCTCGAAATCCTGGGTTGGTATGACACCCAGATCAAGGATGAGAATTTCAAGCTCGACCTCGAGCGCGTCGACCACTGGCTCTCCAAGGGCGCCAAGCCTTCCGCCACCGTCGCTTCGCTCATCCGTCGCGCCAAAAATCCCGCCCTCAAGCCCCACCACGCCCGCAAGGCGGTCAAGGCCGAAAAGAAGGCCTAAGGAGGTAAGTCATGGGTATTAAGCTTTTGGATAAGATCAACGCCGAGCAGACCGCTAAGCTTGCCGAGAAGAACTTCCCTGAATTCCACACGGGTGACATTGTTCGCGTTTCCATTAAGATTAAGGAAGGCGACAAGTTCCGCGTTCAGGACTTTGAGGGTAAGGTTCTCGCTATCGATAACGGTCGTAAGAACATCTCCGGTAACTTCACCGTCAGCCGCGAGAGCTATGGTGTTCGCGTAGAGAAACTCTTCCCGTTCAACAGCCCCTGGATTCAGGCCATCAAGGTCATCAAGAAGACCCCGTCTTGGCGCTCCAAACTCTACACGGAGCGTACTTTCTGCTCCCACAAGGCTGTTCGTAAGCTCGTTAAGAAATAAGATCGAGCCTTGTTTCTTCAGTGAAGGGACATACGGGCGGTGCTGTCAAGCGCCGTCCGTTTTCTTTATTATAGCTTATTGGAGTAGATTTTTTTTCTAATTTTGTTGATGACTTTGGTCTTGCCGGTGTCTTTGCGCAAAGGTGTGCCGATGACAAAAGGCGGCGGAACTCCCGTTATAATCTCAAAGGCGGCGCGTAGGGTAGTAATAGGGCGCGAGGCGCGGCAGCGGAGGCCGGGTTTATTCCTTGTATCAGATTTTATATGTGTAAAAATATCGGTTTTTGTGTTAAAAATTACACTTTACCCCCCCCGTGATAGGTTTTTGCTAATTTCGTGCTTGCTTTGGCTAAAAAAAAGTAATAAAATTTTACAAATTAGTCGGAGTTGGGGCATTCTAAATCGCTTGAAGTGATATAAGCGTGAGACACTTGTTCATTTTAAAGGATTTATAATGCGTTCAGGTTATAGCAGGCGGGAGACGCCTGCCCTGGAACAGTGGTGAACTTCGACAAAATCCGAGGAACCTCGTATGAAACGTCTGGTCCGTGTCGGTGTGGCGGCAGCTGCATCTTTATTCGCGTTTGGTGCGTTCGCCGCGCCGGTAATTGTGAGCCCCGCCGATTATGCTGAAATTAAAACTGTCAGTGATCACATTTGGAATGATATTCATTCTGATACCTATCTTAACGAGGCGACTTTTTATCAGGGTACTGAGACTAGTGCTTTTCGTAAGAATGCTGCGGCTGATGTTTCGACTAACTCTATTCCGATCAGATTGCAGTGGGTCGGCTCTAAGGGTACGAGCACGGTTAAGCTTTATCGTACGCGCGATTTAGAGAAGAGCGCGGCGGCAGAGCCTCTCTACACCGCTCAGACCGAGGGTAACGCCATAACGTATTTCGATCCTGAAGTAGGTCGTAACTATACATGGACCGTTACCGATTCTACCGGCGCTACCGCAACGGGCCACTTTTATACGATGCAGCGCACTCCTCGCGTTATTTACGAGGATCAAAATCCTTATGCGCCCGGGGGTGAAGCGAGTGTCGGTCGCGACATCGGCGGTTGGCTTACGGCCGACGGCACTAAGCGCGTACAGCAGGGCTTACTCTACCGCTCCGCACAGTTGGAATTTTGCAGTGCGCGAAACAACGAAGAAGTATATGTTCCTCTTGCTCACCTTCAGGACAATTTGAAGATTAGATTGGATGTTGACCTTCGTCAGGGCGTAGATCATTTGATTTACTATGGTTTTACAGCTACTAATGGCTGGCAAGGCGCATGGAACGGCTGGAAGTGCGAATGGAATGAGCGCGGCTATCTGCTTATTGATGAATCCAGTATCGGCCCTAAAGTAAGGCGTTATTGCGTCGACTACTATGCTCCCGGTCAGTTCCCGTCTTATAATTCGTTATTCAGCCAAGATAAGTATAAAGCATCCTTCTGGATGGGTTTCTATGAACTTTATAAATCCATTAAGGAAGGTGAGCCCGCTCTCTTCCATTGCTCCCATGGTAAGGATCGTACCGGCGCGCTCGCGTATATTATCTTAGGCTCGCTCGGCGTTTCCGAAACTGATTGCCGCCGTGACTTCGGCTTTACCTGGTACTCCGACGCCAAGAACGACGTATTTATGAACGAATCCGGTCAGAGCGATGTAATGGGCTACCTCGGTCTTGATAAGATTAAATCCACTTTGGACGGGTATTCCGGTTCTAATTTTCAGGAAGACTGCGTAGCGTATCTTACGGAGTGCTGTGCGAAGGCCGTTGCCAGCGGGAAGTATAATGGCTCTTCTGATGCGGCAGCAGTTATCGCCGAATTCCAATCTCTCATGCTCGAAGATGTCGAAACTAAGACTGTAGTTACGAAGGTTACTAAGCCTATCGGTAATTCATTCAGCTATACGGGCGGCGAGCTCGTAGGTGTTCCTGATGATGAGCGCTACACTATTACGGGCGTTTCGAAGGCGACTGATATCGGCTCTTATACGGCTACGCTCACTCTTAACGACGGTTATACGTGGGAAGACGGCTCTACCGCCGATATTGAGGTTACATGGTCGATTACCGATCTCGTCGCCGGTGCGGGGATCGTTAAAAATGCGATTTCTGATGCCGGCTATACCGTAACCGGTCTCGGTAAGAACGGTGACGAAGTTGCAGTAGTTATTACTAACTATTTCAACGCCTTTACATGGAAGACCCCTAAGGATCTTAAGTTCGTCAAATATCTCGTCGTCGGCGGCGGCGGTGGCGGCGGCGGCCGCGCGGCATACGCTACGAGCGAGTACGAAGGCGGTGCCGGCGGAGGCGGCGGCGGTGTTGTCGTAGGTTCAATTTTCAGCCTTAAGTCAGGCGACGAGGTTACCATCAATGTTGGTGCCGGCGGAGCTGGCGGTAAAAAGTCAACGTCTTATTCGGAAGGTTCTACCGGTAAGGGCGCAGGTTCGCCAGGCTCTGATTCGTCCTTTAAGGTTAACGGCGTTGATTTTGTAACGGCGTTCGGCGGCGGTAATGACGCGGGGCACGGTTTAGTCGCGGGTGTAGGCGGCTCTAACGCCGGTAACCGCGGTAAGGTTACGACGGATCAGTCTTACACAGCGGCGGGTTCAATCGGCTCGAGCGCGACTTCGCTTCTTTCGTATACGATGTACGGTAATAAAGGTGGCGTAGGCCTCGCGGATACTTATGCAACTGCTGCCGGCGGCGGCGGCGCTACTCAAGTAGGCGCCGACGCTCGCAAATTAGGCGAAGGAGTTTACGCGGCCGGTAATGGCGGCTTAGGTCTTCTTTGTGATATTACAGGTACGCGCACGGTTTACGGCTCTGGCGGCGGCGGCGGCGCTACTTCTAAGACTGAAGTTAGCTATGCCGGCAATGGCGGCGATGGCGCCGGTGACGGCGCGATTGAGGGTAGCGGCACGAACGCACTCGCTAACCAGGGCGGCGGCGGCGGCGGCGGCGCTCTTAGCGATGATAGCGATAAGGATGCGAATGGTGGTAATGGCGGCTCAGGTATTGTTGTATTGCGCTATTCCATCAATGCTCAGCCCGAGGCTGAAACTCCTGTTGTAGCTGCCGAGAATAAGCTCATTATCGCTTACGGTGACTCTGTAACGAGAGGCTCTAAGGCTAACGAAGTTACGATGGATGACCGTAAGACATACTTCGGCGGTCGCCTGCAGGGCGTTGCGAATGTTCCCGAAAGCTACCCTTACTGGCTCTCAGGGTTTCTCTCCGATAATTATAATGTCATTAACCAGTCTCGCGGCAGTACTCTCGCGAGCCACGTTTCGTCCTGGTTCGGCGTTCAGGAAGTTTCGGTTAATACGGCTATTACGCTCCCTAAGTCCGGTAGCGTAACTCTTAACAAGAAGCTCGTATTTAACAATTGCACTTACGGTGATTCGATGGATGCGTTACCTGCTGATGCAGACCTTGAGGGCTTTATTACTCCTGTTTATCCGCTTTCTGAGAATTATACAGCCGAAACTACGAGCGACTCTATCGTCGGTACGTTAGGCGGTTATCGCGTAAGAATTCAGGGTGATGACGTAACAAGCCTTAAGGTGACGGCTCTTGATACTCTCGCCGCTGACGTTACAATACCTGCGGGTTCGGTATTTGTTCCTGAAAGCGCGACGGTCGAGGAATATAAGAGCGCCATTAAGATCGTCTGTATGGGCGGTAATGACTGGATCGGGAATCGTAACGGCGATTACGGCGAAGATGATCCTTATACGTATACTTATAAGAACCATATTCGTCCTCTGGCGATGAAGATTAAAGCAGAAGGCGGCAGATACCTTATCGTTTCGCCTCTTTTTAATCCCGACGGTTCCAATCCCGGCGGCGATGTCGAATCTCCCGAGCCTACCGAGACCGAAAAGCTTTACGCGGCTGATTTCGGTGAGAATTATTTTAACTTGCGCCTTGCTTTTGTTCAGAATGCTGAGCGTATCGCCAAGGAGCTTGATATTACGATTAACGGCGAATGGTATGATTTTGGCGGCTCGATTATCGCTGAGGATTGTGTTCACCTTACGTCCGCCGGTTATAAGATTAAGGCTGCTTTAATTCGCGATAAGCTTGTTTCGCTTGGATATATTACTGAAGTCGTTAAGCCTGTTTATACGACAGAGTTCGCGTATGACGGCTCCGTTAAGCAGTGCGTACCTTCGGGCGCCGGATATGCGGTTTCGGGTGTAAACGAGGCTTCTGAAACTGGCGAATATAAAGTTCTTATTACGCTCGAACCTGGTCGCATTTGGAGCGACGGAACGACCGATCCTATTGAAGTTACCTGGACTATCGCTCAGCTTTCTGCCGGCGGCGAATCATTCATTCTTAAGGTCGATTCTGCCGACGGTAAGATGTTGAGCAACCTCGGCGAAGGTGAGAATGAATATGCGGCCATTTTTACTACGGCTAATAAAGAAATTACTTGGGAAGTTCCTACCGACCTCGTTAATGTTCAGTTCCTCGTTGTCGGCGGCGGCGGCGGCGGCGGCGCCATCAGTAGCACTCAAGGCGGTGCCGGCGGTGGCGGCGGCGGTGTCGTTACCGGTATCGTAAACTCGCTCTCAAGAGGTCAGAAGATTACGCTTTTTGTCGGTAAGGGCGGTGCTGGCGGTACGACTACGACCGAAACGACCGTTTCTAGTCGCGTTGGTGTTGATCCTGACGGTGATGGCACTGAGTACGGCGTAGGTGGCGCATATTCCGGTCAGGACAGCTATTTCGCCGTTGACACGGTTGAATATGTTCGCGCGTTCGGCGGCGCTGGTGACCCGGGCGCTGGCTTTAACGGTGCGCTTGGCGGCTCTAACTCGGGCGGTAGAACGACGACTGCTCAAGGTACGCCGAAGAAGGGTGTGATTGGTGCGTCAGCAACTGACAACATTTCTAATTATGAGATTTTTGGTAACAAAGGCGGTGTCATACTTTCTACAACTCCTAAGGCTGCTGCTGGCGGTGGCGGCGCTATGACGGTTGGCGAGAACGCGAAAAAGACGAGCAGTTATCAAATTGGCGGCGGTGGCGGCGAGGGCGTTGTATCGACGATTACCGGCTCTGAAATCGTGTACGGCTCTGGCGGCGCTGGCGGCTTAAGGGGTAATATCGTTGAGGGTAATATGGATGGTTACGGCGGCTCCGGCGGTACGGGCGCCGGTGACGGTTCTGGCGAATCGGCTAAGGCTAACCAAGGCGGCGGCGGAGGTGGCGGCACTACCTACCCGAAGGATCCATCTTCTACTGGTGATCCATTAGACTGGAAGTCTGATGCGATTATCGGCGGCAATGGCGGCTCCGGTATTGTAGTTCTTCGCTTCTCGATCCCCGGTGCGGATGAGAAGTTGAAGGTTGCTGAAATCGAAGGTCTTATAAAGAATTATATCTATGATGGTTCGGAACATTCCTGTGGACTTTCATCTACGGATGTAAGATATACGCTCAGCGGAGTAACTAATGCTACCGAGGTCGGCACTTACACTGTTACCGTAACCGTTAAAGACGGCTGGGTATGGAATGACAATAATTCCGAGCCTTCGAGATCGTTCACATGGACGATTGCTCAGGCTACCAACGAGTGGGTAACTGAGCCTTCTATTTCGAAGACAGCCTGGGATTCAGGTTCCGCTAATGTTACGTATTCTATCGGCTCCGCCAAGAGCGGAACGCCTGTAACCGTAACGATTAAGAAGGATAGCGCAGCGTTCTCCGGTACGCTCGCTGATATGAAGGATTGGGAGCCCGGCTTTTACAGTATTACCTTTACGGTCGCCGAAACTTCGGGCTATACCGCGCTTACCAAGACCTTGACCGTTAATGTAACCGATCCCAATGAAGAAATCGGTGAGGTTACGATTGACAATAAGTGGGGTTATATAACCAAGCCTGCCGATAACGAATATATTCTTGTATTTACGAATCATACGGCCACTACTATGCAGTGGACAGCTCCCGCGGCGTTGCAGAATGTTCAGTTCCTCGTTGTCGGCGGCGGCGGTGGAGGCGGTGGCGATACCCAGAAAGCTAATAGCGGTAAATCTAATATGGGCACCGGCGGCGCTGGCGGCGGCGGCGGCGGCGTTGTTACGGGACTCGTTAATTTCGCTAAGGGCAGCGTCATTAATGTTACGGTTGGTGCAGGCGGCTTAGGTGGTAAGGCAGGTACTAAAGGATTGGCGCACTCCTTTACAGATTACAACGGCACGGAATATTCCGAAGCCTACGGAAATGTTAGAAGCTTGGCTGGAAATTCCTTGTTTAATGTTGGCGGTGTAGATTATGTTATTGCGTATGGCGGTGGCGGCGATCAAGGTGGTTATAAATATACCGATTCATTAGTATCTCCGCCAGCTGATGGTGGTTCAGGTTCTGGTGCGAGATTCTTGTCTCGAGATACAAATAAGGTTAAATATAGTGCGAAGGCAACAAAAGGTTTCGCTCTTACCGATGTAACTTTAATCCCGTACAGTAAGAAGTTCGGTTCCGCAGGTGGTACATGCGGCGAGCAGGGATGGGTTGCCGGCGGCGGTGGCGGTGCAACTGCCGCAGGAGCCAATGCCGTGCGTAAGGAAGTTACGATGACTGTACCTGGAAAGGGTACGGTAACTCGCGAAACTTCAGTTGCTGGTAGTGGTGGCGAAGGTCTTAAATCTTCAATTACAGGAACTAGTGTTGTATATGGTTCCGGTGGTGGCGGTGGATCTTCGATTCAATCGTATAGAGCGGATCCAAATGAAACGTCTGGCACTTATTTAGGGTCTGGTAAAGGTGCCAGCGGCGGAACAGGCGCCGGTAGCGGCAATACGACCGTTGGCGGAGCCGGCTCAAGTGCTAAAGCCAACCAAGGTGGTGGCGGTGGCGGCGGTGGAAGCTTTAATAACGGCGGTAACGGCGGCTCCGGTATTGTAGTGTTCCGCTTTACTGTAGATGCCGGTCAGACGGATGAGCCTGAGGAAGAACTGATCGCAGTAGCGAAGCCTGTTGTTACCGAGACCTCGTTCACTTACGACGGTTCGGCTAAGAGCGTTGTAGCTTCTAACGCGGGCTATACGCTCGTAGGCAATGCTACGGCTACCGAGGCTGGTAACTATACTGTTACTGTTAAGCTTAATGAGGGCTATGTCTGGAGCGATAACTCGACTGATGATATCGTTATCAACTGGACGATCGTTGCGACCGAGGAGCCTTTTGAGCCTGGTGTCGTGCAGCTTGGCGGTAATTACGGCTATGTAGTTCCCAATGTTGGCGGAAACGCCAATGAATACGCCGTTGTCTTTACGAATGAAAATGCGGGGACGATTTCATGGCGTGCGCCCGCCGATCTTGAGAACGTAGAGTTCCTCGTCGTTGGCGGCGGCGGCGGTGGCGGCGGCGGTCTCGCTTACACATCGAATGGGTCTAATAACGGTGTTGCCGGTTGCGGCGGCGGCGGCGGTGGCGTAGTTACAGGTCGCGTTAATACTGTCATGAAGCAAGGTAGCTTAGTGACAATTGCTGTCGGTAAGGGTGGCACAGCCGGCAAAGCAACGAATGATGGTTCTTATGTTTATACTTCCTTATCTGCTGCGGGCGATGGCAATGGTAAGGCCGGTAATGGTGGAGATAGTTCTCTTACTGTCGATGATGTGTTATTAGTAAAGGCTGTCGGCGGTGGCGGCGACGGAGGCTTAAGGTCTACAGGTCAGAAGGGTGGTTCCAATTCAGGCAGTAGAACTAAAGTTCTTCTTGAAGGTACTACTGCCAACTACACTAATGGCTTGTATGTGACAGCTCGCGCATTCGGCAAGCGAGGCGGAAAGTCCGTTAATACTAATACGTCAGCCGGTTCTGCTGGTGGCGGTGGTGCTACGGATGTTGGTGCGGATGAACAAGCGAGAGGCACACTCAATGGATCTACTACATATTATGGCGGTAACGGAGGTGCAGGATTAACCTCGACGATTACCGGCTCTAGTAAGGTTTACGGTTCTGGCGGCGGCGGTGGTGTAGCTATCAATTCTGACGAAAGAACATTCCCTGGTAAGGGCGGTGAAGGTGCTGGTGATGGCATGTGGGGCTTGGCTGTAAATTATGAAGATGATGGCGACGGACCCGCATTACCTAACCAAGGCGGTGGCGGCGGCGGTGGTGGTCGTCTTGCTGGTACTGCCGGCGGCTCTGGTATTGTCGTACTTCGCTTCTCGATGCCTGTCGTCATCGAGACGGTAAAGATTGCCAAGCCTGTCGCGGTGACAAGCTTTACATACGACGGTTCCGAGAAGACAGCGCTTACTTCGGGTGAAGGCTATGAGCTTAGCGGCACAACCCAAGCTGTTGATGTTGGCTCGTATACTGTTACAGCGACTCTAAAGAGCGGCTATGCTTGGAGCGACGATACGACCGAGGCGATCACGTTCAATTGGTCTATCGCCAAAGCGGCCAACGCCTGGAATACGAAGCCCGCTATTACTAAGACTTCCTGGTATACCGACGAAGACGCGGCGACTCTTACGCTCGGCGTGGCGAAATTCGGCGAGGTCGTCGCTTCTATGACTAAGGACGGCGAGGAGGTTGCGTTTAGCGAAACTCTCCCGACCGAAGCCGGTAATTACACGATTAACTTCACTGTCGCCGATTTCAACAACTATGGCGCTCTTGCCGAGACGATTACCTTTACGGTCATTCAGGCGAGCCCCGTTAAGATTAACGGTGAATACGGTTACGTAGTACCTGGTCTTGGCGTAGACGGCAATGAATACGCAGTTGTCTTTACTAATGATGCTTCTACTATTACTTGGACCGTTCCTCAGAACCTCAAGAATGTTCAGTTCCTCGTTGTCGGCGGCGGTGGCGGTGGCGGCGCTGATGTTATCAATGATGCTGACGATCCGCTTCAAGGCGGCGCCGGCGGTGGCGGCGGCGGTGTCGTAACCGGTCTTGTTGACCTCGCTTCTGGCTCCATAGTCAGCATTAAGGTTGGTGTTGGCGGTTTAGCTGGTCTTCCGGGTGAGAAGGGTATCAATGACGGCTATGGTGCGGTGAAGGCTTTAGCTGGCGACTCTTCGTTCACTGTTGACGGTGTTGAGTACGTTAAGGCTTATGCCGGAGGTGGTGATCCAGGTTCTACAGCAGCGACTTTTGATACTGGGGCTGTTGGCGCTCCGGGCGGTTCCAGCTCCGGTTCCAGACCTGGTAAGCTTGCACCTGAGGATAGCTCCGCCACTAAGGGTTACGTAAATCCCGAAGTGACCAGCATCATTTACTCTGAAACATTTGGTAATCGCGGCGGCGCCGGTGGACCTGATAATTTCTACGGTACATATATGTCTGCCGGCGGTGGCGGCGGCGCTCTTGAAGTAGGTGGTGATGGTACCGGTCTTTGGGATATGTTTGGCGGCAATGGTGGTGCTGGTCTTACGAATTCCATTACCGGTGTCGCTCTTGTTTATGGTTCCGGCGGCGGCGGCGGTAGTGCTAGAGACGGTGAAGAGCGCCATGGCGGCTTCGGTGGTGATGGTGCCGGTGACGGATGTCCTATGCCCAGGGAAGATGGTCTTT
>JAFXEU010000095.1 GCA_017520845.1 Kiritimatiellia bacterium | reverse complement strand
TTCGTCAGCAACCGTCTCCGACAGCAACTTCTCTGAAGGTGACACCGCGACCGCAGCGTTCCCGAAGGTTGACGGTTCTGCTGTCAACACCTTCTTCAAGGCGAAGATCGAGGAGCGCTGATGAGCGGCTTGCGGGGACGCACGCGGATAAAGTAGGTCGCCGGACAAAGTAAATGCAACTATGGGCAGGTTAAATGCAACCTAGTGTACTGATGAAGGATTCGCCGGTTTGTATCGGTCTGTCAGATTTGGTATACTATACGAATATGAAGAAAAATGAAATGCGTACCGGCGCGCGCGCTTTGGTGGAGTCGCTCGAAAAGGCCGGTGTTGATGTTCTCTTCGGTTATCCGGGGGGAGCTGTTCTTGATATTTTCAACTGTCTGACGGACGCCAAGTTTCCGTTTGTGCTCGGCCGCCATGAGCAGGGCTCCATCCACATGGCCGACGGCTACGCCCGTTCGACGGGTAAGCCCGGCGTATGTCTCGTAACTTCCGGCCCAGGCGCGACGAATACGATCACAGGTCTTGCGACCGCCAATATCGACGGCATCCCGCTCGTTCTCATCACGGGCCAGGTTTCGCTTTCTCTCATCGGCACCGACGCTTTTCAGGAGGCCGACACGACCGGCATCACCCGCGCCGTTTCGAAGCATAATTTCCTCGTCCATTCCGCCGACGAGATTCCCGAGATCATCGCGCAGGCGTTTTACATCGCGACCCACGGCAAGCCCGGCCCCGTCGTCATCGATATTCCGAAGAACTGTCAGCAGGCACTCACGTCGGCCCAATATCCCGAGCGCGTTTCGCTTCGCGCGTATCACCCCGAGTCCGCCGCGACGACGAGCCAGCTCAACAGACTCGCGAAGCTAATCAACGAGTCCAAGCGTCCCGTGATCTACGCGGGCGGCGGCGTTATCGCCTCCGGAGCCGCGAAGGACGTCTCGATTCTCGCCCATAAGGCCGAGATTCCCGTGGCGACGACGCTTATGGGCCTCGGCGCGTTCGACGAGCGTGACCCCTTGGCTCTCAGGCTCGCGGGCATGCACGGCGCTCCGGCGGCGAACTGGGCGATCAACGAGGCCGATCTTTTAATCGCGCTCGGCGTCAGATTCTCCGACCGCGTCACCGGTAAGATTTCGAAGTACGCTCCAAAGGCGAAAATCGTCCATATCGACTGCGATCCGGCATCGATCGGAAAGAACGTCGAGGTCGATCTCGGAATCGTCGCCGACGTTAAAGACGTTCTTACGACCGTAGGCTCGCGCATCAGACAGGCCAAGCATACCGAGTGGCTTAAGACGATCGAAGGCTGGAAGAAGAGCCATCCCGTCTCCTATAAGCCTATGCACAAGGGCGTTATCATGCCCCAGAGCGTAATCGAGGCCGTCGACAAGGCGTCGAAGGGCCGCGCTGTGGTCGTTACCGACGTCGGCCAGAATCAGATGTGGGCGGCGCAGTATTTCCGTCACAATCTTCCGCGTCACTTCCTTTCGTCCGGCGGTATGGGCACCATGGGATTTGGAATTCCTGCCGCTATCGGCGCGGCGTTCGCGCGTCCCGACCATAAAACCGTCGCCATCTGCGGCGACGGCGGCGCCCAGATGACGTTCGAGGAGATCGTGGTCGCCGTTGAGCACAAGCTCCCGATAACCTTCGTAGTCATCAACAACGGCTGTCTCGGAATGGTCCGCCAGTGGCAGGAACTTTTCTACAAGAAGAATTATGCCGGCTCCATTCTTACGGTTAAGGACAGACCCAAGAATGAAAATCTCGAGGGCGATCTTAAGTACGATTATCTCCCCGATATCGTTAAACTCGCAGAGGCGCACGGCGCGAAGGCGTACCGCGTAATCGATCCTGCGAAGCTTGATTCCGTCATCGCGAAGGCCGTAAAGTCTGACGCGACGACCCTCGTCGAGGTTATCGTCGAGCCGCGCGCGAACGTCTATCCGATGATTCCCGCCGGCAAACCCGTAAGCGACATGGTCTTTGACTGATTTTTCCGGGAGGTCTTTAAAATGAGCGAAAAGATACATAGACTTAACTGCTACGTCGAGAACCGTCCCGGCGTTCTCGCCCGCATCGTCGGGCTTATTTCCGGTCGCGGCTACAACATACAGACTTTGAACGTCGGCCCGACCGAGGACGGAACCGTTTCGAGAATGAAGATCGACATTCTCGGAACCGATAAGGTTATCGACCAGATCATCTGCCAGTTACGAAATCAGGTTAATGTCATTGAAGTGACTAGCCGGAAGATGTGATTGACGTTTTTCAAGGAGTTTTCAGCTGATGAATATAGCCGTCATTGGCAAAGGTCTCATCGGAGGGTCGCTTGAAAAGGCGGCCCTTCGTGCCAAGCACAACGCTGAGATTTTCAGGGGACGCGCTGAGCTGCCCGATTTAAGCCGCTTTGATTTTATTTTTCTCGCCGTTCCGCCTTCGGCGGTCGAAGGTAAGGTAAGGGAGATCGCCGCGTCGGCGACGCTCCGCGAGGGAGCGGTCGTCATGGATATATCAGGCGTGAAAGGTTCCGTCTGCCGCGCGCTCGCAGATTTCGCCGATGTGAAAGGGTGGACCTTTATCGGCGCTCATCCCATGGCCGGGAAAGAGAAACTCGGTTACGGAAATTCCTGCGAGAATCTCTTCGACGGCGCATCGATGATTTTAACGCCGTTTGAATCGACCGGTAAGGCTGTTGTTGAATCGACGTCTGAATTTCTAAAAACTCTCGGTTTTTCGAGAGTCGTCGTCACCGACACCGCCGATCACGACGAGATGATCGCATATACGAGCCAGCTCTGCCATCTCATTTCATCGGCGTACGTGCGCGAAACTCTTTCCGCCCGTCACGCGGGGTATTCCGCCGGAAGCTTTCGCGATATGGTGCGCGTGGGCGCGCCCGATCCGGATACGTGGACGGAACTTTTTTTCGAAAACAAAAGTCATCTTCTGCCCGTTCTCGACAGATACATAAACCGCCTTGCGAGATTCCGCGATGCGCTCGCCGCTGACGACAGGGCGACTCTTCACGCCGATCTTGAGGAGGGCGTTGAGGCTAAAAAGAAAATCGACGAGGAAAAAGAATCGATATGAAAATCGGTAAGGTTTTAAAATTTGAAGTTTACGGCGAGTCTCACGCACCCAAGATCGGGATGCGCCTTGAGGGTTTTCCCGCCGGGCTTAAAATTGATTTCGACGCGCTTAAGGCATTTATGGAACGACGCGCTCCCGGGCGTGATGAATTTTCAACTCCGAGACGCGAACCGGACGAACCGCAGTTTATTGCAGGCGTAAAGGATGGCGTTACGACGGGCGAGACGATAGAGGCCGTGATCGTAAACACCAATACGAGAAGCGGCGATTACGAAAAGAGTATTCCTCGTCCCGGCCACGCCGATTATCCCAATTGGGTCAAGTACGGAAAAATTCCCGCGGGAGGCGGATCGAATTCAGGCCGTATGACGGCGCCCATGTGCATCGCGGGCGCGCTCGCGCTCCAGGCCCTCGCCGAACGCGGTGTGAGCGTATCTTCGAAGGTTTTGTTTACGGGCGACATTCTCGCGGCGAAAGCCGAAGGAGATTCCGTGGGCGGCGTAATCGAATGCGAAATCACCGGTCTTCCCGTAGGTCTCGGAGGATCAATGTTCGACGGTATCGACGGGGCGATCGCCGAAGCGGTTTTCGGGATTCCCGGCGTTAAGGGGATAGAGTTCGGCAACGGATTTAAGGCCGCTTCGCTCAAGGGCTCCGAGAATAACGATGCGTTTAAAATCGAGGACGGCAAAGTCGTAACCGAGACGAACCGTCACGGCGGCGTGTTGGGCGGAATGACGAGTGGTATGCCTCTCGTGTTCCGTGTCGCGTTAAAGCCGACACCGTCCATCTACAAGTCACAGAAAAGCGTCGACCTTGAAAAGATGGAGCCTGCGGAGCTGACCGTCCGCGGCCGTCACGATCCGTGCATCGCGTTGAGAGCGCGTCCCGTTATCGAAGCGCTCGCCGCTTTCGCCGCGTACGACGAAATTTTATGCGAGGCTTCTCCCGTTGAATTCCGCCTTTTCGACCCGTCGGAGTTTAAGAACATTGTTGTCGATTCAAATGTCGCTTCTCTTTATCCCGCAATTGCGGAGAAGGCGATTTTTACGATTCCTTCGGGTGAAGAAAATAAAACCGTAGAAACCGTCGTTAAGATATGGGCCGCGTTCGCCAAAGCGGGCTTAGGCCGAAAGGATACGGTTACGGCAGTCGGCGGCGGAGTTACAGGGGATCTCGTAGGGTTCGCAGCCGCGACATGGATGCGCGGAATCGACTGGGTAAATGTTCCGACGACGCTTCTTTCGATGGTTGACGCTTCATACGGCGGAAAGACGGCATGCGATCTCGAGTGCGGAAAAAATATGGCTGGCGCTTTCCATCCGCCGCGCCGCGTGATCGTCGATGTAGCGTTCTTAAAGACTTTGCCTCCGCGCCGCATTGCAGACGGCAAGGCCGAGATGATCAAGCACGAGATAATAGGCGGACGAAAAAAAGTAGATTATTCAGCCACACCCTCCGCCGATGAAATAGCCGGAAATCTCGCCGTAAAAATCGGTATCGTTAAGGCGGATCCTCTCGAAAAGATCGGCGAGCGCATGAAGTTGAACGCGGGACACACGGTGGCGCACGCTATCGAGAAAGCTACAGATTACGCCGTATCCCACGGCGAGGCCGTCGCCATCGGGTGCGTTGAAGAGGCGCGCCTCGCGGAGCGGATGAATCTCGCCGCCGAAGGCTGGGCCGATGAGCTCGCCGAACGCTTCAGGGCCGCCGGACTTCCGACGGAACTTCCCGAAGGGCTGAGTTTCGAGAATCTTAAGCCTCTTATGGCGGGTGATAAAAAGCGCGAGGCTAACTCTGTCGTTTTCGCGCTTCCGTGCGCATGGGGAGACGTCAGGGCCGTGACGATCGTCTAGACAAAAGTTGTTGCCGCGTTCGAGTTTGTTTAAGGGCGGTCTTTTTGATAAAATATAGAAAACTATGAAGACGGTAGATTGTGATTATTTTGTTGTCGGCACCGGCATGGCCGGGCTTATGAGTGCTCTGCACCTGGCGAGCTACGGCAAGGTTGTCGTCGTCTCTAAAGGCCGTCTTAAAGACTGCAACACGAATTTCGCCCAGGGCGGCATCTGTTGCGTGATGGACGAGAACGACACTTTCGATAAGCACGCGCGAGACACGATGATAGCCGGAGCATGGCTCGGCAACTCCAAGGTTGTTCATACGATTTGCGAGAACGCTCCCGAAGCGATCGGCGATCTCATGGATTGCGGCGTGAAATTCGCAAAAAAAGAGGACGGATCGTGGGATTTGACGCGAGAGGGCGGGCACAGCGCCCGGCGTATTTTCCATGCGGGCGACATAACGGGCGAAAAATGTGAGAACGCGATGATCCGCTCCGTGAAAAAGACTGATGTCGACGTTCGCGAGAACACGATAGTCATCGATCTCGTGATGACGAAGCGTCTCGGTCTTAAGGGAGATAACCGTTGCGTCGGCGCATACGTTCTAGATAAGACGACAGGCGAGATTTATGCCGTGCGCTCACCCAATACGGTTCTCGCCACGGGCGGATGCGGTAAGGTTTATCTTTATACCTGCAACCCTGATTCCGCGACCGGTGACGGTGTAGCGCTTGCGTGGCGAGCCGGGGCGAAAATCGAAAACATGGAGTTTATCCAGTTCCATCCGACATGCCTCTACCATCCTCAGGCGAAACGTTTTCTCATTTCCGAAGCCGTACGCGGCGAAGGTGCGGTTCTTGTCGATCGTCACGGGCGAGAGTTTATGACGAAGTACGACCCTCGCGGATCGCTCGCTCCGCGCGATATCGTCGCCAGATCCATCGATTCCGAAATGAAGCGCACGGGCGATGACTGCATGTATCTCGACATCCGTAAGAAAGGGCGCAAGTATCTGATGCAGCGCTTTCCGAACATTTACGAGAAATGCCTCAGTTTCGGCATCGATATGGCGAAAGATCTGATTCCCGTCGTTCCCGCCGCCCATTACGCCTGCGGCGGAATAAAAGCGACGTGCGACGGCGAAACTTCGATTCCCGGACTTTCCGCCGTCGGCGAGTGCGCCTGCACCGGGCTTCACGGAGCCAATCGTCTCGCATCCAATTCGCTGATGGAGGCGCTCGTCTGCGCGAGACTTACCGCAGCGCGCATCGGGCCTAAACCGGAGACCTTTCCTCGCGGTAAAGCGCCTAAAATTCCGGCGTGGAAGACGGGCGCCGCGGTTCCTCCCGACGAGGCCGTTTTAGTCGCTCACATGTGGGACGAGATACGCCGCCTTATGTGGGATTACGTCGGCATCGTAAGGACCGACAAGCGTCTCGACCGCGCCGCGCGCAGACTTAAGACACTAAGGAAAGAAATACGCGATTACTATTTCCGTTACCTCGTAACTCCCGACACGCTTGAACTGCGCAATCTTGCGGTGTGCGCCGAGCTTATCGTCCGCTCCGCCCGCAAACGCCGCGAGAGCAGGGGGCTTCATTTCACTCTAGATTATCCGAAAACGGCTAAACACATACGTCAGACGGTCCTGGATGGTTTCAAAGGTTGATAACAATGGACAATATTCTTGAAGTTCGCGATTTGAAGGTTTATTTTCCCGTGCGCAAGGGATTGTTCGGATTCGTAAGCCATTACATCAAAGCGGTCGACGGCGTGAGCTTCGATCTAAGGCGCGGCGAAACGCTCGGCGTCGTCGGTGAGTCCGGTTGCGGCAAGTCGACGACAAGCAGGGCGATTCTGATGCTCAACAAGCCTTGCGGCGGAACGATCAATCTCGACGGAAAAAATATTCTTACGCTTAAAGGTACGGATCTCCTGGACTACCGACGTAAGGTTCAGGTCGTTTTTCAGGATCCTCAGGCCGCGCTCAATCCGCGTCACACGGTAATGGAGATTCTCACCGAGGGAATGGTTTATCACGGTCTTTGCAAAAAAGAGGAGCGCCGCGAGAAGGCCGTTGAACTTCTTGATTCGGTGGGGCTTCCGGGGGACATTTTGGACCGCTATCCTCATGAGTTTTCCGGCGGTCAGCGCCAGAGACTCTGTATAGCCCGCGCGATTGCGCTTAAGCCCGAGCTCCTTATCTGCGACGAGGCCGTCTCGGCGCTCGATCTCACGATCCGCGCCCAGGTGCTCGATCTTCTTTCGGAACTTAAAAAGAAACTTTCTCTCAGCATTATCTTCATCACCCACGACATCGGGGTCGTTCAGCACGTCGCCGACCGCATCATCGTGATGAATAAGGGGAAGATCGTCGAGCAGGGCGCCGCTTCGCAGGTTCTTTCCCGGCCCAAAGAGGAATACACGAAGTTTCTGATGGCCAGCGTTCCGAAAATCGGTAAACCCCTTTAGACATAATGCCGTCAGTCCGGCAAAGCGAAAGGAGATTTCAAAATGATCAATGATAAAGTAGTTCAGTATCTGGCGCGGATCGGAGCCGAGGGAATTACAGGCGTTTCAGCCGACAATCTCGCTTCACTTCAGAAGGCGCACATGATGTCGGTTCCTTACGAGAATTACGATGTTTGGACCTGCACGCCGTCTTCGCTCGCTTATGACGTTCTTTTCGACAAGATCGTAGTCCGACGCCGTGGCGGTTATTGTTTTGAACTGAACGGCCTCTTTGGTTGGCTTTTGAAAGAGCTCGGTTACGAGGTGGAGGAATATTTCGGCAGATGGCTTAAAGATGAAGCTCTGAAGGTCCCCGCGCGTCGCCATCGCATTTTAAAAGTTAAGGTCGATGGGCGCGAATTTATCGCCGATGTCGGGGTTGGACAGCGTACATTCTTAACTCCGCTTGAATTCGTCTACGACAAGGTTCAGAACCGCGAGGGTGTCGATTATCGTATAATCAGGAACGATCGCGGCGAATCCGTCGTTGAATTCATGACCGACGGTAAATGGATTGCGTTTTATTCGTTTGATTCGGCCCCTCAGGACCCTATCGACTTTACGTACGTCCATTATTTCTGCTGCAACGAGCCTACTTCGGTTTTCAGGAACAATCTCTTTGTCCATCTGCCTTCTGCCGACGGACGCAAGTCAATCGCGACCGTTCAGGATCCCGAAACAGGAATGATGACCGAGAAACTTTCAATCTCTTCCGCAGGCAAATCCGAGACGAGATACTTAAGGACGGAAAAAGAACTCAAAGACGCCCTGGCGACGCATTTCGGCGTTATAGTTTAATTTTGTTTTGTTATACTTTACAATCATGGAAAACATCAAGACACCTCCGAACAATACTGAAGCTGAACGCGCGGTTTTAGGTTCCATTCTTATCGACACTACCGGACGCGGGGATGATCGCATCATGGATCTCTGCCTTACGTCCGATATTTCCGCCGAGACCTTTTACGATCCGCGCAACAGGACGATTTACGCGGCGATGCTTACCTTAAACCGCTTAGGAAAACCTCTTGACGCGCTTGTTCTCATTGAAACTTTGAGAGTCGACGGAAAGCTCGAAAGCGTCGGCGGAGTAGGGTATATCCAGTCTCTTATCGACCAGACTCCGACTACGGCGCATGCGGAGCATTATATCGGCATCATCCGAGCGAAGTATCTGCGCCGGCTTATGATCGAGCGCGCGACCAAGGTCGTGGAAAAATGCTACAACGAAGGCGACTGGCCCGACCCGCAGGCCGTTCTCGGCGAGGCCGAGAAAGCGTTTCTCGAAATCGGCGTCGGCGGCGACGGCACTATGCCGTGGGCGAGCGCTATCAATCAGAGCTTTGAGCGGCTGAACGACATGTTCAAATCGAACGGCTCGACATTCGAGGGTCTTTCCACCGGGCTTACGCATCTTGACGAGAAACTTCAAGGTCTTAAGAAAGCCGAAATGATCGTAATCGCGGCGCGTCCTTCAGTCGGTAAGACGTCGCTTGCGATGAATATCGCCGAGAGCTGCGCGCTCGGGCTGGACATGAACAACGTTCCCGTAAAGACGGACGGCGGCAAGCGTCATCCCGTGATGATTTTCTCCCTCGAAATGCCTGTTGAAGCGTTGACCCGCCGTATGATCGCCGGCCGCGCGAATATCAACACATGGCGATTGAACCGCAATCTCTGCTCGAAGAGTGAAAAGCAGGCGTTGATGCAGAATCTCTTCCAGGCGGCGGGAGACCTGAAGGATGCTCCGATTTATGTCGACGATTCGGCGGGTCTTGACGTCATGGATCTCCGTGCACGCGCACGTCGCGCAAAGAAGCAGTACGGTATCGAGCTTATCGTAATCGACTACCTCCAGCTCTGTACATGCCGCGAAGCGGCCCGGCAGGGCAGCCGTCAGATCGAGGTCGGCATGATTTCCCAGCAGATCAAGGCGATGGCCAAGGAACTTAAAATTCCCGTCATAGTTCTTTCGCAGCTTTCGCGCGCCAATGAACAGCGCGGCGATAAATTTGAACGCCCTAAACTTTCGGACCTTCGCGATTCAGGCGCCATTGAACAGGACGCCGACGTTGTGTTTCTTCTCAGGCGTCCTTCGCGAAACGCGGCCGATCCCGAATCAAACGACGAAACGCTCGCGATTATCGACGTCGCCAAGAACCGCAACGGCGAAACGGGTGAAGTGAGAGTCAATTTCGTCCGCGAATACACGCGCTTTTTCGATCGCGAGATTCCGCGCAGCGAGGATTCGAATTTTCAGACTTCCGAGCCGCCTCCGGAACAGGTTTCTCAGGAATACTTCGACGATCCGACCATGTAGGTTACCTTCCCGAATTGGCGAAGATCCCCGCCGCGATTATCGTTGCGAATCCGGCTACGGAAAGCCAATCTGGAATCTGATCGAAGAGCATAAAGCCCAGAATCGCCGTGAAGACGAGGTTCGTATAGTCGTAAACGGCGACTTGCCGCGGAGGTGCAAAACGGTACGCCGCCGTAACGCCGAACTGACCTATCGCCGCTCCTGCGCCCGCTCCGAGCATTATCATAATTTGCGCGGGAGTCATCGGGGTAAAGCCGCTCAGCATGAACGGAATCGAGGCGAGCGAAGAAAATGCGCTGAAAAAGAGGACGATAAAGGCGGGGTTTACCTTGAGGACGCCGAGTTTCCGTACGCATGTGTAGGCGATACCGGCGCCTAAGCCGCCCGTCAGCGCACAGTTGAAGGCGAAGGCGTCGTTGACGACGAAAAGGGGTTTCATAACCATCGTCACCCCTGCGAAAGCGATGAGAATCGCGAAAAATTGACGCGGTCTCGGCGATTCTTTGAGGAGTACCCACGAGAAAAGGACGGTGAAAAACGGCGCCGTCTTGTTGAGCGCCATGGCTTCTGCGATGGGTATTTTGGAAAGGGCGTAGAAGTTTGCGAAAATTCCGATACATCCGGCGACACATCTTATCAGCAGAAAGAGAGTCGTTTTCGCGTTAAGAGTCCGCGAGAGGGGATGCTCGGAGCGCCCGGCGCGGGCGAATACCACAGCTGCGATGGCGAAAGCGATGATATTTCTAAAAAAGCTTTTCTGGAAGCTGGAAATCTCGTTGCCGTAATTATCGCACAACCGCACGAACATCGCCATCAGCGCAAAGCCGAAGGCGCTGGAGATAATGGCGATAATTCCTTTTGTGCGGTTTGTCATTAAAGGTATTATATCAAATATCCGATTTGAACATCTGAACTAAATGACGCAGTACCAAGCAACCCATTATTTTTAAATTTTTGGTATAATATATCAAATGGTCAAAAAAGTGATAATTCTTGGAGTAACGGGATCGATCGGCATGAATGCGGTCGATGTCATATCCTCCAATCCCGAACGCTTCGAGGTGGTGGCGGTTGCCGCGCTGAAAAACAAAATTCAGTGCGAAGCCGTCGCCGCAGTTCTCGGCGCCAAAGCCTATGTCGGAGATGATGCCGCCGTTAGAGCCGTTGAAGAAAACGACGCAGACATCTGCCTCGTATCTACAGTCGGCTTAAGCGGGCTTAAACCTACGTTGGCCGCGATTGAAAAGGGGATGGATATCGCGCTTGCCACAAAAGAAGTAATGGTTATGGCGGGCGAGCTCGTGACGAAAGCCGCCGCAAAAAAGGGCGTAAAGTTCCTGCCCGTCGACAGCGAACATTCAGCCATTTTCCAGTGTCTCCCCCACTACGCCTCTCCCGATTCTCATCCATCATCCCTCGTCTCCCGTTTGATTTTAACCGCATCCGGCGGCCCGTTTCTCGATTCTCCCGCCGATTTGTCCACGGTCACGGTAGCCCAGGCGCTCAACCATCCGCGCTGGAAAATGGGCCCGAAGGTGACGATCGATTCATCGACGATGATGAACAAGGGCTTCGAGATGATCGAGGCGAGATGGCTCTTCGACGTGCCGATCGACAGGATCGATGTTGTCGTTCATCCCGAATCAATCGTTCATAGTCTGGTCACATTCGTCGACGGCGCGACGCTCGCGCAGCTTTCGCCGCCCGACATGAGAGTCGCGATTCAATACGCGTTGACCCACCCGGAGCGCGTAAAGGCGGAGCGTGAGGAGTTGAATCTCGCTAAACTCGCTTCGCTTACGTTCCGCGCGCCCGATCCAGACCGATTCCCGTGTCTCAACCTTGTGCGTGAAGCGTGCAATCTCGGCGGCTGCGCGCCTGCGGTTCTCGCCGCTGCGGATGAATGGGCCGTCGAACGGTTTTTAAACGGCGCCATCGGTTATACAGAAATTGCGTCCTCTCTTGAACGGTGTCTTTCAAATGCTCCCAAGATGAACTGCGATTCCCTCGAGGCCGTCTTAGAGGCGGACAGGTGGGCGAGAGCTGAACTTTCAAAATGAATATGAGGTAAAAATGGAAATATTGATTACAATCGGATACATAGTTCTTTGCGTTCTTCTTTTTTCGCTCTCGATCGCGATTCATGAATTCGGTCACTTTATCGCCGCGTTGAAACTCGGCTACAGAGTCGAACGCTTTTCGATAGGTTTCGGTCCCGCGATCTGGAAAAAGACATATAAGGGCGTAGAATACCGCATAAGCTGCATCCCTCTCGGCGGCTACGTGTCGATTCCCGACGCCGATCCAGAAGGAACCAAGATCCTCGAAGGCGGCGCTGACAAAAAAAGAAAACTTATGCCTCCGTGGAAAGATTTTGTCGTCGCGCTCGCGGGCCCGATGATGAATATAGTGTTCGCTTTTATTCTCGCGATTATTCTCTATTGCGCGCCGGATGCAAAGTTTGGGACGATTCCAGCCAAGATCGGCGGCATTCTTACCGACAGTCCAGCCGAGAAGGGCGGTCTTAGAGAAGGCGACGAGGTCTTGAGCGTCGGAGGCAATCCTGTCGACACCTGGAGCAAGATGACGACGGAAGTTCAGTTTGCCGCCAACCGCGAAACCGATTTTGTAGTCCGTCGCGACAATTCTGAAGTGACGCTGAAAATCACTCCTCAGGTCAAAGAGAACGGCGTCGCTTATATCGGAGCCGTTTCAGAAACAAACGAATGCGCCCGCTATGCCATGTGGATGCCGAAGCGCGGCATTGTCGATCAGGTGATGTGGGACGCAGGATCCGTTTTCCGTGCGCTCAAGGGGCTCGTAACTCCGAAGGAGGCGAAGGCGACCGGAAAGGCGATAGGCGGCCCGGTCATGATCGCGAAAGGGACGTACGCCACAATTCGCAGCGATACCTGGGACGGGCTCGGATTTCTGCGTTTCATAAATACGAACCTCGCCGTGATGAATCTTCTTCCGATTCCCGTACTGGACGGCGGACTTATACTCTTCTCGCTGATAGCGATGATATTCCGCCGCAGGATACCCGATAAGATCATAGCCGCGCTGTCGACTTTCTTCATGTATATTCTTATGGGGCTTATGCTCTTTCTCGTCGCGAGAGATTTCTGGCGGGTCGGAACCGTGAGCAAGACTGTCGATCTTGGAGAGCTAAGAAAAGTTCCGTCACAAACGAACGATACTGTCAAGGCGGAACTTTCAGAGGACAAAAACAAGACGGAGAATTCGAATACGGGCGCGACGGACGAGCCGAAGAAAAAAGATGTTCAGGCGAAGTGACACAAGATCGGTAAAAGTCGGCTCTCACTATGTCGGCGGAGGCGCTCCCGTGAGCGTCCAGACGATGTGCAACGTCGATCCGCACGATGCCGCGGGATTATCGGAACAGATCGCGGCGTGCGCGGCGGTCGGTTGCGATATCATACGTCTTACAGTGCCCGATGTTGAAGCGGCGAAGGTTTTCGGAGAAGTGAGAAAGGCCTCTCCGATCCCTATGGTGGCCGACATTCATTTCGACTACCGCTGCGCGCTCGCCGCGATCGAGGCTGGAGCAGACGCGCTCAGGCTCAATCCGGGGAATATCGGTCCCCGTGAAAACGTCCGGGCTGTCGCCAGAGCGGCCAAAGAAAAAAAAGTGCCGATCCGCATCGGCGTCAACGCGGGTTCTCTCGAGCGAGATCTCGCCGCCGAAGTCGCCGCGGGCGAGCGCAGGGCGCCTCTTCTTGTCAAGTCTGCCATGCGTCATCTCAAACTTCTCGAGGACGAGGGCTTTTACGATGTCGTGATAAGCGCCAAGGCGTCCAACGTCGCCGAAACGATCGAGGTCTACCGCATGCTCGCCGAAACGACCGACTGCCCGCTCCATCTCGGAGTTACCGAGGCGGGAACTTTTCTTCCCGGCACGGTGCGAAACTCCGTCGCGCTCGGAATATTGCTTTCTGAAGGGATCGGCGATACCGTACGCGTCTCGCTGACCGCGCGTCCCGAGAAGGAGGTCCGCGTCGGAATGGAGATTCTGCGATCGCTTTCTCTTCGCGAGCCTGGTCCCGCGATAACCTCATGTCCGACATGCGGTCGGACGAAAGTCGATCTGATGCATACGGCCTCGCAGATTGAAATCGCGCTTGAAACGCTCGCCAAAGACGGGATTAAGCTTCCGCACGTGGCCGTGATGGGCTGCGCCGTCAACGGGCCGGGCGAAGCCAAAGGGGCGGATATAGCGCTTTGCGGCGGCGACGGTGAATTTATTCTTTATGTTAAAGGCGAAAGCGTCGGGAAAGTATCCGAACGCGACGCCGTCGGAAAGGTGGTTGAATATGCGCTTTCTCTACGATAACGCGGCAACGATAGGAGTAGCTCTTCTCTGCTCCGCTTTTACCTGGCTGTACGGAGGAACGGTCGCCTCTGAACTTATGCCTACGATTCCATGGCTTGTCGCGTTGATGTGCGAGCTTATGATCTGCTTCCCGCAACGTCATTCCGGAGAGACCACGTACGAGGCGAGGCGCAGAGTCTGGCGCGCGATGAAATCCGATCCTCTTACGTGGATCGTCGCGCTCTTTCTCATTCTGCTGACGATACCTTTTGTCAATAAGGGTTTATGTCCTTCTTGCGACTATCCGGAGATTCACTTTGACGGAGCAAATCCTTCGCCGCCTTTTAAATTTCTCCCTTATTGCGTAAATCGCCTGGAGCATCTGAACGTGACAATCTGGTTCTTCTCGGCGCTTCTCGCGATGCTGGCCGTTAAGCATTCGCTGCTCAAGCGCGGAAAACGCAAAGTGTTGGAGCTTGTCGTATGGAACGGTCTCGCGTTGAGTATGATAGGTCTTCTTCAGTACATCACCGGCGCGAACGCTCCATTGTGGGGCGACGAGGCCGAGTGGGGCGAGAAAGTCTATTTCTTTTCGACCTTCGGCTATCCCAATATGGCCGGAGATTATTTTGTCACGCTTTTTGCCATTTCGGCCGCGCTCTGGAGATGGAAATATTCCGAGGTTACATACTCCGAAGAGATTTCAAACGTAAAATCGAAAGGTCATGATCTCTTCTGGAGGAAACATTATTTTCTCATTCCCGCGGTAATATTCTTTCTTTCGGCTCTCATGACGCTCTCAAGGGCGGCGATAATTCTCGTTTCGCTCCTCGCCGTGATTTTCTTCATTCATTCGTTTATAAGTATTTTATCGTCCGTAAACCGGATAAAGCGCGTAAAATTGACGGCCGTAAATCTGCTCGTGCTGGCTATAATCGGATTGATTTTCTACATCGTGACATCCAACAGCGGCAAGATAATCGAGGCCGGCGATTTCAACAAGGAGATTTCCACTCTTAACAGCAATGCGATTCTCGACAGGCTCTCCGGTAAAGAGCAGTATCACTTCAGAGTCGCTGCGCAGGTCTGGAAAGATAATTTCCTCTTCGGCTGCGGAGGCTGGGGGTACAAACATTTAAGCATCGATAAAATGACCGACGAGGATTTTAAAAATCTCCAGCAGGTCGGCGGAATAAACGTCCACAATGATTTTCTCCAGTTCCTCGCCGAACACGGTCTGATAGGAGTCCTGATGCTCGTTTCCATGGTGGTGCTCCTGTTCGTGCCTTTGGTGCAGGGATGGAAACGTCTTGTGGTATCGGCCGCATTTTCCAAAAAGGCAAAAAGGCCGCCTCGTCCCATTGCGATTTTCGCTCTTCCCGCAAGCGCCTTCTTTCTTATGATGGCGATGGTGGCGACATTGCTCCATTCGATGGCCGACTGCCCGCTGCGCAGTCCGGCCGTGCTTACGCTCTTTTTCGTCATGATCGCCGCAATCGACGGATTCATGCCTGAATTTTCAGAAACCGAAAATTGACAAACAGGAGAAAACCCATGCTTCACGTAAACGAAAATTACTCGAAGATCAAAGCCAGTTATCTTTTCACCGAAATCGCCCACAGGGTCAGCGCCCATCAGGCCGCGAATCCGGACGCCAAGATCATCCGCCTCGGCATCGGCGACGTGACCGAGCCTCTTGCTCCCGCCGTCATCGAGGCGATGCACAAGGCCGTCGACGACGTTGCCGACCGCTCCAGTTTCTACGGTTACGGTCCCGAACAGGGTTACGCGTTCCTCCGCGACAAGGTCGCCGCCGTTGATTTCGCCGAACGCGGCGTAGACATCGCTTCAGATGAAATTTTCATTTCCGACGGCGCGAAGTGCGACTGCGGAAACATCCAGGAGCTTTTCGGAGACGACGTCAAGATTGCCGTAGGCGATCCCGTATATCCCGTTTACGTCGACACCAACGTCATGGCCGGTCGCACGGGAGCCAACGAAAACGGACGTTACGCAAATCTCACGTATCTTACGTGCGACGCTTCCAACGGCTTCGTACCTTCGCCGGAATCCGCAAACGGCTGCGACATCGTCTATCTTTGCTATCCCAACAACCCGACGGGCGCCGTCGCCACAAAGGAGCAGCTTCAGGCCTGGGTCGATTGGGCTAACGCCAACAAGGCGCTTATACTTTTCGATGCGGCTTACGAAGCGTTTATCCGTACGCCCGGCATTCCCCATTCGATTTACGAGTGCGAAGGCGCGAGAAAGTGCGCGATCGAATTCCGCAGCTATTCCAAGACCGCCGGCTTTACCGGTATCCGCTGCGGTTACACCGTCGTCCCCAAGGGGCTTGTCGCCTACGCCGCCGACGGTTCACCCGTCGAGCTGCGTCCGATGTGGATGCGCCGCCAGACGACGAAGTTCAACGGCGCGAGCTACATCACGCAGCGCGGCGCCGAAGCCGTCTATTCTCCCGAAGGCCGCGAGCAGTGCCGCAAGATCATCGACTTCTATCTCGAAAACGGACGTCTTATGAAAGAGGCGATCGAATCGCTCGGATATTCGGTCACGGGCGGCGGCGATTCGCCTTATCTCTGGGTCGACGCGAAGGGCGGCAGCTGGGACATTTTCGACAAGCTTCTCAAGGAAGCCAACGTCGTCACCACCCCCGGCGCCGGTTTCGGTGCCGCCGGAGAAGGGTATATCCGCATTTCCTCCTTCAATTCCCGCGAGAACGTTCTCGAGGCCATCGAGAGACTGAAAGGCGTATTATGACATTTTTAGCTGCCGCCGCTCTTGCCGCAGTGACATGGTACCCGGCACCGGATTGGGTCGACAGACCCGATCCGGTCGCTTCCGTTCACGCCCGAAAAGGCGGCAGAATAAGATTTTACGGCGCGAGCGCTCCGAACAGCCACAACGCGTACGTCGACAGCAGCTCTTATACGGCGATGATGTTCTCGCTGATGTACATGCCGCTGATTTCGACGGATTCCGAAACTATGGAATTTGTTCCGGCGCTCGCGAAAAAATGGTCCGTCTCGGACGACGGACGCGAATTCACTTTCGTACTTGACGAAAGGGCCGTTTGGTCCGACTCTCACCCCGTAAGCGCTCTAGACGTGAAGTGGACGTTCGATACGCTTCTTGATTCGAAAACCCATTCGGGAAGCTGGAAGATGATTCTGGGCGATTTCTTCTCCCCGGAAATTCTCGACGCCGACAGCGATCGTCCGATGACCGTGCGCTTCCGTAAAAAAGGCAATGCCGTGCGCAACTGGCGTGACATCATGCACTGCGGAACGTTCTGGATTATGCCGTATCACGCTCTTAAAGACAAGGATTTCAATAAAATCGATTTTCTCGAGGCGCCCGTCGGAGGCCCGTACCGCATAACGAGAATCGAGGAACAGGTTGAAACCGAATATTCCCGCGTAACGTCATGGTGGAAGGGTGATTTTCCGTCGTGCAGACACGTTTACAACTTCGATAAGATAATAATGCGTTATTACGTCGACAACGAAAACGGTTTCGCCGCGCTGAAGAAAAACTCGTTGGACGTTTATCCCGTATATTCGGCCCGTCTGTGGGCTAAAGGGGCGAAGGGTAAGGCGTTTGACAGAAACTGGCTCATAAAACGCCGCGTTTCAAACCATGAGCCTGTCGGATATCAGGGCTTTCTGATGAACATGCGCGGCTTCCCGTTCGACGACGTGAGAGTCCGCAAAGCGATGGCCAAGCTCATCGACCGGGTTATGATGAACCGCACCATGATGTACAACGAGTACTTTATGCAGAACTCGTACTTCACCGATCTTTACGACGGTGAAAATCCATGCAAGAACGAACTCGTCCTTTTTGACCCGGAAGGCGCTCGAAAACTGCTTGAGGAAGCAGGATTCTTCAAAAATCCGGAAACCGGTTTCCTTGAAAAGAACGGCCGCGTTTTCGAATTCAATTTTCTCTCGCGCTCTCCTTCCGACGATAAGATTCTCGTTCCGTTCCATTCCGTTCTTAAAAACATGGGCATAAAAATGAACATCATCCGAAAAGACTTCGCCAACTGGATGAAGGATATGGATGAATTCAATTTCCAGATGACATGGTCGGCGATGGGTGCGACGATATTCCGAAATCCCGAACTCATGTGGCTTTCGAGCGAAGCCGACCGCAAACAGAGCGGCAACTATCCGGGTTTCAAATCGGAAGAGGTCGACCGCCTTATCGCCGAAGAAAAATCCGTAATGTCCATTTCCGAGCGAAACAGGATATACCGCAGAATCGACAAACTCATCACAGAGCAGCATCCTTACGCTTTCCTTTGGAACATTTCGGCCAAACGGCTGATATACTGGAACAAATTCGGCATGCCGGATACTGTCCTGTCGAGATACAGCAACGAGGAGGCCGTTCTTACGTACTGGTGGTACGATAACGACAAGGCCCAAGAACTTCAGGACGCGAAAAGAAACAACGCGTTTCTGCCTTCTGTTACAGTGGAAGTCGATTTCGATGCAAAGATCGGAAAAAACAAATGAAAGACGATTACGAGCTTCTTGATTCCGGAGACGGCCGCAAACTTGAACGTTTCGGAAGATATGTTCTGGCCCGCCCGTGCTCACAGGCGATGTGGCGCCCGAGTCTTCCGGAATCCCGCTGGCGCTCCGCCGACGCGACGTTCGACCGTGAAGACGGGAACCGCTGGCACGGCCGCACGAACCTTCCCAAGGAATGGCGCATCGAGACGGCCGGAATACGTTTTAAACTCGGAGGAACAGATTTCGGACACCTGGGCATATTCCCGGAACAGCGCGCCCAATGGAAGTGGATACGCTCGAAAGTTGAGGCCGATACCGCAAAGCGCGCAGGAGCGAAGCTCAAGGTTCTGAATCTCTTTGCGTATTCGGGCGGTTCTACGATGGCCGCCGCGCTCGGCGGGGCAGAAGCCTGCCATCTCGACGCGTCGCGCGGAATGGTCGAATGGGCGCGCGAAAACGCTGCGCTCAACAATCTCTCCGATGCGCCGATACGCTGGATCACCGATGACGCCCATAAATTCATGAAGCGCGAAATACGCCGCGGCAGATCGTACGACGGAATCATTCTCGACCCGCCCACATTCGGCCGCGGCGCTTCCGGCGAGATGTATAAAATCGAGCGGGATTTGAAAGAAACGCTTTCTCTCGTGAAGGATCTTCTTTCCGATAATCCTTCGTTTGTGCTTTTTTCGTCCCACACCCCGGGTCTGTCGTGCAAAGTGGCTGAAAACATTTTAGGCCAGCTTTTCCCGTCCGCCGAACTTGAAACGGGAGAGATGTTGCTTGAGGGCGGAGCTTACGCCTGTCCAAGCGGGATATTCTGCCGTACAATCTTCTGAACAACCTGAATGGGTCAGGTCTGGAATCTATGAATAACCTTCAATAATTTCCGAAGATTTGATATAATTAAAACGATATGGATATTCCTATAGAAATTCAAAACGCTTTCAAAGCCCGACCGATGGACGCCAACAAGCGTTCTGTCGGAGTCGTGACCGTAGTTGGAGGCTCTACTCACTATCTTCACGCTCCCGTGATCGCCGGACTCGGCGCCCGCTCGGCAGGGGCCGGTCTCGTTCAGCTCGTTGTTCCCGACGCTTCGAGAATCGCTGCGGGGACACTTGTTCCCGAGGCCACGTTCACCAAACTTATAGCGACGTGCGTACCTCCCTCCGCCGATGTCACGGTCGCGGGGATGGGTTTAGGAAATACGACCAACTCACAGTTACTTCTGTCGCGGATTCTTTCAGGCTCGAAAGGGCGCTTTGTGCTCGATGCCGATGCGCTCGCCGTTCTGGCCGCATGGTACGGCAAGAACGACGGATACGATCCCGCTTCCGGACAGGAACTTATCCTGACGCCCCACGAGGGCGAAGCGGCCAAATTGCTGGGATGGGAATATGAAAAAGTCGTCTCCAACAGGATCGAGGCCGCCAAAGCCATCGTCGACAGATACGGAGCGACCGTGATTCTCAAAGGCGCCAACACTCTGGTGATGTCTTCCGACGCGTCAAAAATGTACGAAAACAAAACGGGCAATCCTTTTATGGCTCTCGGAGGAATGGGGGATCTTTTAGCCGGTGTCGTCGGCGCGCGCTGGGCGTACCTGAAATGCGATCCGTTTCTTGCGGCGGCGTCCGCCGTCTGGCTTCACGCTACCGCAAGCGACAGGCTCGTCGCGGATTTGCGCGATCCGTCGATCGTCAACACGGCAGCCGTCATCGGTTCCATGAGAGTTCAACTTGACCGTTAATTTCACTAACGATAAAACTATGCATACAGTAACAGATTATTTTGTACAGGCCGCCGCGAAAGGCGGATTTATCCGCAAAATGTTCGAAAAGGGTCTTGAGCTCAAGGCTCAATACGGCGAAGACGCCGTGTGTGATTTTTCGCTCGGCAATCCCGACGTTCCGCCGCCCGAAGCGGCCCGCGAGATCCTTCACAAAATCGCCGACGATGCGATACGTCCGCTCGGTCTCGGGTATTGTCCGAACGCCGGTATTCCCGCCGTCCGCGAATCCATCGCGAAATATCTTTCCAAACAGCAGGAAGTGGAACTTGCCGCCAAGGATGTCGTGATGACTGTAGGTGCGGCCAGCGCGCTTGTGGACTTCTTCAGAGCGACCGTAGAACCGGGCGACGAAATTATCGTTCCGAGTCCTTACTTCGTAGAATACGGCAACTATTGCGGCCATTTCGGCGGTGTGTTAAAGCCTGTTGATACGAACGAGGATTTCTCTCTCGATCTTGATGCGATAAAATCGGCAGTAACTCCGAAAACCCGCGCGATACTGGTCAACTCGCCGAACAATCCGACGGGAGCCATCTATTCGAAGGCTGAACTCGAATCACTCGCCGCGCTCATAGACGCGGTTAACGCCGAACGCGAGAGTATTCCAGGAGCTAGAGCACTCTTTCTCCTTTCTGACGAGCCGTACCGCGTCTTCGCCTACGACGGAGCGGAGGTTCCTGCCGTTCTTCCGATGACGAAATACTCGATCGTTCTCGGAAGCTTCTCGAAAACCCTTTCGATGGCGGGCGAACGCGTCGGATATCTCGCGCTGAATCCCAAACTTTCCGAGGAAGACGGCGGAACGCTTATGACGACCCTTATTCTCGTCAACAGAACCTTAGGTTGCGTCAACGCTCCCGTTATCGGTCAGAGACTTGCTGCGGCGATCTGCAATGAAACCGTCGATCTCGACATCTACGCCCGCCGCAGAGCGCTTATGGCCAAGGTTCTTACGGAAGCAGGCGTTGAATTTACAATGCCGAAGGGCGCTTTCTATTTCTTCCCTAAGGCCCCCGGAGGCGATGACGCCAAATTTGTCGACGCGCTTCTCGAAGAGAAGATTCTCGCCGTTCCCGGAAGAGGCTTCGGCCGGGCGGGTTACATCCGCCTGAGCTGCTCGGTCGATGAGAAAATCATCGCGCGCAGCGCTGAAGGCTTCAAGCGCGCTGTGGAGGCCTGCAGGTGAAAACCCCCGTCCTGATAATCGCCGCGTCGATTTTGACCGCGACATGCGCTCTCGCGAAGGGTGATGTCGTCTACGATGCGGCGAAAAGGACGGTCAGCTTCGATGTCGTCTCAACAGACTGCGGCGTCGATACGGAAATCGAGTTTCTTTTTGTCGGGCCGAATTCGGATCACGATTACGAGTCCATGTTCACGACCGTGGCGCCTGTGAGCGAGATTGCCGACGCCTTCGCCAAGGCGGGCTTCCCGCTCGGTTCACCGATGTCGACGGACGGCTGCCGCTTCTGGGCCACGGGCGATGAAGTGATTATGGAACCCGCTTTTACAAATCTCGTAAAAGATCTTCGTTCTAAAAACCAGCCGAGAATGATTTTCACCGGCGGCTCAAGAAACGCGAAGGGCGAGGCGGATGCCGCGAAAGAAATGCCGGAAGCGGTTTTCGCTCTTTACAACCTGTCGCAGTCGTTGATTCTTTTCGACGATTTCCTCGATCAGTCGGCGACTTACGGACGGTTCAAAGTCGCCCAAAAGATTCCGGCCGGCGAGAAGCGTCGCATCACTTTCAAATATGTGAGCGGTACGACCCACAAGAAGGAAACGGTAAAAATAGGCAATACGAATCTTATTGAAGTCGTTAATCGCCTTAAAGCGAAATCGGCGGGCCCGAGTCTTGACGTTCTGTGCGATTTCGATCCCAAGACAACGCTGAAGTCGGCCCGTGACGCGGCCAGGCTTCTTCAGATGCTCGATTCCGCCAAAATCAAAATAAACGGCGTAAAAGAAGGGCAGCTTTACTACAAGGCCTATCTTCCGCTCGAAAAGTGGCGCGACCGCAAAGAGCGTCTCGCTCAGCCGCCTGAAGTTCGCTTCGCCGCCGACGGATCGATCAGCGTAACAGAAATCAAGGAAGACTGGAGCGATGAGAATTCTCTCGATCCGAAACTGACTCCGGTTGAAAAACGCTATACCGATGCCCAGGCAGCGGTCTCCGCAGTCGATGCTGTCGCCTCCAAAGTCTTCACCGTATTTTTCTATGCGGCGGAAAATTCCGAGATTGGCCGTATTTTCGAATTCAGAAAAAAGCTTAAAACGCCGAAACTCAACATCTACGTTTTCACCGAATGACGGATTTTTCTTCAGAGCCTTTAGCCGCGCGTATGCGGCCCGCGACGATCGACGAGGTTGTCGGTCAGCGTCATATACTCGGCGAGGGCAAGCTCCTGAGAAGGGTAATCGAGGCTGACAGGCTTACAAACGTCATTTTCTACGGACCTCCCGGATGCGGTAAAACGACTCTCGCCGAAGTGATCGCGAAAACCACGAAACGCAATTTCGTAAGACTCTCCGGCGTTCTTTCGGGCGTCGCGGATATCCGCAAAATATGCGACAGGGCGCGAAACGAACTCGGCGGGAAGGGGACTATACTTTTTATCGACGAGATACACCGCTTCAACAAATCGCAGCAGGATGTTCTTCTGCCTTACGTTGAAGACGGAACTGTAGTTCTTATAGGCGCAACGACGCATAATCCGAACTTTTTCATCAATACCCCGCTGACCTCGAGATCGCTCGTTTTTGAACTTAAGGCGCTCTCTCCCGACGAGATTGCGGAGGTTCTGAAAAGGGCGCTCGACGACCGTGAGAAGGGGTGCGGTTCGATTCCGTCCAGAATCGACGACGACGCCCTTTCATTCCTGTCGACGATCTCCGACGGTGACGCGAGACACGCGCTCACGGCGCTTGAAATCGCGATGCGTTCGACTCCTCCCGGAGACGACGACGTCGTTCATTTGTCGCTCGAAGTGATTCAGGAGTGCGTCCAGCGCCGCCAGGTAAGATACGATAAAAAGGAAGACGGTCATTACGATACGATTTCAGCGTTTATAAAATCGATCCGCGGGAGCGATCCGGATGCCGCCGTATACTGGCTGGGAAAAATGCTCGTAGCCGGCGAGGATCCGAGATTCATCGCAAGGCGGCTTGTCATAAGCGCGAGCGAAGATATCGGCAACGCCGATCCCAGAGGGCTTTCCGTAGCCGTGGCGGCGATGCAGGCCTGCGAGTTTGTCGGAATGCCCGAGTGTGCGATAAATCTCTCTCAGGCTACCACGTATCTGGCGTCAGCGCCCAAATCCAACGCAAGCTGCATGGCGATTTCCGAAGCGATGGCCGATATAGAGTCGGGTGCCGTACAACCTGTGCCGGAGCACCTTAAAAACAAGCACGTTAAGGCGATAGGAAGCGAAACTGTAACTGAATACAAGTATCCGCACAATTTCGCCAACCATTACGTGAAACAGGAATATATGGGCGTACCTAAGAGTTATTACAGACCGACTCAAGAAGGATACGAGGCGACAATCCAGAAAAGGTTAAACGCGCTCCATGCGTAGTTTACATAACACATATTATGCGACAATAAAGGAAGGAACAGGAAAATGATAGAAAACGAGGAAATACCAGAAGCCAAGGCGATTCCGATTCCCCCGAATCCGACTCCCGTGGCACTTTACGGCAACCAGGACGCAATGGACGATTTTCCTGTTCTTAAGGCGTTTCAGCAATATGTCGATTCCGAACAGGCCAAAGCCCATAAGCGTCTGATGACCGTCTGCGCGTTTTTTACGATTCTGATTTTCTTTATTATCGGCGTTTTTATTTTCGTCGTTATGAATATCCGCAGCAATCAGAATATGCCCAATCCGGCCGCCGATCTACAGCGTCAATTGATGGAGCAGACTTCTAGAATGAACGAGCAGCTTATCGAGCAACTGACCGCGAAACAGAACGTTCAGCCCCCCTCTCCTGCCGCGTCTGTTGTCGTTGTAAGCGATAACGGCAAGGATAAAGCCCTCGACGGCTCTCACTCCGCCAAGGAGCGTGAGCTTGCCGAGCGGGAAGCGAAGCTCAAAAAACGCGAATTGGAAAATGAAAAGAGAGAACTTGAGGAACGTGAAAAGGCTATTCAAGAACGTGAAGAAAATTTAAAGCGCGACGAAGAAGCGAAATCGGCCAGGAAAGAGGAAGACGACGCCAAAAAGAAAAGAGAGAAAGAGGTTCTCGAGCATCGTCGCAGACTCTATCCCGAGTACTTTGATGAAAACGGCAATGAACACGCGACTCCCGTTGCCAGGAAAGCTCCGGAGAAAGATCCTCGCGACGCTGAAATTGAACGCCTGAGAAAGGAAAATGAAATCGCGAGGCTAAAAGCGGAACTGGAGAAGGTAAAACGCGAAAAAGAAAGAATAGAGAAAGCGAAGCCGATGCCGAAGAATGAAGACGCGGACATCGATGAACTTGATAAACTCCTGGAAAGCTCCGGCGTCTACGGCGGTCAGAAAAAGTCCGACCCCCTTCCCGATGTTCTGAACATCAACATAGGGGGCGGAGATTGGAGCATTCCTCTGGAATGATCCGATTACCTGTTCTTCTCTAAAAACTTAATCAGGTAACGTTCCATCTCTTCAAGGCTGGAGATGGATTTGTATTCGTCAACGGCATGGGCGCCGCCTCCCTTCGCTCCTATAAGAGCGATCGGAATATTGCAGCTTACAAACCAACGAGCGTCGGTCGCGGCGACCATACGGCCGAAAGAAATTTCCGCGGAACACTCCTCTTCCATCGTTTTGCGAAGCGATTCCATTAGAGGATGCTTCGGATCGGTGTTTACGGGCGGAGAGTAACGCATCAGCTCGACTTCGCAGCCTGTCGCAACTTCCCTGGCGAGCTTAACGAGTTCATCGGTGGCGCCGGGATTGACGCTTCTCAAATTGAGAATAAGATCCATTTCGGCAGGGATGAGGTTTAAAGCGCCGCTGTCGGCCTTAATGTAGGTGGGTACCATAACGTCGGACCATTTGTCTTCGGGCAGCGGATGACGCTTATCCCATATTTCACGGATTTTCGCATACGCCAGGGCAACCTTTGTGATTGAATCGTCGCACGTCCAGGGGCGGGAGGAGTGACCGCTGCGGCCCTTTGCGCTGACTTTTACGTAAGTCTGACCCTTATGGGCATATCCTACAGTTCTTGCACGGGCATCTACGACAATAGCCATTTTATTGGGCTTATACCCTTTTTCTTCGACCATCCAACGCGTTCCCGCGCCGCCGATTTCCTCGTCAGGTCCGAAAATGCATCCTACAGAAAAGCCCTTTCCGGCAAGTTTGCATAAAACCTCGACGATCGATGCGGCATTGCCTTTACAGTCGCTTGTTCCGCGTCCTTCTATGCGATCGCCGTTGCGTACAAGCTTGAAATGATCTGGCTTGCCTGCGGGCACAACATCGAGATGGACGGAAAAGACGAAATCGTGACACTTCCCCGGGGTTGTCGCAGCATAAAGAATCTCACGACCGTCGGGAGCGGTTTCAATTACGCAGTGAACTCCGCGCTTAACGAGATAATCACGCGTGAAGCGCATCGAGCGGTTGACCTCCTTGATATCGGCAGATACGCTTGGAATTGCGATAAGATCCGAAAGATATTCCAGATCGAGCGCATTGACCGCGAATGAAGAAGAAACGAGAAGCGCGGCTATAATGGTTTTAATATTCATAATGATGTCATTGGATAATGATTGATGTTGCCAGTTGAGTTCTTGTTATTATACCAAAATCGGCATTAAATAGGCCAACGTTTTATACTCGGTCAAGACGCGCTCTGAAAAACATGTCGCCTTCGACAGGGAAACACTTTTCGGAAATCGCAGAAGCGCGAAGAGACTTTGATATGGGCCTGTTGCCTATAACGACGGGCGCAAGAACCGTCAACCATTCGTCGACCAGATTCTCTTCGGCCAACGAGCGGGCGAGACTAAGCCCCCCTTCGCAGAGAATGCTGGTAAAACCCATTTTGCCGAGTTCGACAACGGCTTTTTCAGCGTCGTTGAAAACGTAAGTCGCGTTTTTCCCGTCTGTAAAAATCTGTGCGCTCTTCGGCAGCCGTCCGCTTCTAGAAACGACAACCCTGACAAGATCTTTATTAGGGCGGACTCTCGCCAAAAGCGACGGATCGTCTTTTCTTACCGTCTCGGCGCCGACCATTATCGCGTCGACTTTTTCGCGCATCCTGTTCGTCAGCCTGCGGGAAGAGGAATTGCTGATCCAATTCGCCGAACCCGTGCTGTCGCAGATTCTTCCGTCAAGCGACATCGCGATTTTCACGGTCACGTAAGGAAGTCCCGTCAGCACATGTTTGCGGAAACACTTTATAAGATCTTCACATTCATTTATCAGCGTCTTTTTTCCCTTATATTGCTCACATACGATGCCGCGTTTCTTCAAGACACGTCTGGCCTTGCCGCGATTCGCGGGATTAGGATCAGAGATGACGTAAACGACACGTGAAATTCCGGCTGCGGCAATCGCATCGGTACAGGCGCCGACCCGTCCGACTTTCGAGCACGGCTCAAGCGTCACATAAATCGTCGCGCCTGAAAGTAAAGATGATTCCGACATGTTTCTCTTACGGGCGTTCTTTATGGCCGCGACTTCGGCATGATCTCCGCCGGCCTTCTTATGCCACCCTTCGCCGATGATCGCGCCGTTCTTTACGATAACGGCGCCCACGGCCGGATTTGGTCGCGTATGTCCTAAACCTCGTTCCGCCAGTTCGATCGCGCGTTGAATATAACAATCTTCACACACTTCTCAAATCACCTATTCTGATCAAAATTATTTTTATTCCATGATTTTAGGAACAACACGGCTATAGCCTCTGTTCGCGGGATCAAAAATAACCTCCGCGACTTCAAGAACATCGGCTGAAGAAACGGCCTTAACGGCTTCAACCTGTTCTTCCGTCGTCATAAGTCTTCCGTACGAAAGAAGCGTGGAGCCGTAGAAGAAAAGTTTAGAAACGACACGCTCATGGGAAAGCCTGAAGTTTCCGAGCATAAATTCTTTAATACGATTAAGCTCGGAAGCGGAAACTTTTTTAGAGCGAATCTTGTCGATTTCCTTTTCAATCGTCTTGACCGCCAAAGCTTCTTTCGTCGGATCAACGCCCGCAGTCACGGTGAACATACCCGCGTCGGTGAAAAACTGCATTCGAGACGAGATGTCGTAGCTAAGTCCCCTTTTCTCTCTTACTTCCTGAAAGAGGCGGCTCGACATCCCCTTTCCCATAACGGCGTCCAAGACACTCGCCGCGTATTTGCGCTCATCGTTGATGCCGAATGTTCTGTACCCCAGCGCAAGCTGCGTCTGCTGAACGTCTTTAGCGGCCGTAACTTCACGGACGGGAGCGATGGAAAAATCGACACCCTTTACATTCTTAAAACCGCTCGCCGTACGACGGCATTCGGCGATATTACGTGTAATTTCTTCGAGCGCCTTTTCTTCGTCAAAACGACCTACGACGACGGCAACCGTTTTTGAGGGCGCATAGTGCGTCGTGATATAACGTCTCAGATCTTCAGGCTTGAGCGGCACGAGCGACTTCGCGGATCCCGAAACGCTCGCGCCGAGACGATTCTTCGGAAAAAGAGAGCGCTGAAGATTCTCGAACGCGACAGCGTCCGGCTCGTCTGAATACATCTTTATCTCTTCAAGAACCACACGCTTTTCGCGTTCAAATTCATCATCGGGTATGGTGGCGTTGAGATACATATCGAAGATGATATCCATCGCCTCGTTGAGATATTCGTACGGCATGTGCGCATAATAACACGTCGACTCTTCGCCCGTACAGGCGTTGAAATTTCCTCCGCGCCCTTCAATCGCGCGTGTAATGTCTATCGGCTTTCTCGAGGGAGTCCCTTTAAAAAGCATATGTTCGATAAAATGGGAAATACCGGCCGTCTTCTCCGTTTCGTGACGAGAACCGGAAGCGATAAAGAGACCGAAAGCGACGCTTTCGGCTTCACAGGGAACGAGTACAACCTTAAGACCGTTTTTAAAAACGTGCAGACGAGGTTTATTCATCTTTTAAAGTGCCGCGATATTCATTTCTTTAAGAGTGGTGCGCTCGTCATAAAGAGCTTTTCCGACGATTGCAGCGCGGAGGTTGGGACGCTCAAGCGCCTTTAAGTTCGCTACATCGTAAGGAGAGCTGACACCGCCCGAAGCCGTGATGTCGCACGTGGGAGCCGCATCACAGATCGCCGCCATCTGGGTAAGATTAGGGCCTCCGAGCATTCCGTCGGTCGCCGTATCGGTATAGATGATCGTTTTCACACCCATCTTGGCCACGGCGCTCGCAAGATCTACCGCTTTGACGTCGGTCGTCGTGACCCAGCCCTTTGTCTGGACAAGGCCGTCGCGCGCATCGATGCCGACGGCGATTTTATCGCCGTAACATTCCACCGCGGAAAGAAGAAACTCGGGATCTTCAAGCGCCGCCGAACCGATGATTGCGCGCGCGGCTCCAGCTTCGATTACGGCGCGCAGAGCCTCGGGAGTTCTAAGGCCGCCGCCCACCTCGACAGGACCGCCGAACGCCTCGATGATTCTCGCGATCACTTCGGCATGGCGAGGTTCGCCGTCAAACGCGCCGTCGAGATCGACGACGTGAAGTTCGCGACCTCCCTGCTCCGCCCAGTCGCGGGCCTGGGCCGCCGGATCGTTTCCGTAGACGGTTACGTCGTCGGCGCGACCCTGGCGGAGACGGACGCACATTCCGCCTTTTAAATCGATGGCGGGAAGTATTATCATATAACCCCCTTCGATGAAGGTACACCCTTTTCGGCGGGATCAAACGCCTTAGCCGCGCGAAGAGCGCGTGCAAAACTTTTGAAAAAGCCCTCGCATACGTGATGAGCCTCGTCGCCGTAGATCTGGCGAAGGTGAACGTTCAATCGGCCCTCGACGCTGAGCGCGCGGAAAAACTCCTCAACGAGCTTTACCTCGAAATCTCTGACCGTCATATGCTTCATCGGCGAGACCATAACGATGAACGGGCGGCCACCGAGATCGATGGAAGTTTCGCAAAGAGCCTCGTCCATGGGAATGGACGCGAAACCGTATCTGACAATACCGCGGCGATCGCCTAGGGCCTCATTGAGAGCCTTGCCCAGTACGAGTCCTACATCCTCGACGGTGTGGTGATAATCGACGTCGATGTCGCCTTCAGCCTTTACCGAAAGATCGACAAGCGCATGCTTCTTGAAAAGTTCGAGCATGTGGTTGAAAAATCCGATGCCAGTATCGATCACACCTTCGCCCGAACCGTCAAGATTGAGTTCGAGTTTTATCCTGGTTTCTTTGGTATTGCGTTCTACCGCCGATTTTCTGATAGATGATTCCATATTGATATATTATATCATATTTTAGGCTTTCAGGCTCGCGCCCGTGGAAGCGTTGCCCACGAAATACTGATAGCGTCCGAGCCAGCCGTCCTTGATGCGCGGCATCCATTTCTTGGCGTTCTTGGCGCGCCTGGCGATTTCTGCCTTCGTAAGATTCGCATTGATCGAGCGCTCGGGTATGTCGATCGTAATCTCATCGCCGTTCTTAAGTAAACCGATAAGGCCGCCCTCGGCCGCCTCGGGCGAGACGTGGCCGACGCAGGCGCCGTGCGTAGCGCCGGAGAAGCGCCCGTCCGTAATGAGCGCAACCGATTCGCCGAGACCCTGGCCGATGATGTAAGATGTCGGCGCGAGCATTTCCTGCATTCCGGGACCGCCCTTCGGACCTTCATAACGGATGACAACGACGTGACCGGGCTTGACCTTTCCGCCCAGGATGCCGGCGCACGCCTCTTCCTGGCTGTCGAAGCAGATTGCCTTTCCCGTAAACTTCATCATCGACGGAGCGACTCCGCCCTTCTTGACAACGGAACCCATTTCTGCGAGATTCCCCCAGAGAACGGCGAGACCGCCGTCCTTGGAATATGCGTTCTCGACCGTGCGGATCACATCGTCGTCGGTGATTTTTGAGGCCTTGATCTGAGCGCCGAGCTTCTTGCCCGATACGGTCGGGGTATCGAGGTGGAGATAAAGTGATTTCTTCGAGCTTTTCGCGAAATCGGCGATGCGCTTCATAACGGCCATTATTCCGCCCGCGCGGTCGACATCGGCGACATGATAATGTCCGGAAGGCGCGACTTTGCAGACGTACGGCGTAACGGCCGAAATCTCGTTCATACGCTTGAGCGAATACTCAACGCCCGCCTCGCGCGCGATGGCGAGAGTGTGAAGAACGGTGTTCGTGGAGCCTCCCATCGCCATGTCGAGAGTAAGGGCATTGTCGAGAGAATCACGCGTGATGAGATCCTTAGGCAGCGGAGCGCCCTTCTTTGCCATCGCGACGATGCGCTTTGCGGCGGCGCGGTAAAGATCCTGACGCTTGAGATCTATCGCGAGAACGGTTCCGTTTCCGGGAAGCGCGAGACCGAGCGCCTCGTAAAGGCAGTTCATCGAATTCGCGGTGAACATGCCGGAGCAGCTGCCGCAGCCGGGGCAACTCGTCTCTTCGACCTTCTCAAGTTCCTTTGCGGAAATCTTACCGACAGATTCGGCTCCGACGGCTTCAAAGACGGAATTGAGATCTGTATCGGCACCCGTCTTCGGATGCTTGCCGGGAGCCATCGGGCCTCCGGAGGCGAATATCGTCGGAATATTGACGCGCAGAGCTCCGATAAGCATTCCGGGAACGATCTTGTCGCAATTAGGAACGCAGATCATCGCGTCAAAGCAATGAGCCCTGGCGACGGACTCGACGGAGTCGGCGATAAGCTCGCGCGAGGGGAGCGAATATTTCATCCCCGAGTGGCCCATCGCGATACCGTCGCACACGGCGATCGTGTTGAACTCCATAGCGACGCCGCCGGCCTCCTCGATGCACTTTTTGAGAAACGCGCCGACCTTGTTGAGATGGCAGTGGCCGGGAACGAAACTTTCGTAGCTGTTGCAGATTCCGATAAAGGGCTTTTTCATGTCGCCGCGCTTCATTCCCGTAGCGAACAGAAGACTTCTGTGGGGTGCGCGTTCATTGCCCTTTTTGACCTGATCGGATGTCATAGAGATATTCCTTTTAACGATTTCTTTTTTGTATACGTATGACATATTATACCATTTTTGCGCATCATCCGAAATCACATTGATATGCAAAAAAAGACGCGCCAGATTACAGCGCGTCTTTTTTTGCATCAGGTCTTCTTCGACTTACATAGCCTCGAACTGATCCTTGCCGACTCCGCAGAGCGGGCATGTCCAGTCGTCGGGAAGCGCGTCAAATTCGACGCCGTTGTTATCGGCGGGATCGTAGACGTAACCGCAGACTTTGCATACGTATTTCATTTCTTTCAACCTTTCATTTCGATTTCGCTGCGCCAGGCGTAGAACTTCTTGAGCTTGAGCTTGGAAGCGGCCTCTTCGTCGCAGAACACCCACGCGTCGTTATGGGCCTGGAGCGCGGAAGCCGTGCAGAACTGGCTCATGCCGCCCTCGACCATACCCTTGACGGCATCGGCCTTGTTCTTTCCGAAGGCGAGAAGGACAACCTTCTTGGCCTCGCAGATCGTACCGACACCCATCGAGAGCGCGCTTACGGGAACGTCGGACGCCTTCTTGAAGAAGCGGGCGTTGTCCTTGATCGTCTGGGGCGTGAGGTAAACGATGCGCGTGCGCGAAGCGAGGGAGCTGCCGGGCTCGTTGAACGCGATGTGGCCGTCGGATCCGATGCCGAGAACCTGAAGATCGATGCCGCCCGCCTTCTTGATCTGGGCCTCGTACGCGGCGCATTCCTTGCGCCAGTCCTTGGCGAGACCGTTGAGAACGTGGGTATTGGACTTCTTGATGTCGATCTTGTCGAAGAAGTTCTCGTTCATGAAGTAGCGGTAGCTCTGATCGTGCGTCGGAGCGAGACCGTAATATTCGTCGAGGTTCCAGCTCTTGACGTTCTTGAAGGATATCTTCTTGGCCTTGACGTCCTTGGCGAGGCAGTCATACATCTCGACCGGGGTGGAGCCTGTCGCGAGACCCAATACGCACTTGGGATTCTCCTTGACGAGCTTGGCGATCATATCAGCGGCCTTGCGGCTCGCTTCCTTTTTGGTCTTGCAGATTACGATTTCCATTTTTTTACCTCTCTTGGTTGAGTTTACGTTAAAGTGATTTCGCGGTTTCGCGGACGATACGCTCGTATTCGTCGCGCTGATCTTCCATCGACTGGACCATCTTGAGCTGGGTGCGGCAGCGGACGAGATTGTGGTCGTCGTACGCCGTCCTGAAATACGTGTCGCCCGCGAGATAGTCGGTGAGGAAGCGGATGCCGATCGTGAGCGTGATGAGGCGCCCGGAGAACGCGAGAGCGTCGAGCTCGGCGGCGTTGAGGAACTTCGCGTCCTTGAGATAGCCCTTGACGAGAGCCTCGAAATACTCCTTGCGCGAGAACACCTTGTCGAGATCCTTCTCGTCCTCGGCGGCGGCGGCGGTCGACGTACGGACCATATCGCCGAAATCGTAGAGCGCGGAGCCGGGCATTACCGTATCAAGGTCGATGACCGCGACGCCCTGCTGCGTCACGTCGTCGAGCATGACGTTGTTGATCTTCGTATCGTTGTGGGTAATACGCTCGGGAATCTCGCCGCTCGCCATGGCGTTGACGATGCGCCCGGCCTCTTCGCGGCGCGCGTTGATGAAATCCATCTCGCGCTGCACGAGTTTGAGGCGATCCTTGACGTCGGCCGCGGCGGCCTCGTCGAGAAGCTTAAGACGGTTGACCGTATTATGGAACTTGGGCAGAATCTCGTTGAGACGCGGTTCGGGAAGATCGGCGAGAGCGTTCTGGAACTGCGCGAAAGCGTTCGCCGCGAGAAAGGCCTGGTCGGCGTTTTCGATAAGGTCGATCGTGCGTGCGCCCGTGATGAACGCGTAAAGACGCCAAGGATTCTTGTAGCCGAGAACCTCGAGCGACCTGCCGCCCTTCGAGCGGATGTGGCTCGTGACGCGGCTGATGTTCTCCATCATGCCGTCGGCATCGGGAAAGATGTCGGTGTTGATGCGCTGGAGAATGTACGACACGCCGCGGACATCGTCGGCCTTGAACGTGTCGTTGATGTGGCCCGAACCGTATCGGGCGACCTTTACGACATCGGTGACTCCGAATGCCGAGAGGACTGAAAGCAGCTCTTCTTCGCTGTAGGTGCGATTGGACATGTTTACGTTCCTTTATCGGTTAAAAAAGTTTTTCGGGATATTCGCCGGCGGCGACGAGCTTCGCGATCGCGTCGACCACGAGAGGCTTGTCCTCGCGGTAGGTGACGCCGAACCACGCGGATTCGGTCGGAAGAACCTTAGCGTCCGCCTTGCCTTCCTTGATGAGCTCGTCGACGACGAAAGGAATGTACCATTCGCTCTTCTCCTTCGAGCCGTTCTCGGCGAGCCACTTCGGGAAGCGCTCTTCGAGTTCAGTGAAGAGAGCGGGCGTGAAGCCCCAGAGGTTCATCGAAACGCGAGCGTCGAGAGGCACCTTTACGGGATTCTCGGGATCTTCCTGATTTTCGGCCATATCACCCGCCTTGACGAGCTTTGTCATCTCCTTGACGTCGGTAAGATAACCGGCATCGTCGATCTTGCATACGCCGCGCGCGACGGAACCGTGCTCGGAAAGCGTAAGCGAAAGGTTGTAGCCGACCATGGCGAAATGATGCTTGCACGGACAGCCCTTCTCGCCGGTGAGGAACTTGGCGAGCTGCTGGAATGCGTCGCGGCCGTAGAAGTCGTCGGCGTTGATGGCGGCGAAAGGCTCCTTAACTACATCGCGTGCGGCGCGGATGGCGTGAGCGGTACCCCATGGCTTGGATCGGCCTTCGGGAACGACGTACGGAGCGGGCAGGTCGTTAAGATCCTGGAACGCGTAGGCGACCTCCATGATGCCCTCGTACTTCCTGCCGACCTTCTCGCGGAAGACCTCTTCGAAATCTTTGCGGATTATGAACACGACTTTACCGAAGCCGGCGCGGGAAGCGTCAAAAACGGAATAGTCGAGAATAGCCTCGCCCGAGGGACCTACGGGGTCGACCTGCTTAAGCCCGCCGTAACGCGAACCCATACCGGCCGCGAGAACAACTAATGTCGGTTTTACTTCACTCATATTCAGCCTTCCTGATTTTGTAAATTTGTTGTTTCGTAATTATACTATATCTTTAATGAAAAAAGCAAATTAAATACTGATTGCTCAATAAAAAACCTTCCACAAAAAAAGCCCTCGCGGAGGAGCCGTTTCGACTCTCGCCGTGCGCGGAGCAGCAGCGTCAAGAAGTTCTTTCACGGCTTCGGGCTTTTCGTTGCCCTTGCCGACGGAAAGGAGAAATCCCGCCATCGAACGTACCTGTTTGTAAAGAAAACCGTCACCCTTTACGACAATAACGTACTTCGGTCCGGACTTTTTAATCTCACAGCTGAAAATATTCCGCACCGTGGTTTCGAGTTCACGGTTTGGATTCGCGGCGAACGAAACGAAATCGTGACGACCGACAAAATACGACGCGGCCTTCTTCATCGCTTCAAAATCGAGGGGCCTGTGGCAATATGTCCAGTACGGAACAAGATGAGGCGGCATTATGTCGCCCTGGTAGATATGGTAACGGTACTCCTTGCCTTTCGCCGAAAGCCTCGCATCGAAACTTTCCTTCGCGTAAGACGCTTTAACTACGCGCACCGCTTCAGGGAGGCGTGAATTCATCGCTTTCAAAAGATTTTTCGGCGGTATCGGCTTTGTAAGATGAAAGTGGGCGACAAAGCCTTTGGCGTGAACCCCCGCATCTGTGCGGGAGCTGCCGAAGACACGCACGGGCGAACGCTCAAGAAACGCGACGGCCTCTTCGACCACCTGCTGAATACCAAGGGCGTTCTCCTGATACTGCCAACCAGAATAGGTTGTGCCGTCATACGCTATAACCACTTTGTACTTACGCTTCACTTCGTTACCGTTTAATGAGTTTTTTCATTTCGGATATGCGCGACTTGTCGGCAACGAGAACCGCGTCGGGCGTCGTCACCACGACGAGATTCTTGACGCCGAGAAGCGAAATCCGCGCGCTTCGCGCCACACAGATGTTGCCGTCGGATTCAACGACCGTACATGGTCCTTCGCGGACATTGCCGCGTGAATCATGCGGGAAATACGTATCGAACGACGCGAAGCCGCCTACATCGTCCCAACCGAAATCGCCTGGCACGACACCGAGCGCAATGTCGCCCGTGCCGTCGGCGAACGCGCGGGATATCCCCTCCATAACGGCATAGTCGAATGAAATCCTCTCGAGGTTTTTGTAAATCGCGGCGAGCGAAACCTTTCCTGAGCGAGGTGAGGCGAGAGATGTGAGCGCCGGAGCGTGAGAGGCGAACGCCTTGCGGAAAACGCTCGCGCGCGCAAAGAACATACCGGCGTTCCAGAGATAACCGCCTTTGAGATATTTCTTCGCCGTTTTCAAATCCGGCTTTTCCACAAACCGACCCTTCACGGCATCGACATAACCGAATCCCGTCGCCGGATATGTCGGCTTTATTCCGATCGTCACGATTGCGTTTTTCTTCCGCGCAATCTGAACGGCGCGCTTGACGGCGGCACGGAATTTCGCAGGCTTCGAAACCATGTGATCGCTCGGAAAAAATCCGACGACCGGATCGGAATTCTTCCCGGCGAACGACACGCCGAGAGCAACGGCCGCGCCCGTATCTCTCCGACACGGTTCACCGACTATATTCGCGGCGGGAATCTCCGGAAGCTCCTTTACCGTCGCCGCGACAAGAGACTTTCCGGTAACGACATAAACGTCATCGCTCCCTACAAGACCGCCGAGACGGGAAACGCTCTGACGGATAAGACTCTCGCCGCCGAAAACGCGCAGGAACTGTTTCGGCTTTTCGGGAGTCGACAGGGGCCAAAATCTTTCGCCGCTTCCGCCCGCCAGTATTACAGCATAAAAACCACTCATTCTCAGTCTACCTCAATCAGTCAAATTTCAATGTCTTTTTCCAGCCGGATTTAAGTTCCGGCCACTCTTCTACCAACGCGAAATCGTCGGCGACGAAAATCTTGAACCCTTTAGGCGCGGATACGAGTCTACGGCCGGGTTTGGCTTCCGGGAAAACGATTAGAAGCGGGAGCTCGCCCTTCTTTGAAGCTGCCGCCGGTCCATCGCCTTCAAGTGAAATCGCACGGCGGGGATTACCGTAAAAAACCGTGCCGTCGAAATCCCACAGAAGCCCGGCTCTGTCACGCGGCTGCAGCGCCATTTTCGATTCAAGCTTCTTTATAAGAAGCTGATTGGCCGCATACCAGCTCTCGTTGAGTGGATATTTATAACTTCCGAAATAACGCCATGTATTCCAGCCGATTTCACCGTACCATGTCGTCTTTATGTAGCCCACGAACTGATTAACCCTGCCGAAACCGAGGGCCGTCATTATCATATCGTCACCCGGCTTGTGATTGGCGATAAGGCAGTTTCCGGCCGCAATCCACACCTTCTCCTTTTGAGGTTCCGCCAACGGCGTGACGGACGCTCCGTCTATTTTCTTTACTTTGGCCTGTCCCGTGGAATAATCAATCATCTGTAGATTTTTAACCGCGCCGAATCTGCCGTTGTATGCGACGATGTTGCCGCGCGAAAACGGCATTTCGAGATTGCGTTCGCTGGCATGGGAACTCGTGACCAGAAGCTGGGGGTCGCTCTTGAGCCACGCCTCGACGAAAACGTGGGAAGTATCTCCGTCCGTCTTGTTTTTAACGATTCTTCCGGACGGATCTTTAGTCCACCACTCTCCCGGAGGATTCGCGTCGGAAATTACGGTAACCGGCCCTTTTACGATATCCTTACCGACGCCGGTCGTGGCGAGAACCGATAAGATCTTCCGCGGTTCTTTAGACGTTGCGACGCGCATCGCGTCTTTCGCCGTGGGTCCTGTAACGATACCCCATATCGCATCCTCGTACGGATCCGAGTCGATTTGGCATATCATCCTCTTAAGACGTTTGATCATCTTGTCGTTCAACTCTTCGGGACGGACGACGAAAGCGACGTAACGCGGCTTATGCTTGCGCAGAGCCTCAAACGTCTCGAGAGAATCTACGGAATCTTTTACCATGCAGGAAACGGTGTCGCGGGGAGATTCGCGGACCATCGCGTCCGCGACCTCCTTCCATTTAGCGGACTCCTCGTTCTGAAGAGATGAAAGCGACGCGACGACAAGCATCACAGAGAAAAAATTAAAACGGCCGGAATTGTTCATAATCAAATATTATCCTGTTCGGTAGTCATTCACTTCTCGGCAACGCGACTCTGTTGCCGGGGAAAAATCTGATGCGTCCCTTGAGCCTCAGCGACATAGTGAGGGAATTTATCTTCGCGGCGTCGAAACCCGTTTTCGCGGCCAAAACATCCACCGAAACCGGCTCCTCTCCGAGATTTCGCATTATAATCGACTCTTCGACGTTGAAAGGCGCATGGGCGAAAAGCCCGGCGTTGTTTTTCTTTTCCGTTTTTCGCTTTTCGCCGGACGGCGGAGCGTCTTCGGCGTCCAGTGCGCTGCGTCCGAAGAGATCACCCATCTCCTCTTCGACGTCGCGGGCGTTGCGAATGAGTCTCGCGCCGTCGCGGATAAGCTTAAGACACCCTGCCGAGGCGCGGCTGTCGACACGCCCGGGAAGCGCCATGACAGTCCGCCCGAGTTCAGCCGCGAGCGACGTCGTAATCAAGGTTCCGCTTTTAAGAGGAGCTTCGATCGCGATCACTCCCCTGGCGAGAGCGGCGACAACTCTGTTGCGTTGGGGAAATGTATGCTCGTCGGCGCCGCGTCCGAAAGGAAATTCGCTTACGACCGCGCCGCCTTTCTCGATCATCTCGCGCGCGAGGACGCGGTTTTCCTCCGGATAGAACATATCGAGAGCCGAACCGAGAACGCCGACTGTCACGCCGGAAGCGTCAAGCGCACCGCGATGGGCCGAGGCGTCGATACCGAGAGCGAGACCTGAAATCACAACCCAACCGTTTGAGGCAAGATCGAAGGAAAGTTTTGACGCCTCGCTGCGACCGTACTCCGTCGAACGGCGCGTACCGACCATTGCGATCGCAGGTCGGGAAAGCGCCTTAACGTCTCCCTTGACGTACAACGCGAGAGGATGGGCGCGCATATCTCTGAAAACCGCGGGATAATCTTCGTCAGCGGGAGTTAAAATTTCAACCTTGTATTTCGAAGCGAGCTTCAACTCGCGTTTCCAGTCAGCCGCACCGGAATTTCGACCAACCTTGTGCGGGTAATTCTCCCATGCCGAAGCGACCGAACCGTACTCATTAACGAGCCTTGAAAGCTTAACCGAACCGACTCCTTCAGTCAGGTTAAAGGCGATATAAGCTTCTTTTTCGGTCATCTAAAATTTCCTATTGCAATCCCAGTCGGAATTTTGATATACTATCTTTTAGTTGATTACGGCCCCATCGTCTATCGGCTAGGACACAAGCTTTTCATGCTTGGTAGAGGAGTTCGACTCTCCTTGGGGCTGCCATTAAAAAAGAGGCTTTCGCCTCTTTTTTTGTTTCAAACTCCTCTCTCATCAACCCTGCTGAGCTTTGAGAGCCTGGGAAACCGCAAGCATCCTGTCGGAAAGATCGGCAAAGCCGACGTCCGTAGAGTATACGTCCTTGTAGTACTGATACGCTTTCTCGAGGTCTCCCGCGTTTTCAGCGCACAGACCGAGCTGATAGACCACGTTCTTCTTAAGATCGTCCATCGTCGGGATCGCGTCGCGCGCAGTTTCAAGCTGCATCACCGCCATATCTGACTGGCCCTTCATCATAAAGCACATGGCCAGATAATAAAGCGCCCAGAGACGGTCCTTGGGGCTGCGCTGAGCGAGCTGAAGATGTTCAAGAGCCTCGTCGTAATATTCGTTCTGGTAATAAAGAACGCCGAGCTCATAACGCAGATGAAGATCGTTCGGATAACGTTCTACGCGCGAAGCGAGATCGTCGAACACGAACTGGTTCTTCTCGTTCATCAGCTCGATAACTGAATTCTCGTCACCGGCGGCGCGATACTGTTCGATAAGCTGATCATAGTACTGGATCTGGGTCTGAGAAAGCATACGGTCGAGTTCGGGATCCATAGAGCCTGAAACTTCAAGCGCTTCCTGAAGACAGTTGATCGCCTCCTCAAAACGCTTGCTCTGGATGTAAAGTCGGGCGAGCGCGCGACGGAAGTTCATATTCTTCGGCTCGTTCGCGATCTGGGCGATCTTTTCGGCGATGAGCGCTTCGGCGTCGTCACCGGTCACCACGGCCTTGTTGGCCTGATCGAGTTTCTTGGCCTGCTCCTTGTTCGCGATAAGATTCTGGAACCCGCCCTTCTTTCCTGCGGTTTCCACCCATCCCGAATTCATCGTCGCCTGGGCTTCGCAGTTTTTGAGAAGCTGTACGATCTGCTGATCGCCGGGCTTAATCTCGGAAAGTTTTCTGTACGCGTCACGGGCCTTCACCCAGTTCTTCGACATCTGATAATAGGTCGCCACGCGCATAAGAAGCTCAGGATCCTTGTTTCCGCCTTCATAAGCGGCCTCGACGGAAATTGCGGCGTGATCAGGCTTGCCGGCGGCCTCGGCGGCCTTGACGGCTGCTTCGATGTTATCGCCGTCGAGAGGATTCTTGCAAAGAAGCTTTTCGGCCTCGGCCATAGCCTTCTCGCCTTCGCCCTTTTTGACGAGACCCATGATTTTCTGGCGGTCCATCATATAACCGAGCTTGGCGCCGAAACCGACCTTGCCGTTCGCGCGGAAATTGAGAACCTGGGCCGTGCGCAAAAGTCTGCGGGCCTCCAGAACGTCCGGAGCCGCGGCGACAGCCTCCATCAGCATATCGACCGCAAGTTCATATTTACGCGACTCGAGCGCCTGGCGCCCGCGATTCATGAAATTCTGAGCCTTCTGAGCTAAATCTACCGCCATAAAAAACCTCTTCGTAAATTATAAAGTTCAGGGAGTAACCGCAAGTCTGTCGTCACCGGCACCTTCGCAAATGCCGTTGGTCTTGTACGTCTTAAGCATAAAGTGAGTCGCCGTGGAAACGACTCCGTCTATAGTCGAAAGATCCTGCGCCACAAAGGACGCGACATCCTGAAGACTGTCTCCTTTGACGAAAACGAGAAGATCATAACCGCCGGACATCAGAAAACAGGCCTCAACCTGTTCGAATTGAGAAACCTTCTGAGCGATCTTTCCGAAACCGCACTCGCGCTGAGGCGTTATCTTAAGCTCGATTACTGCACGCACTTCGTTCATAATACCTCCTTATTTCCACTTTAAGTTCAGAGCGTCGTCGATTATCTGTCCGGCGATATCCTCGGCTATCCTGCCGGAGGCGTCGCGTTGGAGCGTTACGACATCCTGATCGCCGTAGAATGACGTACGACCCGTATATTTGCGGTTGTCGACAAGAACCTTCCCGGATTTTTTATCGATGAAACTGACGATCGCCTCGGCCGTAAACCGTCTTTCCCTGCGGCGGTTGGTGTAATCGCGGCTGCTGGAGTTCACTCTTGCGATGGATGTCGATCTTATTATGCCCTGAATCTCGAGCGCGCAATCGGAGGATGTCGAAATCTTGAAAGTTCCTTCACGCTGGAATTCACGGAGAATCTGACGCGTAACGACATTCCCGAGTTCTGTCACCTCGCTTTCGTTACGGAATACGGGAACGAATACGGTACGCTTATCCTCGGGGACGTCACTCGTCCATTTGTACGTCGCGCAACCTGACGATAAGGCTGCGAGCGCAAATGCGAAGAAAAATTTCAACATTCTCATTTTGACTCCTTGACTGACTGCGGTGACTTAAGCTGCTCAAGACGTTCACGGACGGCCTGAGCGTAGGGACTGGCGGGATAATCTCTTAAAAAACCCTCATAGGCGTTGATCGCGCCTCTTAATTTTCGGGTACGCGAATCGTAGAATCTCGCTGCTTCATACGCCTCTTTCTCAATGATCGCGGAAGCTTCGTCGCGCCATTTCAAAAACTTCTCTCTCGCGTCGTTATCGTCTGTCGTTCTCGCGGCCATCGCCATAAACGAGACGGTGTTTAAACTTCTGTCACGATTGTATTCATGCTCTTTCAGAAGATGCATCCTCAATTCAGCCTCCTTGTAAAGAGCTGCCTTGGATTCCGGTGAGGCGCTGTAACGGTTTCTGATGGTCCTGCACACGTCGACCGCTTCCTCGAACTCCTCGTCGTCGATGCGAAGCTCAACGATCGCATACATCGCCTCGGGGGCGAATACGGCACCCGGCGCACGACGCACAACCGCTTCAAAGGCGTGTCTGACGTCGGTGGTGTTCGCAAACCTGAAAAAGACGATACGCTTGCCGTCCTCGCGCATTTTTTTGGCGGCCTCGTACATCTTTGTCATAACTTTATCGTAATCGCAGTTCGAGGAATAAAAGTCAGCAAGATATTTATATTCTTCAAGAGCGCTGATTGGATCTTTCATCCTGTAAAGATAGAGGTCGGCCAACTCTTCCTGGGCCGTAACGGCCTCGGGCGAAAACGCGAACGCGGCGACAAGCGCATTATAGGCGTTCACCGCCGAACCGTACGATCCCTTTTCGGCATATCCGCGGGCCAGCGCTAGCTGCTCTTGGGGATTTTCAAACTTCGCTCTGCGCCACCAGAAAAAACTCGGCGTCTTGCGCTCTTGAGGCAAAACGTTGGATTCGCTGTCGAAACCGGGATACGCATCCGTCGCATAATGGGTCCCCGGTCCCGGGGTCGCGGCGAACAACCCCGCACCCGCTGCGCAAAGAGCGAATAACATCAATAATCTTTTTAAATTCATACTGATATTATATCACACCGCGCGGTAACTTTCCATCTAGACTTTCAGAACACCCTTATCCCACTTTTTCTAGAGTGATTTATCCCAGTTTTCAAAAAAGCCCAATAAAACCCTATGAAAATTTATTTTCACTTTTTCGTCGTAGACTTTTTCATCTGAAGGCGCTCATTCCAACACGAAGAACATCTGCGCGGAATCGCCCCCGGTTCGAAGGCCTTGCGTGCATCAATTCAAAAAAGTGGGATAAGGGTGTGATGTAATCGTAATCGGTCGGGAGGGTGGTTGTCACGTATGGCAAAATGAGATGATTTCGACGCAGAGGCGCGGAGACGCAAAGTAGCGCAGAGAAAAAGTGAAGTAATGTGAAAAACTGATTCGGAAGCGTTCAATTTTCAGTGAGCGCGGGCGAACGCCCCGCTCACTGACCGAGTACGGGAGGGCGCGTGCGTCCCCGCAAGCCGCTCATCAGCGCTCCTCGATCTTCGCCTTGAAGAAGGAGTTGACAGGAGAACCGTCAGCCTTCGGGAACACTGCGGTCGCGGTGTCGCCTTCAGAGAAGTCGCTGTCGGAGACGGTTGCGGACGAAAGAGGCTGGAGGGCGGGGTTCTTAAACGCATCAAGCGTCGCCGCACCG
>JAFXEU010000094.1 GCA_017520845.1 Kiritimatiellia bacterium | reverse complement strand
GGGGGGGGTAATAGTTTAAAGTTAAGAGTTAAGAGTGAAGAGGTAAGAGTTGGAGGATCGAGTTGGAGGTTTGGGAATTTATTAGCCTTTTTGTTTGCTGTTGCTTTTTCTTTTAATGCTGTTGCGGTTTCTGTTTGCGCGGTGGGCGATTCAATTACGCAGGGAAGTTCTAATTTTACTGCTCATCGTATTGCGCTTGAAAGTCGCTTTAATGAGCTTGGATGGAATGTTGAGTGGAAGGGTACCAGAGCTGATGCGTCCTGGGGCTCTAATAATCCGTGTGAAGGGTATAGTGGAAAGAATGCCGTAGAAATTGCCGCTCAATACGAATCTCATGCGTCAGCGGTCGCGGCAGATATTCTTCTTCTGCATGCCGGGCATAACTACAATGCCGGAGATACAAATCTTTCTCCAACGCCTATGAGTGAAGAGGCTATCATTGCCGCTGTTACGAATGCGCATGCTCGCATCATCGCGGCGGCGCGGGCGCAAAATCCTGATGTTATAGTCCTCTACGCGAAGGTCATCACGAGCGGCGGCGACAGGGCTGTGAAATATTCGTATATTCCCGCTCTTAACACGGCCATAGGTGCGCTTGCTGACGAGCTGAATACGAATGTCTCACCCGTCATTTGCGTAGATATGGCAGACGAGTGGGATTACGCTACCGATTGCGTTTCGGACTGTGTACATCCTAACGCCACAGGCGCGGCGAAAATGGCCGATAAATGGATGGCGGCGATTCTGCCTCTTGTTGCTGAATGGTTGTTAAATGTAGACGGAGCTAATAATAGTTGGATTGTAACGGAGAATACTGTATTAACCTCTGACAGGACTGTCGGTGCGTTGACGGTTAACGCAGGCGTAAAACTTGATCTTAACGGATATAAGCTTACGTGTTCATCTGTTAACGGGTCGGGTACAATAACCTCGACTGTAAAATCAGGAGACGTCGATGTTACATCTCCATCTGGAACATTTACCATGGTTTCCCCAAGTGCGTACACTAAGGGACCAGTATCTAACATTTTTAATGATAATACCTATTACTCTCAAGGCGACAAAGACCGATTGCTTCTTGATTTAAATAAGAGCGCTCAGAAACTCCCGCTCATAATTGATTATGACTTTGGCGATGGTAATAAAAAGGTTGTCAATGCTTACAAGATATATGCCGCATGGAGAGAGCGTGCGCCTAAGGCGTGGACACTTTACGGGTCAAATGATTCTTCTTCCTATAATTCGACTACGGACGATGGCTGGACGGCAATTCATAGTGTCAGCGGAGAGACAAGTTGGACGAAGTCTGTGGGTAAGAACTACGAGTCTGAGTCTCGATCTTATGGGTGCATTAATTCGACCTCCTATCGTTATTATCGCCTTAAGATTACAGAGCATGTAGGCAGCAATTCTTATTTTGAACTTGTGCAACTTGAATACTTTTCTACTACTCCGGGAGAACTTCATCTAAATGTAGCGTCTGGTGAGGAAGCGCAATGGCCCGCGTCCATCACGTTCTCCGGCAACGTGAAGGTGGTGAAGGAGGGCGCGGGAACGCTCGAAAGCTCCGACGACATGAACATCAATGCGCCTGAGCTGGTCATCGCGGGCGGCACCGTTAAGTGCGCGAAAGTCATGCGTCTTGCGCAGACGAGCGGCAAGTCCGTTGACGTGACGGTCGCCGAGGGCGGCACGCTCTACTCCGGCGGCATCCTGGCCATCGGCTGCGGCGGAACGGCGGCGACGCTTACGGTGAACGGCGGAGATGTGTATTCTGGGGGCCAGATGCGCGTCGGCAACAACGGCAGCAGCACGGCGACGCTGAACCTCAACCGCGGCACGGTAGAGGTGAAGAACGACCAAGCCTGCGGTCTGCCGACAGCAGGGTCTGGCGTGCTGAACCTGAACGGCGGAACGCTCAAGACGTGCAGACTCTTCTGCAATTCCGCCGGGAATGGCACGCTCAACTTCAACGGCGGTACGCTCAAGGCGAACGCTCGCGATACGAACGCGGGCGGCCTCATCCACTCTGGCGTGACAGTCAATGTCGGCGAGAACGGCGGCACGATCGACAGCGGCAGCCTCGCAATCACGGTCGGTGCGGCGATCTACGGCGAGGGCGCGATGCGCTTCAAGGGCGGCAGCTCCGTCACGCTCTCCGGAGCGAGCAACCACACAGGCGGCACGACGGTCGAACTCGGCACAAAGCTTGTCGCCGCCAACGAGACAGCGAAGACCTCCATCCTTGGCAATCTCGCCGTGGACGGCATAACATACACGGAGGATACGCTCAACATCCCCGTTTTCCAATACACCAGTGACCTGACAGACCCCGACGACCGCGTGCATGTCTCGTTCCTTAACTGTGGCGAAGGGACGGCGGCAAAAATCTCGGGCGCACAGATCTTCGTTGATTTTGTCGCCCCGGCGTGGGAGCTGGACGCGGACCACCTGACATGGAGCGGCCTCGTCGCGAAATACGGCTCACCCGCCTCTGACGCAAGGGTCATCATCAAGGCGGACACCGACTACACGCTCACAATCGACCATAACGTGACCGTCGGCGAACTTGTGTTTACGGGCTCGGGTAAGGCCACGCTTGCCGTCAATTCCGGATGCACTCTCGCCAAGACCGGCAGTGGAACGGCATTGTGGTCGCTCGACAATGCCTCTACCGGCACCATCAGCGTCAATGCCGGCACGCTCAAGGTCAAGAGCGTCACAGGCACCGGCACGTCGCAGACGATTCGCGTTAAGCGCGGCGCGACATTCGACTTAAACGGTGTTTCCGGTATCACCGTGAATGTGATTCTTGAAGAAGGTGCGACATTTGTCAACACGGGTAACGCCATATCATACAATGCCGATCAGACGGTCAAGATCATTCTTGAAGGTGATGCGACGGTAAAAACTGAAAACGACATGGGTCTTATTGCGCCTGATCGTAATAAGAGTGAACTCAATCTTGGTTCTCATATTCTTACGCTCAAGGGCGGCAACACATTTAGATTATGCAATACGGCTGTTGTTGGCTCTGGTAAGATTCGTGTCACCAATTCCGGAAAGTTAACGGTAATGGCCAGCAGTGACGGCGCTGCAGGCAACTATTCTTCTGGCGGCGATAACTATGAACTAGTAATGGAATCCGGGTCAACGCTTACAATAGGAAACTATCAGAGCTTAACCGTCAAAAACTTTACCAACAACGGCGAAATTACCACGAAGCATAAGGGTACGCTTATTGTTAAGGGAATACTTGCGCCTGGCAATGAGATTCCGGTATTGACGCTGGCCGACGGTGCGACAATCAAGGCGTCCGCCACGCAAGTGCAGACGGTTTCGTCGACTTTCTCCGCCTCTGGTACGATTACTATCGACGCGTCAGAGATTATGAAGGATCAGTTGAAAGTTGCAGGGAAGACTGGCATTCCTGTTCTAACCGTCCCAGCCGTTCCTTCGGATGCGAAGTGGAAAGTTACAGGCGTAAAGGTAGATAGCGTCCGTGCGAAGTGGAGAGTAAATGAGGACGGGACAAAGACTCTTTACATTGCAAGGAGCGATGGGTTTAAAGTTATTGTTAGGTGAGAGAAGGGTTAAAGAGTAAAGGGTAAAGAGTTAAGGGTAAAGAGTAAAGAGAAAAGAGTAAAGAGAGAGGAGTAAAGAGATATGAATTTAAGGAGCGTGGTGGTATTTGCTTTTATATTTGCCGGTATAATAGCGAATGCCGCGCGGGTCGATGTCTATCCGCAAAGCTTTGATAAGGGCGGCTGGGGGCTTGATGCGCAGTTTATGGATGTAATGGGCTCTCCATATCTCATTGCTCACGGCTTGGGTATTCGCGTTAGAGACGCTAAGACTTCTGTTTCCTTCCCGCAAAAGGGTGTCTATCGCGTTTGGGTCAGAACAAAGAACTGGGCTGACGGAGCGCCCGGGCGTTTTCGCGTCGTTGTTGACGGAAAGCCGATCGCCAAGGAGTTCGGTGCGGGGAAACGCGAATGGGCTTGGGAAGACGGCGGCACAGTTAAAATTGAGCGCGAGAGGGTAATTGTTGCGCTCGAGGATTTAACAGGGTTTGACGGACGATGCGCCGGAATCGTTTTCACGGCGCGTGAGGACACGCGCCCTCCCGTAGGAGCGCTTAAGGTTGATGAAGCGAATGTTGATGAAACCATTAATGCCGATCTTGTTGTCGTCGGCGGCGGAATGCCGGGAACTTGCGCGGCGGTCGCTGCGGCGCGTCGCGGTCTTAAGGTGGCGCTCGTGCAGGATAGACCTGTTCTGGGCGGCAACGCTTCGAGTGAAATTCGCGTTTATTGCGCGGGTGAGGCGAAGTATGATATCGTCAAGGAGCTTCGCGGCTGGTTTATGAACCGCAATCCCAATATCGCGCTCAGCGATAATCATCGTATGCGCATTGTCGATGACGAGAAGAATATTGATCTGCATCTTTTAACGCGCGCATTTGGAGTTGAGAAGAAAGCCGATGGTACTATCGCTGCGGTCAAGGCGTTGGATTTAAAGTCAAATCGCGTTGTTCGTTTTGTCGCGCCGCTTTTCTGCGATGCTACCGGCGATGGATGGATTGGATATTGGGCCGGGGCTGACTGGCGTATGGGCCGCGAGGCTATGAGTGAGCATAATGAGTCGTTAGCGCCGGAAAAGGCCGACGGCGATACGCTCGGAGCCTCGATTATGTGGACGAGCGCAAACGCCAACCAAGCCGTACCGTTTTCTGCACCATGGGCTGAAAAACATGCTCAGGGTCAGGTTGCGACCGAGGGCGAATGGCGTTGGGAATACGGTATTCATCATAATATGATTGCCGACGCTGAGCATATCCGCGATAGAATGCTTTTGGCGATTTACGGCGCGTTTTCGCTCGCCAAGAAGCGCCCGGAGAATGCGAACAAGGTTTTGAACTTCTGCCCGTATCTCATCGGCAAGCGCGAGAGCCGCCGAATTATGGGAGACTGGATACTTTCCGAGAAGGATGTTTCTGAAAACAAGCCCTTTGAAGATGCAATTGCAACAGGATCCTGGGCGATCGACCTTCATTTTGACGGGTATAAGGAGGGTGTAGATTTTCTTACCAGAAATACGTTTAGCCATAATGAGCGCTTTTGGATTCCTTATCGTTCAATCTACTCGCGCAATGTCGGCAATCTCTTCGTAGTCGGGCGCTGTTTCAGCTGTACGCATGTGGGGCTTGGCGCGCCGCGCGTTATAAGCACGCTCTCGCAGCTTGGAGTTGCGGCGGGTGAGGCTGCGGCGATGTGTAAAGAGCTGTCGCTTAAGCCGCGCGATATATTCGCTCGCGGTCATGTACGTGAGCTTCAGAATCGTCTTGGAGGCGGATTCCCCGGGGTTCCCGACAAGAAGACCATAGGATGGCTGATTGTCGATGATGAGTCTAAAGGCGTTAAGTTCGGTAAAGGATGGTCTAAACGAACCAATACGAACGGCGAACAGGTGGGGGACTTTACGCATTTCCCGAAGGAGGGAGCGTGGAAGGTGACCTATCCTTTGCCGGTAAAGAATGCGGGGCGCTACACTCTCATGGGTAAAACTCCTTACGCATACGGAGCGAAGCCGGGATCTAAAACCGCTTTTGAACTTACATCCGGCGGAAATACGGTTGAATTTTTCGCGGATCAGGCCCAAGGCACCGGCAGCTGGCAGAAGCTTGGCGAGTTTGACATTCAGCCGGGTGCTACTCTTGCGATCGTACCTAAGAAATCTAAGGGTTTTGTTGTGGCCGACGGCTTCGCTCTTGTTCCGGTTAGTCGTTAGCGGTTAGTCGTTAGTGATTTTTCTTCCTATCTACCCCTACCGCTATTCACTATCGCTCATCTCTCATCCCCCATCTCTCATTTGTTGTTATGTAATAAACAATCTTGTTTTAAACATACATGTTAAATTTGTTGTTGACTGGAAAGAGAAAAGTTTGATAAAATTGCCTCAATAAGGAGAAAATAGCAATGAAACCTTTTGAGTATGGGTGTGTTGTAAAGGGCGAGGTGTTTTGCCCAAGGCCGGAAATCGAGTCCATTTTGGCATCCAATATGGAGTCAGGGCAGAACACTGTCGTTGTCGGAGAGCGTCGGATGGGAAAGACGTCGCTCATTATGGCTGCGTTTTCAAAAACTCGCAAATGTCGATTGCTGTATGTTGACCTTTTAAATATCCGGACGATTGCCGATTTTTGCGATCGCGTAGCATCCGCCGCTTCGCGCATGGGCAGGGGGCAGACATTTCTTCAGAAGACACTTTCTTTTCTCGCCCGTCTTCGACCAACGCTTTCAGTTGATCCGCACAACGGTATGCCTGTCGTTTCGGTGGATTCCAGACTGGCGGAAAATGTCTCCTCGTTTGATGATATTATCGCGATGATCGGGAGGTTCTCCGAGAGGGAGCGTGTCGTCGTTGTCTTCGACGAATTCCAGGAGATTCTCAAGCTTGACAATGCAGGACAGGCTCTTGCCACGCTGCGGTCGAAAATACAGTTTTTGTCAGAGACGTGTTTTGTGTTTTCTGGCAGTGTGCGGCGCGACATGGTGCGCATTTTCATAGACTACAATAGTCCCTTCTACAAGTCCGCCGCGACGCTGACTGTCGGTGCGATAGATGACGACTGTTTTATTGACTTTCTTCAGAGGAGATTCGCTGTAGGCGGACGCAAGGCGAGCAGAGATTTTCTGCTAAAAGTGTTGGAGACGGCCAATCGCGTAAGCGGCGATGTCCAGCAGCTGTGCGATGCCATATTGACTGAGACAGACGGTAAGGAAATATTGTCATCAGATGATATCGGCAGGGGGATTGAGAGGATTCTCAAGCAGGAGTCCTCGGCGTTTGAGATGCAGACGGAAAGTCTGACCAGATATCAGATGAAGGCTTTGCTTGCTGTTGCGAGGATTGGCGGGAAATTTGTGACTTCGGCTGACTTTATCAAACGCGCAGGTTTGTCTTCCGCGCCTACGGCAAAGCGGGCTTTGGGAGCGCTTGTGGAGCGGGGAATATTGTATCGTCACGAAAAGGAATACAAGATATTCAATCCGTTTTTACGGGAGTGGATTGTTAGAATTTCATAGCTTTGCGAATATGACTATCAAAGGAAAATAAAATAACAAACAAGGTACAGGAAAATGAATGGAAAAATTTTGACGTTCGCGGTTGTTGGTATGGCGATTGCCGCCCAAACGGCATTTGCGGATGAGGGTAGGCAGTTTCTGTTGACTTCTCCCGACGGATTGAATGAACTTCGGCTGAACGTCGATAAGGACGGTATGGTCTATTCGGTTTTGCGGCGCGGCAAGGTGGTGGTCGAGCCGACGGATATTGCGCTAAAGATTGAAAGGCGTGGGTGGTTGAACGGGAAAACGGCGGGCAAGGGACTGCCCGCCCTGCCGACGATGGCGACGAGAAAAGTTGAAGGGACGCTCTCGACGCCGATTTACAAAAAATCGACGGTTGACCTCGCGGCAAACGAGACGCGCGTTGACTTCGGCGACTGGGCGGTCGTCCTTCATGCGCGCAACGACGGTGTCGCGTGGCGGTTCGAGACTGATTTCGAAGGCGAGATCACGGTTCGCGGCGAGAATACGACCGTTCGCTTCCCGAAGGGCACGGAACTTTGCTATACGCAGGCGAGAGGACTTGTCTCGGGCTGGGAGAAGCCCGCGATGATCGGCTCCGTCGAAAGCGTGAAAGCCGGACATCCTCAGATCGTGATGACGCCGTTTACCGCGACAATTCCCGGCGCGGGCGTTGTGACGGTGACCGAATCGGATCTTCTTGATTATCCCGGGCTTAATTTTTATCGTCATGAGGGAGAGACGGATAGGCTCCGTTCATGGCAGGCCGGTGTTCCTAAGGAGTTGGAAGGCAGCCGCCGTCGGGTCAGGGTGAAAACGCGCGAGTCGTATCTTGCAAGGACGAAGGGCGTGAGGGCGTTTCCGTGGCGCGTTTTCGTTTTGGCCGATACGCCGTCCGGACTTGTCGAGTCGGATATCGTTTATGCGCTCGCCGAACCGAATCGAATTGGTGATGCGTTTTGGGTGAAGCCCGGTCAAGTCGCGTGGGACTGGTGGAACGGGCGCAGGATTACCGATGTTCCGGGGCTCAAGTCCGGCTGCAATTATGAGACTTACAAGGCCTATATCGACTTTGCCGCCGCGAACAACATCGCTTATGTCATCTTAGACGAAGGCTGGGCGGAGAAGCTTAATCTCGATAAACCGAGAGATGAGGTCAATGTCCCCGGAGTCGTGGAATACGGGAAAGGTAAAGGCGTCGGCGTTATTCTTTGGGCGGCGTGGCCGTCGCTTATCGATCCGCACGCCCGACAGCGGATTTTCGATCGCTATGCGGCTATGGGAGTTAAGGGTTTTAAGGTCGACTTTATCGAGCGTGACGATCAGATGGCGGAGCGTTTTCTCGAAGAGACGGCATCAGACGCCGCAAAGCGCCGGCTCGTCATTTTGTATCACGGCATCCATAAGCCGACCGGTCTTCAGCGCACCTATCCGAATATTCTCAACTACGAGGGAGTGTACGGACTTGAACAGGGCGGAGATAAAGGGGGCAAGAAGGAAGTCGTCGCCAATGATGTCAATCTCATCTACTCGCGTATGATTGCGGGATTCATGGATTATACGCCGGGGGCTATGCGCAACCGCGCATTCGATGCGCCAGAGTTTGACAAGACGAAAGAGCCTTTCGCGGCATACGGAACGCGCTGTCATCAGCTTGCGCTCTTCCCGATGTTCGAAGCGCCCATACAGATGCTCGCGGATTCGCCGACGCAGTACCGCACGGAGCCTGAATGCGCGGCGTTTCTGACGAAGGTGCCGGTCGTCTGGGATGCGACGGTGGGCGTTGCGGGCGAGATAAACAGATATGCCTGCGTTGCGCGGCGCAAGAACGGCGTCTGGTGGCTCGGCGCGATTACGAACTGGGAGGCGCGCGAGATTGAGATTCCGACTTTATTTTTAGGCTCGGGCGAGTGGAAAGTCGAGGCGTTCGAGGATGCTCCCGACGCCGATACGAATGCCGAAAACCACGTTCGCCGGGAATTCACGATCAAGGCCGGTGAAAAAATCAACATCCGCTTGGCTCCCGGCGGCGGCTATGCCGCACGCTTTGAACCGAAGCTCCGATAGCGGGTCCGACTTCATCCTGTGGACTTATGAAATCGACGCGTGAAAAGTTTATTAAAGGGGCGTTGTCTGCATTCGGTTTTTTATCTCTGCCGGGCGGGCTTTTCTCCGCACCGGCGGGGTGGAAGCCGGAGAAGAAGCCGAATCTCGTTTTCGGGATATTGAGCGATACGCATCTTCAGACGGGGTGGGACGGGAAGACGCCTCACGGCGGCTACCCGTTGACGTATGTCACGAACGCGATGAAGCTTTTCCGCAAGCGCGGCATTGACGCGTTCATACACCTTGGCGACATGGCCCATCGCGGCAAAAACGCCGAAGCCGAGTATCATCGCGACATATTCGACACGTTCTTTCCTCGCGGGAAACGTTCTTCCGACGGGCGAAAGGTGGAGAAACTTCTCGTTGTCGGCAATCATGAGCTCTACGGTGATGCGGTCGGAGGGCCGGGCGCCTGGGCGCCGAATATCTGGAAAGATCCCGATGAGCGCAAAAAGCATGTCTTGTGCGGTGATCTGCCGAAGTACTGGGAGAGGATCTGGGGCGAGAAATATGAGGCGTGCTGGCACAAGGAGGTGAACGGTTATCATTTTTTCGGGCGTCATTGGACGACTGATGAAGCGATCCTCGCTGAATTCATCCGGGGAAAGGCCGAGACGCTTAGGCTTAAAGGAACGAAGCCGTTTTTCATTCTTTCCCACGCCCGTCATCATTTTGCGTTTTTCAAGGCGCTCAAGGACTTCCCGAATGCCGTCGCTTTTTTCGGTCATTGGCACATGAGCAACGCCGACTGGAAAACGATCTTTTTCGACAAGTATGGTTTCGCCTTTTTCCCGTCCATTCAGGTCGGGGCATGCCGCATGGACGGCGCAAATGTCCTGGACGCCAAGGAGCGCGTGACGAAGGGCGATGTCTTCATGGAAGAAGTCGAAAAGAAATCCGCCTGGAGCGAAACGGAAAAGCCGTCCCGTCAGGCGATGATTGTAAACGTCTATGACGATATGGTTGTCTTTGAGCGCCATGAAGTCGGTAAAGGCGGTAAGCTTGGGCCGGACTGGGTGATGCCGGTGATGGGGAATGGTGAAGAAAGATCGCATCCGTTTTCGACGGAAGAGTTGAAAAAGGTGATCGGCGAGCCTCAGTTCGGCAGGAACGCGAAGGTGGAGGTGAAGCAGGAGAAAACAGTCGGAGTGCTTCGCATCGGGATACCCCTTGCCGACGGGAATCCCGATTCGCGCGTGTACGCTTACGATGTTGTAGTTATCGGCAAGGATCCCAAGAAACGGCTCTTTAAGAGCGTTTATTTCGAAGGCGTAAATCTCGGTATCGGTAATGAGCCCAATGGTGGGGTTACGACTGTGGATATACCTCAAAATAAATTGCCGGAAGGAAGGGTGCTGACTATAGCAATAAGGCCCATATCGTCATTAGGTACTAAAGGTAAGGCTATTGCAGTTACATATTCATTAGTTACAAAAACAACAAAGTCTAAGACTAGTCGTTAGGTGTAGGTGTAGATAGGGGTTTGGAGTCAGGAGTTAGGGGTTAGGAGTCAGGTGAAGGTGAAGGTGAAGGTGAAGAGTGGATATTTTTTTTCTACCGCTACCGCTAACGACTAACCCCTAACCCCTCTACCGCTACCGCTTTTCTCTTGAACTCCTAGCCTCTAATGACAAACCACTAAAGCTCACATTATCTGCGATTGGCAAGAAGGTAGGCCATATAGAGCGGAAGATAGACGACGCCGTCTTTAACTTGCACATCCTTCTTGTGGAGAACGAAAGGTGTGTCAAGGTATTGTGCATATTTCGCCCGGTATTTGTCAAGAGATGCAGTGGAATATTTGCGTCCGCTCTTGACTTCTATGGGCGATATGTTGTGATTGGGCATTGTGCGGGACTTGGAGACGAGGAAGTCTATTTCCATCCGGTTCGCGGCGTCGGTTCTGTCGGAGCTGGAGTAGAAATAGAGTTTGTGCCCTGCGCTGCGAAGCATCTGGGCTACAATGTTCTCGATGATCATTCCGGAATTTATCTCAATGTCGTCATTGAGAATCCTATTGTGGATGTCTGCTGCCGCGAGTTCGTTCTCATCGAACGCGAGGCTGATGAGCAGTCCCGTGTCGCCGAGGTAACATTTGAGTGTCGTCCTGTCCATGTTGAGGCGCAATCCGACATTCGGTTCGCTCGCGCCATAGCAGATGTTAACGGTCATGGCGCCCTTGAGCCATTCGAACGCGCCGTCAAAGTCGCGGATGCGGGCGTTGGCGGTTATCGCGGACACAGTAAATTTCTTTTCGTGCTTGGAAAGCTGTGCCGGGATCTCGCTGAATATGGAAGCAACCTTCTCCCTGAGCGCTCCCGCAAACTTGTGGATATCTGCGCGGTAGAGGTTGAGGATGTTCCGTTTCTCAAATTCCACCATGCTCCACATGGCCACGTCAAGAGCAGAATGGTCGATTTCAATGGATTCGATAGGTCTAAATCTACACGTTTTCAAAGGATTCGCAAAGCGGAAATCTACACGTTTTCAAAGGATTCGCACTACGAGACTCTTGATTAGTCTTTTTCCCCATTCCCCGTTCCCTCTTCCCCGTTCCCCATTCTCCTCCGTGACAGTTTTTTGCAATCGGCCATGACAGGAATTTGCAATAGGTTTCGCTTTTGTTATAAACAGTATTATGTTAAAATAATATTGAAAAGTTTTTATACTGATAAAAGTAAAGGAAAAAACATGAAGAGAGTAATTTTATCATTCGTATTTGCCGTATTATGTGTGGCGGTTTTCAGTCCTGTCGCATCGGCGAAAGAGATAAAAACGTTCAGAGCGGTTTCGCCTGATGGACAAAACGAAGTTCGCCTTGAGCTTTCGGAATCAAAGGGGCTTCAATATTCGGTTCTTCGGCGCGGCAGATTTCTCGTTGAGCCGACGGAACTCGCGCTCAAGGTCGGAGTATCGTGGCTTAACGGGCGCGAGGTGTACCTTCTTGGCAAGAAGGTTGAATCCGAGACGCGTAAAGTCGAGGGAACGCTTGCGACGCCGATTTACAAAAAGTCATCCATTGATCTTGCCGCGAACGAGGTAAAGGTCGACTTCGGCGATTGGGCGGTAAGGCTTCACGCCCGAAATGACGGCGTTGCCTGGAGATTCGAGACGGAATTTGAAGGCGAAATAACGGTGACGGCCGAAAATACGACAGTTCGATTCCCGGAAAAAACCGAGCTGTGCTACGGTATGGTGGGCGGATTTGCCACAAGCTTTGAGACTCCCGCGAAAGTCGGTCCTGTCGAAAGCGTCAAGGCGGGTCATCCTCAGATTGTGATTACCCCGTTCGCGGCCGTGGTTCCGGGTGCTGGCGCGGTTGCGGTTACCGAGTCGAACCTTCTTGATTATCCCGGGCTTAATTTCTACAGAAGAGACGGAGATACCGACATGCTCCGCTCATGGCAGGCGGGCGTTCCGTCGAAGACCGAACGCCGCGGGCGCTGGATACGCGTCAAAGAGCGTTTCGGATATCTCGCCAGGACGAAAGGCACTCGCGCGTTTCCGTGGCGCGTCTTCGTTCTCGGCGATACGCCTTCCGACTTTGTTTCGTCCGATGCAGTTTATGCCCTCGCCGAGCCCAGTCGCATAGGCGATGCGTCCTGGGTTAAGCCCGGGCTCGTGCAGTGGGACTGGTGGCACGGATTTAAGATCACCGACGTTCCCGGTCTTAAGACGGGCTGCAATTACGAGACTTACAAGGCCTACATCGACTTCGCCGCGGAGAACGGGGTCGGCTACATCATTATGGACGAGGGCTGGAGCGAGAAGTTGAATCTCGACAAACCCCGCGCCAAAGCCAATGTCGAAGGCGTGATAAAGTACGGAAAAGAAAAGGGCGTCGACGTCATACTTTGGGCGGCCTGGTCGATGCTCAGTACTCCCGAAGACCGCGAACGCATTTTCAGTCGTTATTCCAAGATGGGCGCGAAGGGCTTCAAGATCGACTTTATGGACCGTGACGATCAGATTCTCGAGCGCTTTCTCGAAGATACGGCGGCCGACGCGGCGAAGTACAGGCTCGTCATTATGTATCACGGCATCCATAAGCCGACGGGGCTTCAGCGCACCTATCCGAACATTCTCAACTATGAGGGCGTATTCGGTCTTGAGCAGGGCCATTCGCGCGGCGGCAGAAAGGATGTTCTCGCGAACGACGTAAATCTCGTTTATACGCGAATGGTCGCGGGCTTTATGGATTATACTCCCGGCGCGATGCGCAACCGCGCGTTCGATGCGCCTGATTTCGTGAAGGGTTCGCCGAGCGCCGTATACGGTACGCGCGCACATCAGCTGGCGCTCTTCCCGCTTTTCGAGGCTCCCGTCCAGATGCTCTGCGATTCTCCTACCCAGTATCGTACTGCTCCCGAGTGTGTGAAATTTATGGTGAATGTCCCCACCGTCTGGGACGAGACGGTCGGTGTCGCGGGCGAAATCGACAAGTTCGCCGTGGTAGCGAGGAAGAAGGGAACGGGGAATGGGGAACTGGGAACGGGGAAGGCGCAGTGGTGGCTCGGCGCGATTACGAACTGGGAGGCGCGCGAGATTGAGATTCCGACTTTATTTTTAGGCTCGGGCGAGTGGAAAGTCGAAGCGTTCGAGGACGCTCCCGACGCCGATAAAAACGCGGAGCATTACGTTCGCCGCGAATTCACAATTAAGGCGGGCGACAAGATCAAGGTCCGTCTCGCGCCCGGCGGCGGATATGCCGCACGCTTTGTTAGCCGTTAGCGGTTAGAGCGGCTTCGCCTCTCTTCACCTTTACCTCCTATTTCCCAGATGAAAAAATTACATACAACTTTTTTGGCAAGTTTATTGTCGCTATTGGTCGTTCCATGTCTTTTTGGCGCTCCCGCCGGGAATGTAAACGATCTGAATGGCTTTGAATCCGATTATGCCGCGGCTTTAAAGCGCGCGAAGGAATCTTCCAGGGATATATTTATTCTTTTTACCGGTAGCGACTGGTGCAGATGGTGTAGGATATTTGAGAGCGAGGTTCTTTCGCGGAAAGAGTTTCTCGATTATGCGACAAACGAATGGGAATTGGTCGTTGCAGATTTCCCAAAATATAAAAAACTGTCTCCGGAACTTAGAAAGCAAAATTCAGAGCTTAGAAAAAAGTACGATGTTCGAGGCTTCCCGACTGTCGTTCTCTCGGATGCGGAGGGTAAGAAACTTTGCGCGGGCGGATATTCAAAAGGCGGGGCGGAGGCGTGGCTGAAGAAATTTATAAAAGAGAAGGAGGTTGCTCCTTTCGCTAAAAAATATTTAAGCCCGATAGAAAAGAAAATAAACGATTTGGATGAAAAAGTGGTAAAAGAACTTTTTGACACGACATCAATTAATGAAAATGACCTAAAGGCTATTTGTCAGCACAGGAAGAATGTTGCCGTAAAGTATCTGCCGGAGGTTAAGGCGCTGATCAAGGAGTTGGAATCTATTCAGGTTCCGTCAGTTCTTTCAGGAAAAAAGGCGGGAATGATGAAGGATTTGAAGTTTATGAATACGGAACTTCAAAGGACGGTTGATGCTCAATGAGTTAGTGATTAGCCGTTAGTCGTTGGTGTTTCCCGTGACAGTTTTTTGCAATTGGCCTTGACAGGAATTTGCAATAACTTGTGCTTTTCTTGATAAGCGCGTTATGTTAAAATAATATCGAATAGAATGAGTTAATATGCCGTCTTAAGATCAATTTGATAAAGTCCGAAACAAGAAAGGATAAACTTATGAGTCTTATAACCTGCAAAAACCTCAGGGGGAGTGATGGTTTGGAGGTAGGAGTTGTGAGTTTAGTGGGAACGCTCACACGTGTGACGCGACGCATCTTGCCTGCCGCCGCAGTCGCGACCATGCTCGTGACAACCGCCAACGCGGCGACGGCAATCTATTGGAAAGGCGGCAGCGGAACGGAAGCCGAACCGAAGGACGTTTACGACAAGAACAACTGGACGGGCAGCAACACATATTCCGGCAATTCCATCAGTCAAGACCCGACGGGTCAGCACAACTTCCACTTTAAGGCAGATTCGCTCACGTATCTAACCAATCATAGCCCCTCTGCGGTTTCGGGCAACATTTGCGAGCTGATGATTTTCCATGCCGGCGACTACTCCCTCTGCGGCTTTTTCAAGGCAAGTGGTAATTTTGCCGTCGGATACGACGAGGGAGATGTGTCCACTGTTGCAGTCAACGGCGGCGGTGTTACCGTAGGCGGCACCATGGACGTAGGCAGAGGCGACAATGGAACGCTGACGATCAATAACGGGAGTGTCACGGTGGCGACCGCCAATACAGTGAGTCTCGCCAAGGCCAAAAACAAGACTGGCACGCTAAACTTGAACGGCGGAACGCTGACGACGAAGAAGGTCCATAAGGGCCATAACAATGGAACGGGCTACCTCAACTTCAACGGCGGAACGCTGAAGGCTAACTCTAAAGATAGTGAAGGACTCGTCAAGAACGGCGTAGGGATCACGGTCCTTGCTGGCGGCGGCACGATCGACTGCAACGGCATGGACATCGCGATTGACTCGCAATGGAGCACAGAGAGCACCGGCGGCATGAACTTCACGGGCGGCAACGGCAACACGATTTCGATTCCCAATCTAAGATTAATCCAATACCCCGGCATTACATCCATTGCGCCCGGCACGCGGCTCGCCGTATCCAATTGGGGTGCGTCCAAGGATCTCATTGCGAATGGGCTCGTCGTCGCGGGCGTTCCGACGGTTGGCGATACAATATTCACCTGCACGAGAGGAGATGGATATACGCTTGATGGCGTCAGCCTTGATAACGTGAAGTGTCCCGTCGTGCCGGGAACCACGTTCGCGCTTGACGAAAGCAAAACGAACATCGTCGTAACGGCCGTCGGAACGCCGCTTGAGAACTACTGGACTGGCGCGGCACAAAACGGCAATCTGAACGATGAGCGCAACTGGTCGGACCATGTGCCGGGGAGCGGCGAAAACGCCAACATCTTATGTGCTGCCCCTGTTACGTTGACAAATGGTGAGGGATTCACTCCAGACGCGATTACGTTCCTTGAAGGCTCTGCGGCGGTGACGATCGATGGCGGCGACTTCACCGGCATCGTGGCGGTCACGAACCTCTCTTCCGCCTCGCACACCTTCAACGCGAAGGTGTATTTCGCGGGCGACATTCAGGTAAAGCAGGCGGCGATGGCTGACGTATCTGATCTCGCGAAACCGCATGTCACGTTCGCTGGTGGTGCGTATGCGGCACCAGGCTTTGCGCTTGAGAGCGGTAATTCAAATGCTGTCTATTCGCGTTGCGTTTTCGGCGAATACTTCCTCGCAAATGATTCGAGCCAGCCTTGGACTGTCATGTTCGCGGGCGAAAAGCGTAACTGCGTGGCCGACAACTCCACGTTGCACATCCCCTGGGCCAAGAATATTGAGACACTCTATGTCGGGGTCGGAGCCAAAGTTGTTGTCGGCAGCGCGACATTGAACGATAGCCGGCTTTCATTCCGCAACTACGGCGAAATGATCGTCTCTAACTTGACGGCGACAGGCTCAACTACAATATATGCGACACATGGTCAGGGTTTGGCCACGCCGGGTGTGTTCAAGTTCGGTGCCGTCACGAACAAGTTGCACAGCTCGGGTGGGTCGTTGTTCTATTTTGCCGACGCTTATGATAGTACTGCGTCAAGCCATGTGTTCTATATTGGCGAAGGCGGCTTGAACTTCGACACTTCGCGAGATTCGCAATCTTCAATATTTGTTATCGGGCGCGACAAGGATGGACAACATGAGACGATTCGTCCGTGGTATTCCGACTTCACCATTGGTGCGCGACCTGGCAATGACAACCCTGCCGGGCTCAGGTTCTTCCGCGATGTCGAGTTCTGCACGGACGACGAAAACGGCACAGGGCGGACGATTACGCTGGAAGCGAGAACGCAGGTACAGGCGAATAAGACAGCGGCAATCACAGTCTCCGGCTCGGGAACGCTGAAGGTGACGCAGCCAGATAACAATGGCAACCAGCCGACCGTTACGCTGGCGGGCACGGCGACTCTGGAATACACGACGGCGGCCGCAACTCTCGGCACCGGCACTCTGACACTCGGCGCGGGTACGACGTTTGCGTTCGTCAACAACAGGCGCGAACTTGCGTTGCCTTCGCCGATTGTTCTGCCGACGGACGGCGTTGCGACCTTGCGCATCAACGGCGCCCGCCTCATGAGCGGCAAGCACACGATCGCGACCAGCGTCGCGGCTGACGCGGCAGATCATCTGGTCGTCGATCCCGCGAGCGCGGCGCTTGGCGGACGCAAGGCGATGCTTGCTGTCGAAGACGGCAACCTTGTCCTCGATGTTAAATCTTCCGGACTGAAGGTGATAGTCAGGTAGTCGCCGAAGAACTAATTAGAAAGAACTAAAAAAAATGAAAATAAAAAAGACGGTTGTCGGCTTGGTCCTGGCGTTTGCGAGCGCCGGGACTTTCGCCGAGGGCGCACAATTCAAATTCTACCGTTTTACGGTTGACGCGCCCAGAAACGGAAGCTCTTCAATGCAGCTTTCAGAGGTTGAACTGTATGACGAATCGGGGACTAAGATTCCCCGCTTGGACTTTACTTTCAAATATGACTCCCACGGTTACGGAATCGGTAGGCCCTGGCCGGACGGCGAAGGCCCCGAGAATGCCGTAGACGGCGACTTGGATACCAAATGGCTTGATTGGCGAGCCGGTTTTAACGCCGACAAAAAACAGCATTCTGCGGTTTACCTTGAGTTTAATTTCAAGAACCCGAGGAAGGTTTCCGGATATGCCTGGTATACCGCAAATGATTTTCCGGAGCGCAACCCGGCATCATGGCGGTTTTTAGGTTCTAATGACGGAGAAAACTGGATTGAACTTGATAAAGTGACCCGCTTTTATTCCTGCGGCTTTAAAACGTTAGGCTGTAAGCGGTTATTCGGCGAAATCGAGAAGGTTAAAGCGCCAAAGATTGTTTCGTCTGCCGACGCTGAGGATATTCTTGATTTTGTTGATCCTTTTATCGGCACTGCCGGTGTCGGTCATACTACGCCGGCCGCCGCGTATCCCTTCGGCATGGTTCAGCCCGGTCCCGATACCGGGCTTGAGGGTTGGGAGCGAACTTCGAGCTATCAGCACGGGGATGAGAGCATCAAGCGTTTTTCACAGACCCATTTAAGCGGAACGGGATGCTCCGACTTTTCGGATGTTGCGTTTATGCCGTTTATCGGGGATATCGACGAGGCGGCGAAACGTGAATTTAAGGATGGTATCATCAAGGCGCGTGAAAAGGCGAGTCCCGGATATTACGCCGTCGAGCTTAAAAGCGGGATTAAAGTGGAAGTTACGTGCTCTGAGCACGTTGCCGTTTACAGAATTAAATTTCCTAAGGGGCCTGCAAGGCTTTTATACGATCCGACATGGGGGCACGGGCGCGTAGCGGCGGCGGACATTAGGCCCATGAAGAATCGCCGTGTTTCAGGTCATGTCGGCGACAGGCGCGGCTGGCCGGACCGCGATTATTATTTCGCATGGGAAGTTTCGGCGGAACCTACCGCTGCGCGTGTAATCGCCCGAATCGGCAGCGATCGGATACCTCTGACCGTTTATTCCTTCGATAATCTCAAAGAGGGTGACGAGCTGTATCTTAAAGTCTCCCTGTCGCGCTCGTCGGAGAAGGGCGCGAGAGGCAATATCGATGCCGAGATTCCGGGATGGGATTTCGACGGTACGCTCGGAGCCGTGCGCGCTAAGTGGCGCAGCCTCCTTTCGCGCGTCGGCGCAAAGGGCGAGCTAAATGATCTTAAAGTTCTTTATACGGCGATATATCATCTTTGCTTCCAGCCCAATCGCCTCAGTGATGTCGGCGAGGAGCCGCTTTATTCCACTTTTTCATGCTGGGATATATATCGCGCGGCGGGTCCCTTATACACGATCTTAACGCCTGAATATGTGCCGTATTTTGTCAATTCGATGTTGTGGCATTTTGACCGTAACGGATTTCTTCCGGTTTGGACGCTTTGGGGACGCGACAACCAGTGCATGATCGGCGTTCATTCTGTTCCGATGATTGTCGACGCTTACTTGAAGGGCTTTGAAGGCGTTGATTGGGAGACGGCTTTTGATTGCGTTAAGACTACATTGACGAAGAACCGCAAGCGGCATAAAGCCAGGTATGATCTTATTGAAAAGTACGGGTATTATCCGTGCGACATTATAAAAGACGAGAGCGTCTCACGCCTGTTGGAAGATTGCTATGATCAATCTTGCGCGGCGCGATTCGCGAAGGCGCTCGGTAAAGCCGAGGATGCCGCTTTCTTCCATAACCGTTCGCGTAACTGGACGAACGTGTTCGATTCGGCTACGCTTTTTATGCGCGGCAAGGATTCCCGAGGCAATTGGGGTAAGAATTTTGATCCGTACAGGGTTAGCCATATCGCCGACTGTGAATACACGGAAGGTAACGCCTTTCACTGGAATTGGCATGTTATGCAGGAGCCCGAACTGCTTGTGAAATTGCTCGGCGGAAAAGCCAAAGCCGTTGAACGGCTTGTAAATCTTTTCAATGAGGATTCTTCCAAGTCTGCCGGCAAGCTCGCTGATGTGACTGGTCTTATAGGCCAATATTGCCACGGCAACGAGCCAAGCCATCACAATATATATTTCTTCTCGCTTCTCGGCCGTCGTGATCTGACCGCAAAATATGTCAGGGAAGTCTGTGAAACCCAATATTACGTCACGCCAGACGGAATTTGCGGCAACGAGGACTGCGGACAGATGAGCGCGTGGTATGTCTTCAGTTCGCTCGGGTTTTATCCGTTCGATCCGTGCGGCGGAGAATACGTTTTAGGAGAATCTCAGTTTGATGAAATTTCGATTAAAACTCCAAACGGAAAGACCTTTCGTATTACCTCGGATTGCGCGGGTAAGTCAGATAAAAAAGTCATGCTGAACGGCAAGACGATCGATCGCGCTACTATAAATCACAAAGATGTAATCAGTGGCGGAACGTTGCGTTTTGTAAAATGATATGAAGATAAATCCTAACTCTCGCGTACAATGAAAAGTGGATATTTATTCTTCATATCTACCGCTACCGCTTTTCTCTACAACAAACTCTGAACTCGAACTCTCGCCTCTCTTCACCTTCACCTTTAACCAGTAAAGGGGACACGCCTCTTGCGTCTGAATCGGAAGCGCTAAATTTTCAGTGAGCGCGGCGAATGCTCCGCTCACTGACCGATTACACTCATTCTCTCCAAAAAATGCTATAATATCTGCAATGGAAAAGATTGCGACAGATATTTACACATTCGCTGAATTGCGAAACAAAGGCTTTACGTACGTTGATAAGACGGACGCCTTGTATGCTATGGCATCGGGTGATGTCGGGAAGCAGTTTTTTATCGCCCGTCCTCGCAGGTTCGGTAAGTCGCTCGCGGTTTCCACGTTAAAGTCATTGTTTCAAGGGGAGCGCGAACTTTTTTCAGGGCTTAATATTGAGCCTAAATGGGATTGGTCGAAGAAGTGGCCTGTCTTGCATCTTGATATGGGTTCAATGCAGGCTCGGAATGTTGATGAGTTTAATGAATTGCTCGTATCGCAACTTCATCGCCGCGCTGCAGAACTTGGCATTGATAATCCTTCAGGATCTTTGCCGTCTACGTTGCTCACTAATCTAATTGACGCACTTGCCGCGAAGTCTGCCGACGGACAGATGGTCTTGTTGATTGACGAGTACGACAAGCCGCTTTTGGGGCATTTGATGAAGTCTGACGTCACGGAGTTTCGCGACGCGCTTAAGGCGTTTTACTCTGTCGTCAAGACGCTTGAATCAAAGCAGCGCTTTACATTTTTGACAGGCGTATCTAAATTCTCAAAGGTGTCGATCTTCTCCGACTTGAATAACCTCAAGGATTGGACGATGCACGCGAAAGCGGCTACGCTTTTCGGTTATACCCACGATGAGGTGTTGAAGTATTTTCCTGGGCGTATTCATGAACTGGCTGAAGCGAACGGCTTAACGGACTCAGAGGCTTTTGCAAAGATTATTGAATGGTATGACGGCTACCGTTTTGAAGAAAACGCATTGCCAGTAATCAATCCCGTCTCACTCGGTCTTTGTTTTGATAATGATAAATTTTCAAACTACTGGGCCGAGACTGCGATGCCGACGTTCCTTATCGACATTCTCAAATCGCGGCCGCTTGACTTCTCTTGTGTTGATATTGAGGAACCTGAGCTTAGTAACTATGAGCCGACAGACCCGAAGGGGGTTACGCTTCTTTACCAGACGGGGTATCTTACGATTGATTCGTTTCGTCAGCGCGGTGCGTCGCGCCGGTATACGCTTAAACTGCCCAATCTTGAGGTTGAAAATTCCTTTCTAAGGGATGTTGTCGGTGCGTATACGGGGCGCGATGTTTCTTATACTTCCAGCTACGCTTTTACCGCCGGAGATGCGCTTTACGAGCATGATGTTCCCAAGTTCTTAAAGGCTCTTAAGTCGTTCTTTACCGATATTCCTTACGATATGACCGATCGCCAGAACGAGCAGATGTGGCAGACTGTTTGCTATGTCGTTTTGCGCTCGATTGGCGTTAACGTCAACGGCGAAGTGAAGACGCACGACGGGCGGATGGATATGGTCGTTGATCTTCCGAACGACATTTACATTATCGAGTTTAAGCTTGATAAACCGGCCTCAGAAGCGATGGCGCAGATAAAGGGTAAGGAGTATGCCGGCAAGTACGTGCTTTCAGGTAAGCGCTTAACGCTTATCGGTATATCTTTCTCGTCTGAAAAGCGTACGATCGTAGAAGAGTTGGTTGAGAGTTGTTAGTGGTTAGTCGTCAGTGGTTAGAGGTTAGTCGTTAGGTGTGGGTGTAGATAGGGGTTTGGAGTCAGGAGTTAGGGGTTAGGAGTCAGGTGAAGGTGAAGAGTGGATATTTTTTTCTACCGCTACCGCTATTTTCCACCGCTATTCTCATTACTCATATCTACCACTACCATTCCCCATTCCCACCCCTGCTAGGGCATCGCCTTCGGCGACTCCTCCCTTCGGTCGTCGGGGGATACGTTCCCCATTCATGTGACAGGATTTTGCAATTGGCCGTGACAGGAATTTGCAATAACTTGTGCTTTTCTTGATTAGCGCGTTATGTTAAAATATTTTCAGAAAGATGGCTATGTTATGCCGCCATTAGTTCAATTTCATGAAGCCTAAAACCAGAAAGGATAAACTCATGAGTCTTATAACTTGCAAAAAACTCAGGGGTAGGGGTGAAACTCTAAGTTTTCTCCTCGCCGTCCTTTTCGCGGTCGCGACAAGCGCGACCCTCCCGGCACTGGCGGATGTAGTCGTTGATCTCGACGGCGCGACGATAACCTACACAGACTCGTCGTCCTTCGGGCAGTATGTAAACAAAGAACTGCAGAACGGAACGATAAATCTCAATTCCACGCAACAGGGTTCGGCCGGTTGGACGGAAGGGACTTACACAATCGGCAGCGGAGCAATCGTCAACTGCGAGAAGCAGACCTACTTCAACAACACTTGGACGCTCAACCTGATCGACGGCGGCGAGTTCAATATGACATCGAGCGGAGAAATTTTCTACTTACCGTTCCGATACGGCAATGTCGAGCTGAACCTTTCCAACGGCGGGAAGTTCACGAGTGCCGCAGATGTGTGGATAGGAGGCCTCTGGAACAACAAATCGCAGACTGACGGAAAAAACAACACGACGAAGTTCGTGATGACTGGCGGAAGCACGCTTTCCCTTGCGAGCGACAAGAGTCTCAAATTCGGCACTACCTCCAGCACGCGCAAGGCGAAAACCGTAAAAAACGACATCGCCATAACAAACTCGTTCATAACGCTTGAAAGCGGCCAGATCATACTTGGCGAGAGCAGCAACGGAATCGTCTCCGATACGGCGAACAGCTACACGAAAATAACATTCGGTCCTGGTTCTGAAATAACCACCGGGCAGATATACGCTGATGGCCCCTATCCCTCCCCATACGTGACGTTCGACGGGGCGACGATCCATTGGAACGGCAAAAAAAGTTCCTTCATAGGACACCGGTCTGACGTCGGCGACGTGTATGAAATCCAGTCCAACGGCCTTACCATCGACATACCGTCTGGCAAATCGCTCACTTGTGATCAAAATGCGTCTTCCTTAAAGGGTGAAGGCGGTATAACGAAAATCGGCGAAGGCTCAATTACGTGGAATAAGGTTTCGTCTAACGGTAGCCAGGGTATGACCTTTACTGGACCTATGGTTGTCTCTAATGGTATGTGGACATCAACCCTTGGTTATGCTTCCAAGGCTTTTAGGGCTGATGGAGGAACGCTTGTTTTGTCGGGTTCACTTTCAGCAGAAAACATCGTATTGGCAGCGACCAAAGGCGGCAGCCTTAAATTAGAAGGCGCGGATGTTGCAGATAATTCACCCGGTATTGAGCTTGCGAGCGGCGGTACGACGGACTACTTTACGCGGGATGGTGTTGTAGGGACATACGCACTTGATTCGTTGACGCTTAAGTCCAATGCAGTTCTTGATATTGATGGTAATGCAGAGGCTATTGATGCAATAACGGCTACAGCCTTAAATATTGAAGCAACATCTGACAATCCTGCGACTATTAATATTAATTTTTCAGAGGTGCCTAAAACAGGGCAAGTCTTCAGTCTTTTTGCGGTTGATGATATCGCCAAGTTAAATATTCAACCTAAGCTTGGCAGTTTGGTCGTTCCTCATTCTGTTTCAACTAAGGATGGTGTCGCGGTACTAACAATTACCGCCGATGATTTCGTGTGGAACGGAACGAGTGCTAACTGGAGTGATGAAGGCGCGTGGACGAAGGGTGCTGAAGTAGCTTGGTGGACAGATGGAAATAACGCCGTATTTTCAATCCACAATTCATCTGCGATACTTGATGCATCTGCATCTGTAGCGGAGTTGCACTTTAGCGCGAATGCCGTAATTTCCGCTAAAGAAGGGGAAGAGAGCCCGTCTCTGCTGACCGCATCTAATATTATCGTTGACGAAGGCGTTACAGGCACAATTTCTGCGGCACTATCCCAGGAGATTGAAAAGACAGGTTTGGGAACGCTTGAGCTTTCTCTTTCTCGAGAGGGAAAGACAACTACGGTTACGGAGGGTACAATTAAGTTTACTGACAGTGTTAATGTCGGCAATCTTGTTTTAGGAACTGATATTGATAAATCAGTAGCGCTTGATTATAGCGGGAATAAGCTTACCGGCAAGATTAATTCATATATGAATATCGCCACATCGTCCGGCGGTAATGCTACACTTAAAAATGGCGAGTATCAGTATACCGAAACTTTCAGAGTATGGAATGGGTCTCTTACTATTGCTGAGGACGCAACCGTGGTTATGGATTCTTCGGCAAATCGTTGGGTGTGTGTCGGAGGAAATAATGCCGATTCGGAATCTGCTACTGATGTTGACGCGCGGCTGATTATTGACGGGGGGAGTATTACCAATAACACAGGCAGTCATCTTGGAGTTGGAGATTTCGGTTCCGCTCCTTCTAAGGCTACAATGATCGTCAAGAATGGAGGAACTTATGTCGGAAAGAGTAACGCTTATATCGCCCAAGGTGCCGAGGGGCATTTGATTGTTGACGGCGAGGGCAGTTCAGTAACGGTCTCTACACTTTATTTTAACGGCGAAACGAGAGACGAAGAAGGTGAGGATGGTTATGTCAGCGTAACCAATGGCGGTTTGGTGGCTGTGAAGGGCATAACGAGGAATAAAGGTAATGCCAATGGCTATTTTAATTTTGACGGAGGAACATTAAAGGCCACGGCATCAGGAACCTTGATCGCTGCACATGAGAAATTTTTTGTTAATGTCAATGCGGCAGGCGGAACGATCGACAATGGCGGATTTGACGTTACGGTCACGGAAGATCTGATCGGTGCAGGAGAGTTGACTCTTGCCGGAGAAGGAACGACCACCATTGCAGGAAAATTAGAAGTCGGCGCTCTTAAGGTGAGTAAGGGTTCAAAACTTGCGTTCTCTTCTCTTAACGCTGATACCGCCGCGGCAAAAGCAAGCGAGTTTATCTTTAAGGACGGTTCTTCAATAGTGCTTCCTAAGTCTCTTGCAATGGGTTCTTATAAGCTTTTTGAGCTTTCTTCGGGAGAGTTTTCATCAGATGTGTTGGCAAAGTGTTCTATCGAAGGAATTGCTATTCCCTACGAACTTAAAGTTGAAGGTAATTTAATCAAGATTCTAATTGATAAAAATTGTTTGCTCTTCAAGAACATGAATAAAACCTCGCAGGAAATTACGGGGGAGGTTTCTTTTTACGGAGAAGGAGCTCTTGATGCTGAGACGCTTACATTTACCGAAAAAGCTAAACTTATTTTAGATCCGATTAAAACGCCGGTATATATTTGGGGAAGTGAAGAAGGTAAAGGGTTTATCTTTGCCAATGGAGCAAAAATTGCGCTTTCGCCAAATTATGCCGGTATGACTTGCGGCAAAATTACACTCATGACTTTTAAGTCGGAGTATGCCAGGAATCTACCCGAAAATCTTGATGATGTTTTCGATGCTTCAAGTATCGCCACTGGCGCTGAATGGTCTATTACTCTTGAAGATGTGGCGGATGCAAATGTTTACCGTAAAAATCTCGTTTTGACTGTCGGAGATTATGAGAACGCTCCGGAAATCAAGATTCTCCCGATCGGAGATTCGATTACTCAAGGCGTAACCAAAGACAGCCAAGGTGATTATCCTCAGTATCGCACCGCTATCGCGGCACGTCTTGCGGCTAACGGATATAAGCCCAAAATGGTCGGCGTTTGGAAATATGCGCCTAAGAATGCCGCGAACGTCGTTATGAGCGAAGATTGGGTATGGCATTGCGGTATCAGTGGAGACGGAATTAAGACTTCTCCAAATACAGCCTCATCGCAGCGCGGCGGTGTCAGAGATAATCTTCATCTTTATCTTGATATCGCCGGATATGCCGATGTAATCACGCTTCTGATCGGAACCAACGATATCGGGGCCGGAGATGCTGCCGATGAGGTTTATGCCTCGTTCAAGGCTCTTATCGAGAATATCTCGGCGGAGAGGCCGAATGCGAAAATCATCGGCGCTACTCTCCTTGATCGGAACGAGTCTACAAGCGAGAATCATCAGAAGATAATCGCTTTTAACGATCTTTTAAAATCGGATTGGGCGGCTAAGAAACTGCCATCCAACTTTGTGCTCCTCGATCTTTATTCGATGGTGCCGATTACATCGGATAATTTCTTTACAGATAAGCTTCACTTGAATTGGGCGGGATGTTCGCTTACATCCGAGGCGTTCGCAGAAAAGATTATGGAAGCGCTTCCTCTTTCCGGCGAGAACGCGTTTGGCGGCACGCAGGATGATACCGTAACTGATGAGGCTCAAGTGGCGCTTGGCGCTGATGTGCTTGTTCCTGAGACTTACCGCGGCGGCATGGAACGCGCATTTGTGATTGACGCAGAAACTCCGGCGAATGTTTTCACGAAGGCTTCACCGTATACATCTGTCGGTGCGTCGGTATCTCTTACACGAAAAGTTAAGAGAGCGGGATATTATATGGAGCTTGTCCGTGCAGGGACGAGCCGCCGCCGTTTCGTGTGGGTCGATTTTGATGCCGAGGGTAAAACTCTCGATGATATCGATTTCCCCTGGTCTGGAGAAAATATGCAGTTTATCGCGGAGAATATGCATGTCTATTCTAACGATTCCAGTATAAGAAATGTATCTTCCGACAAAGTGGGCGTGAAGGGAATAATTGAAGGCACTTACCATAATTACACTGCTCCGGATGCGCTTGAGGGAGCTCCGAAAGACGTTTTCGGCAGCAGTGACACTTATGGCTGGAACGATACTATGGGTTCAGGAAATGCCGGATATGGATGCTTCCAGGCGCATCGCATATTCTCGCAGGAAGAGGGTGACGCTCATTGGAATGATGCACAGGTCCTTTTCGCGTGGAACCGTTGGGGGTCGTCAACTGCAACTGATGAAATAGGCATAGGCGATTATGCGTGTCATGCTAATGGAGTCGGCAATACGATGGATTATACCTGGACCTCGGAGAAAGGAACAGATGGTCTTCCTGATACGGTAACCGCAAGCGCATATCAGGTGCGCCGCCTTGAAATTTGGGCGAGTTTTGAGGAGGAGGCCCGCACTGGCGTTTGGACGGGAGCCGCCGGCAATAATTTGCTTTCTGATGAAAACAATTGGTCTAATAATACGCTTCCTGGGACAGAAGATACCGTCTTTATCGGTGTTTCTGACGATGTGGAACTTGTTTGCGATGGCGCATTCGCTGTTAACGCGATTGAAATATCCGGCGACGGAAAGCTCGAAATATCCGGCAGTGGCTCTATAGCTGTAGCCTCATCCATTATCAGAATGGGTGCTTCGCGCCCTGTCATTAATGTTCCCGTCGAGTTTAAGTCAGGTGACGAATATGTCGCGATTGATGTTACAGGCGAGGTTGATTTCCAAGGTGGAGTGACGGGGACGATTCCTGTAAACCATACTACATTCTATGGTAATTATACACTGAAGGCCAGTTCGTGGGATGTTTCTAAGGCCTTTACGCTCGCTGAAAATGCAACGGTTTCTGCAGGTAACACAACGATAAACACATCCGGAACCGAGCTTCTTAATTCCAAGGCTGGTTCGACTCTGATCATCTCACGACTGAATCTTAATGTGAGCGGAAATATTTTCGGAACATTTGCCGGCAATTTAACGGTTAACTATATTTATCAATACAACCATGGGGGTGTTTCGTTCAACAGCGGATTCTCCGGGGTTCTGCGTGTTAACGGAATACATCACCATTCAGGCAGCAGTGTACGGGATTTTGCTTTTAAGCCGGATTCATCAGCTACGATAATCATCGGAGGCGGTAGTTGCGGCATCGAGATGCAGCGTGGTTATTTTCAGGTTAATGGTTATACTTTCCATAGTTCCGGAAACTGGGAGTTTGACATAACTAACAGTAATTATGGCGGTGATGATCGTACGGGGCGCACTGTAATCGGTGAGAACGGCATTATTGTTGATACATCACACTATGATGATCCGACTTTAGAAGGTCATACGGTGTCGGTGAACAACTCATCGGATAGACCTGCGCATATCGCCGTGATCGGTGCTGGCGGGATGACTGCAATAGGCAACGGCACTTTTAAGTTTAATACTCCCGGCACTTTTACCGGCGGCTTTACGGCTTCAAACGATGTAACTGTTGTCGTGAAAAAGGGCGTCTATCCCGGTAAGGGAGATGTGACGATTAGGGATACGGCGACGCTTAAACTCGTTGATTCCGCTTCGGGGACAGTTCCCGTTGCGGGTAAACTCACTATGGAAGGCGGTTCAACTTTGCATGTACCTCAATTTTCGGCTTCGGTTGTTCCGATTTCGGTTAACTCGCTTGAGTTTGTTAATGTTGAAAATAATAAGAAGGTCGCCCTTAAAATAGATAGCGGATCGTTAATCAACGGCTATAATGTGATTCTCGAATCTGATAATGCGATACCGGAAAATGCTTGGTCGATGATTGATGTTGACATTTCGTCGGATAGTGTTTCGATTCCGGAGGGAATGGAGACATTGTATGTTACACAGGGCAATGCGCTTTGCATTCTGGTTAAGGGTGCGAATGATTGTATTTGGACCGGGAGCGGCGAGGCTCCCGCTTTTAGCGAGCAGGCCAATTGGAGAGATGGGAAAACTCCGTCAAATGGCGCGAATCTATATATCCCTGCCTCTTCAGATATAACCATTATCAACGACATTGAAAACTTCTCTCCCGCGTCTATCACTTTTTCCGCAGGAAGCGGAGCGGTGACGATTGATGGCGAAGAAGCAATAAAAGTAACGGCGATCACAAACCTTTCGTCGTCTTCCCATACCATCAATGTTCCGGTGTATTTCAATGAGGCTATTGCTGTGGTGCAGAATGCGAGGGGATATAAGACGCGCAGCGAATCACATATTGTTTTCTCCGGTGGCGCATACGCCAATGAGGGCGAAACCATCGCGTCCTGGGATGACGGGTATTCGTGGGCTGTGTTCGGTAATTATGTCTATTCAAACAATTCTGATTCTCCTTATACCGTTAAAGATTACAAGCGCGTTGAGAGCGATGACATTCGCTTTGTAGTGGGCGACAACTCCACTCTTTTTATTCCTTACGCGGGAGATATGAGAGAACTTGAAATTTGTTCAGGCTCTGTGGTGAATGTCGGAGAAATGAGGCTTACAGGTTCCAAGGACAGGGTTACTCATAAGAATCTTGGAGAAATTGTGGTTACGAATCTGATTCTTACCGGGAAAGATGATAGATTTTTAACATATGATCAGTCAGGCAATGTTTCATCCGTCTTCAAATTCATGAGTGTGACAAATGAACTTTCATCAAACTGGTTTTATTTGAGCGACGGAAACAAGGCTACGCGTCATACTGTATATGTCGGTGAGCTGGGGCTTAATTTTTCGCAATCGGCTACAGGCGCATATTGCATTGGGCGCAATGTTGACGGAAATGTTGAGACGATCCGTCCATGGTATTCCGACTTTGTTATCGCCGATCACGGAAACACTAATGCCAGAATAGTATTTAACCGTGAAGTAATATTCTGCACCGATGACGAGAACGGAGTCGGGCGTAAAATAACCGTAGATACGGTCACTCGCGGTTACTCCGCTCCGACGATTACGGTTTCAGGTTCAGGAATTTTGCAGATTAACAAGATGGCCCAACAAGATAAGACCCCCCAGCCGCCGGTGTCAGTGATTGATACCGCAACTTTGGCGTATAAGCCCGGCGCGAGCCTCGGCAGTGGTTTAACAACTGTAAATGCCGGCGCCACGTTCCAGGTTGCCGAGTCTGGAGAGGTCGCTCTCGACGGCGATTTGAATCTTGCTGACGGAGCAAAGCTCAAGTTTACTTTCTCTAAACGCAATATTGCGCCTGTTCTTGATGTTGCAGAGAAAACTGTAACACTCGGAGAGAATAAAGCGCTCACTGTAGCTATTGACGGAGTAAAGCGTCCTTGCGCCGGCAGACATGTTCTTACCTCTGGTGGGAAATTTGCTGAAGCGGTCGTTTCTCTTGATGGAAATCATCCTAAATGGGTGCTTGGCGTAGGTGTAAACGACGATGGTAACATTTATGCCGATATAAAGCCAATCGGTACTCGGATTATCGTGAGGTAAAGGTTGTTCAGATTTGTCATATTTTGCTGCGCTTTGGCCGCATCCTGCTTTTCTGCCTCGGCGCTTGAGGTTTATTATCACAAAGATACGCCTCAGAACCTGCGTGAATGGGGCGATAGAAATTATCTGCGCGAGCAGATGGAAGTGGTGGCGCAGAAAATATGCAAAGCGCTTTACGGCGAAACCGATCGATCTTCACTTCACGAGAACATGAAGATTGAGCTTTTTCTTAATCCCGTAAAAGGGGGTAATCCCGCATTTGCCGTAGGTCGACGGATAGTCTGGAAGGTGGGAAATAATCCCGGCGACAGTCCGGGAATGGGCCTTCTATGCCATGAGATGACGCATGTTCTCGATATGGGCTCCGACCGCGTTTTTACCGAAGCGATGGCCGATTGGACGCGCAACTACAAGGTGTGGTATCGCGGCTGTACCGATCCGAGCGCCGTTCTTCACAAACGCTACAAGGCGCTGCGCGGCGGCCGCAATTACGGCAAGTATATGGCGGGAGCGAATTTCGTGGACTTCATGACGCAGAATTACGGCGAAGGTACTATTTTGAAAATACTTCACGGTTATCGTCAGCATGGTCGCGATCATTGGGAGAAAACGTTTGGAAAAAACTTTGACGCCTTGATCGATGAGTGGCGGCAGATGGAGACGATTTACGATCCTGTTTTTCAGTGGACGTATAACGGGACATTAAAGGGAATAGTCAGATTCGACAGGAAATTCTGCGCCCTTAATTCGCTTCATGCAACTGAAGCTGCGAATAAGAAGGGGGTATGGCTTAATGGTGAGACAGAAGGAAGCGTAAATAATTTAAATGGCGGAAATATGACTATTGTTTTGCACGGCATAATTCCGAATACTCCAAAGCTCGTTATCGCCTCTCTCGGCTCCGCGCGGAAAGGCAATGGCAAGGCCGTTATGCTTACGACCGGCCAAAGAAAAAATACGTTGCTTCTTTGCATTGTTGCGACTATTCCGGGCAGCAGCTGCAAAGTTGTTGCGTCGAAGCAAATTCAGGTTCCCGATATGGATTTATCCGCTCATTCAGTCGTTTTATCCGTAAGCGACGGAAATGAGGCGAAACTCGTTATTGATGGAGGCGAGGCGACGGTTCTTGCGATGAACGGCGCATGCAAGGGATGTTCGTTTGAGCCGAGTTTCGCGATCGGCGGGATGTCCGGCGGAATCGGTATGGCCGGATTCAAGGAGCCTCGCGGCGAAAAGGGGATTTTGCTTGATGACGTAAGAGTTTTTTCTCGCGCTTTCAGGACGCGGGAAACCAGGCAATATGCCGATACCTTTGATTCGCATTACAATCCCGTAGCCGTTAAGACGGCAGTTTGGTGCGGTCCGTCTGGTTCCTCGGATATTTTTGAGACGGCGAATTGGTTTTGCATCAACTCGGTAGGTGAAAGAGTGGTGTCGTTGCCTGGCGAAGATACGGATGTTTTAGTATCAGGCAAGTCCATTCCAAGTATTCCGCCAAAATCGAATTTCGCCTGCAAATCATTTACGATTGACGGGTGGGCGGTTGTCGAAGAGAACAAAGTCGATCTGCGCGGCGTAAAGGTCGTTACTCTCTCGGATAACGCGAGAATCATCACCAAGGGCGCGGGCGCGGTGGCGGTTAACGCGCTGAAGGGGCGGCGCATGCGTCTTGACGGTAAACTCGCCGTGCTTGGGGGGATGGAATTGTCCGGCGGTCTTGAATTGAAAGGCGGAAGCGTTTTGCGCCTGATGGCCCTTGCCGATAGGAATAAGGTTAAATCGCTTGTCGTAAAAGACGGTGACGCCGTAATTGCTCCGGGTGTCGCGTCCGTTCCCGGACGTACGTCGAAAATAATGCTTATCGATGAAGCTCCGTCCGATTTTTCGTATTTGCGGTTAAAGCCGGAGCACGGCCCTAAAGATGCCGACTTTAAAATGGTGCAAAACAAATATTTAGGCGTTGTTCCGAGAAAGTGACAGTTTTCTGCAATTGGCCATGACAGGAATTTGCAACAACTCGCGCTTCTCTTATTAACCGCATTTTGTTAAAATGTCCGTGTAACTGTTTTAAGAACTCCTAAAAGATTTTAATTATGAATTTTAGATTTGCGGTATTTCCTTTTTTTGCTTTTTTTGCGTTTTGCGTGAATGCCGCGACGCGGACGGAGCAGATTCGTGAGAAGCTTCTTTCAAGCGACCGCAATTATGTCTTTGTCGCAATGCACCGCGGCGACTGGCGGAACTTCCCGGAGAATTCCAAGGGCGCGATTCTCTCGTCCATCACGCTCGGTGCGGATATTGTGGAACTTGACGTGCAGAGAACTAAGGACGGGCGTTTTATTCTTAACCACGATGCAACGCTTGACCGCACCACGACAGGTAAGGGCAAGGTATGCGATCTTACCCTGGAGCAGATAAAGAAGTTTAAGATGCGCGACGCGAAGGGAAAGGCGACGGACTATGAGATCCTGACGCTCGAAGAGGCTTTGGAACTGACGCGCGGCAGGATCATAATGAATATCGACAAGTTTACCGCGTATCCAAGAGAGATCCTCGACGCGGTTGCGGCCGTGGGTGCGCTGAAGGAGGTGCTTGTGAAATCGTTGCATAATCCCGACGATGCCCGAAAGTTCTTCGGCCCGTACTGGAAGGATGTGGAGGACGGTACGCTCCTTTATATGCCCGTCATCCAGTTCTGTTGGAAAAGGCATAAGAAGGCCGCGCACGATCTGCCGCTCTGGTTGGCGAAGGAGCCGAGGAAGGCATCAATGTACGAAATCTGTGTCGATTCGCCTAAGCATGCCGCGGCGTTCGGCAAGGTGACGGAGGCTAAGGGTGCACCGCGTCTTTGGGTGAATACGATGTGGGATAATCTTGACGCGGGACACGGCGATAAGCGAGCCCTGCTCGATCCGGATGCCAATTGGGGCTGGGTTCTCGATCAGGGCGCGACGATGATTCAAACCGACTATGCGGCCGAGTTGATAGTATGGCTTATGCGTAAAGGTCGCCGATAATAGTGTAGAGACTAGGTGTAGGTGTAGATAGGAGTTAGGAGTCAGGAGTTAGGGGTTAGGAGTCAGGTGAAGGTGAAGAGTGGATATTTTTCTCTACCGCTACCGCTAACGACTAACCCCTGACCCCTCTACCGCTACCGCTTTTCTCTACAACAAACTCTGAACTCGAACTCTCGCCTCTCTTCACCTTCACCTTTTCTAACCCCTCATCCTCCGTGACAGTTTTTTGCAATTGGCCGTGATAGGAATTTGCAATAACTTTCGCTTTTCTTGATAAGCGCGTTATGTTAGAATAGTATCAAAAGATGGTTCGTTACGCCGTCTTAAGATTAATTTGATAAAGCCCGAAACAAGAAAGGATAAACTCATGAACCTTATAACTTGCAAAAAATCCAGGGGGGGGGGGTAATAGTTTAAAGTTTAGAGTTGGGAGTTGTGAGTTTTTATCGGGAGGGCGCGTGTCCTCACGCGCCGCAGGAGGATCGAGTTCGAGTTGGAGGCTTAGGAGTTTATTTTCATTTATCCTTTCGGTTGCGCTTTTATTTGGGGCGAGCGGCGCATTGGCAGCGAAATGTAATTTCATTACTGCGCTTGAAAGAGGAGAATCGCAGACGATTGTATGTTATGGCACATCGCTTACTCAGAGCGGTTCATGGGTACAAGGATTAAGCGATGCTCTTAATGCAAGATGGCCTAATAAGGCAACGGTAATCAACTCGGGAATGTCTGGTAAAAATTCCTCTGAAGGCTTGCTGAAAGTTCAGGAGAAAGTTTTGTCAAAGAATCCTGATGTCGTCTTTATCGAGTTTTCAATGAACGACGCGGCTGACAGTCTTAATTCAGGAAAAACTCCCGACGAAGTTCTTGTATTGGCAGAAAATAATTTGAAGGGAATCATTAGCGCGATTAAGACTTCTCATCCGTCTTGCGAGATTATTCTTCAGACGATGAATCCTTATGTAAAAGCACCAAATTCTACGCTTTCAAATCGCACCGGGCTCGAAAATCATATTGCGATGTATCGTCGTGTCGCAGATGAGGGCGGTTATCTTCTGATCGACAATTGGCCTTCATGGCAGAAGATACTTGAAAAAGGCGAGGCGGAATATTTGAATCTTGTTCCCGATGGCGTACACCCCAATGAGATCGGTTCTTGGAAGGTTACGCTTCACAATCTTTATGAGATGCTTGAGCTTGCGGACGGCTGGATTGTAAGCGAAAATACGACGCTTACCGCTGATACGATAGTCGACGCTTTGTCCGTTGCGGACGGCGTTACTCTCGACCTCAACGGCTACAGTCTCACCTGTTCGTCGCTCGCAGGTTCCGGCACTATCACGAGCGTCCCCAGAGACCTCACGTCGCCAGACACGGACAGAACGCGCGTGACGTGGAGCACAAATGGCGGCACCGCGCAAAATGCGCAAGGAGGCAACGGAGCAAATCTTTTCAACAACACAAGTCCGTCAACGGATTCAGACTGCAGCAATAACGACAAACGAATCATGGTGAGAACGGAGAATCTGCCGCTTGCCGTTACATACGACTTTGGCGAAGGGAACGCGCGGAAAGTCGACAAGTACAAAATATACTTCGCTCGCCCGAACCACGAAAGCAAATCAAATAACTGGTCTCGCGGCCCGAAGACATGGACGTTCGAAGGCTCAAACGACGGCGAGACATGGAAGGATCTTGACACTGTCGGTGCTGAGGATGACGTGTCATGGTTGACAAAGAGCTGTTCTCCGAAGGAGTTCTCGTTCTCCAACGATACCGCATACCGCTTCTATCGTATCACGTTCACGGCATCAAGCGACGCGACCTATCTCGAGCTGCATCAGCTGGAATACTTCAACACGAATTCAGACGAGCTGCATGTGAACGTTGCGGACGGCCAGACGTTGAGTTCGTCCGTCACGATTTCCGATAATGTGAGGGTCGTGAAGAATGGCGCGGGCACACTTGAAGGCAGTACGACACGGGTTCTCGCCGTTGACGCGAATACGACGGTTGGGGTTGAGGTCTCCTCCGGTACCTTGTCCGTTGCAGGCAACTTTATCGTCGGCAACAAAGGTACAGGAACGGTGACCGTTGATGATGGAATTGTGGCTTACGACTCGGATGCGTATATCGGACACTATCAAGGCGCTATTGGAGCCATGACGGTCAACGGTGGAAGCGTGACTTCAACGGGTTCGGAAAAAATCCTGTATGTCGGCAACTTAGGAAACGGTGCGTTGACGCTCAACAATGGAACAGTAGAAACGTACATGGTTCGAAACGGCTGGGGCAATTCCTCGGAAGGCGCGAGTGGCACTATCAACCTCAACGGCGGAACGCTTAGGACGCGTCGCATTTATACACCGTCCAATGGCTCTGGCACAATCAACTTCAACGGCGGAACACTCAAGGCACATTCCGCCGACCCCAACCCCGGCGGACTCATCACCTCCGACACGACGGTAAACCTCCTCAAGGGCGGCGGCACCATCGACAGTAGCGCTTTCGCAATCAAGGTTGGTGCGGCGCTAACCGGCGAGGGCATGATGCGTTTCAAGGGCGGCGGCTCCATTCAGCTCCTGGGCGCGAATACATATGCCGGCGGCACGATCATCGAACTCGGCACGAAGATCATCACGTCCGTTGAAATTGCGAAGGATACAGTCCTCGGCAAACTCATCATAGACGGCAAGACAAAGACGGCTGACGAGAACGGGATCGTCGTGTTTGAGTACAGCGGTTTGGCCGACGAAGATGTTCCCACACCCGTATACAAAAACTGCGGGGATGGCACACGCATCTACCGCGACGGCGACACGATCAAGGTCGATTTCAAGGCATCGGCGTGGGAAATCACGGCCGATACGACATGGAACGAGCTTGTTGAGGCGCATGGCGTACCCGCCGAAGACGCAACGGTCATCATCAATGCGGCGAGCGCCTGCAAGCTTACCATCGACACTGATGCCACCGTCGGCGAACTTGTGTTCACGGGCGCGGGCAGCGTGACGCTCGACATCCTCTCCGATATGACGCTGACGGCGGACGACATCACGGGAGTCGGCAGCATCACGAACAACGGTAAAATCGTCAAGACGGGTGAAGGTGCAGCGACTTTGCCGTTTGATAATGCTTCGAAGGGTATTGTAATTGTCAGTAACGGCACACTTAAGGTCAAGAGCGTCAGCGGCACCGGCACAGCCCAGACCATCCGTGTGAAGGGTGGCGCGACATACGACGTGAACGGGGTAGGCGACGTCACCGTGAATGTGATTCTCGAGGAAGGCGCAACCATTGCCAACACCGGCACTTCTTCCGTCGCGTCAAGTACGAAGCAGATGGCATCGCTAACTCTCGAGGGCAATGCCACCGCAAATGTCCACCGCTCTTTCGGCCTTGTCGGAAACGACTATGCAGCGACCAGTCTCAATCTTGGCTCATATACCCTGACGGTCACGGGCGGCAATAACAGCAACAAGACGTACAGCCTGTTCCTTGTCAACACGGCAGTCAGCGGCACGGGCAAGATCCTCGTGAGCGACGGAATTCTCTGTCCTCTTGAAGATCCGAGCGGAGAGAACTTCACGGTTGAGATCGGCTCGTCGGGCCAATTGCAGCTAAACAGGGTTGGCTCCAATAGGCCATATTCTCAATTTACAGTCGGCAACTTCGTGAACAACGGCACGGACGGCAGTGCTGACGGTGCCAAATCCCTGATAGTAAATGGAACTCTCACGCCGGGCAACGCCATCAAGAAGTTGACCCTCGCCGACGGCGCGACAATCAAGGCGTCCGCCACCCAATCGCAGACAGTCTCGACGACGTTCCGCGGTTCCGGCACGATTACGATTGACGCGTCAGAGATTACGAAAGATCAGTTGAAAGTTGCTGGAGTGACTGGCATTCCTGTCCTGACCGTCCCAGCCGTTCCTTTGGATGTGAAGTGGAACATGATAGGCTTGAATGTCGATCGCGTACGCGCTAAGTGGAGAGTTAATGAAGATGGGACAAAAACACTTTACATCGCAAGGAACGACGCTTTCAGAGTGATTATCAGGTGAGTAATGGGAGATGTGTTGGAGGTTTAGGTGCCGCGAATTTACAATCAAGGCGGGCGACAAGATCAAGGTCCGCCTCGCACTCGGCGGCGGATTTGCCGCGAAGTTTGTTAGTCGTTAGTGGTTAGTGGTTAGGAGATAATGAAGTTATACTCTGCGAAAAGTAGTGTAAATAATCGACCTTCCGCAGAGTATTTGGTAAAAAAGGCCTAAAACTACATTATACTCTGCGGAAAATGGTGTGATGAATTGACTTTCCGCAGAGTATTGTGATACAATGTTGATTGTCATCAATTGGGAGGGCTTGTAATGTTAATAGGTCGTAGAAACGAAGTAAAGAAGCTTAAAGATGCTCTTTTAAGCGCATCTTCGGAGTTTATTGCCGTCTTTGGTCGACGTAGGGTTGGAAAGACATATCTAATACGTGAGGCGTATGACGAAAAATTCGCGTTTTATCATACTGGCATTGCGAATGCCGGGCGTAGCGAGCAGATTGCAAGGTTTGTTAAGTCGATGGAAAAGCAGGGGCTCTTCTCCGGGAGGCGTCCGAGGACATGGTATGACGCATTTGACGCGCTTGAGGCCGCCCTTGCGCGGCTTCCTTCAGGCAAAAAAGTTGTATTCATTGACGAACTTCCGTGGATGGATTCGCAACGGTCGGGGTTTGTGAGTGCACTTGAGTCGTTCTGGAACGGCTGGGCATCTGCAAGAACGGACATTGTGCTCGTTGTCTGTGGGTCGGCAACATCGTGGATGACTGATAAACTTGTAAATGCCAGGGGCGGTCTCCACAACCGATTGACGCGCAAAATCCGGCTTGAGCCGTTTACGCTTTCGGAATGTGAGCGGTTTGTTCAGGCGCGTGGAATTGTCGCTACGCGCAGGCAGTTGCTTGAATACTATATGGCCATGGGTGGCGTTCCATATTACTGGAATTATGTGGAGAAGGGCCGGAGCCCGGCGCAGAATCTCGAGTCGATGTTCTTTGCTGCGGACGGTGAGTTGCGTGACGAATACAGTCATCTGTATGCGTCGCTTTTCAAAAAGCCGCAACGTCATACCGCCATTGTCACCGCGCTCGGGCGCAAAAAGATCGGCATGAGCCGTAGTGAGTTGCTTTCCGCGACAGGGCTTACGGACAATGGAGCATTCAGCATTGCGCTTTCCGAACTGGTGGAATGCGGTTTTGTTCGGCGTTATCGTATGCCGAGAAAAATGTCACATGATGCCGTTTATCAGCTTATCGATAATTTCACGTTTTTCCATTTTAGGTTTCTCGCAGATCTAGGGGTGGGTGAGTCAGGTTCATGGGTGGCGGTTCAGGATTCGCCGCGTGCAAACGTTTGGCGGGGTCTTGCGTTTGAGCGTGTGTGTTTTGAGCATATTTCGCAGATAAAGCGGGCGCTTGGGATATCTGGGATAGAGACGCATCAGTATGCGTGGCGGTCTTCACCGGGGCAAGGAACGGATGGTGCGCAGATTGATTTGCTGATAGAGCGGGCGGACGATGCGGCTAACATTTGCGAAATCAAGTATTCGTTGGGTGAATACGAGCTGACGAAGGAAGAGCACAGAAAGATTGTAAACCGGCGTGAGCGTTTTATTTCCGAGGGCGCATTTCGCGGCGCGGCGTATATAACGCTGGTGACTACATGCGGGGTTGTTCACAATGAATATCTGAACGATGTCCAGTCGGTCGTCACGCTCGACGATCTTTTCGTGGAGTGAGATTAAGAGGACGAAATTCACTGTTAATCATTCAAAGGAAAATTAGATGAAAAAAATATATGTAAGCGTTTTGACATGTTTTTTATCGGCACTCGTTGCCTCATCTTTTTTTGCCGCTCCGCTTACATCTGCCGATGTTGTTGTAATCGGCGGTACCGATGCGGGTGTTGAGGCGGCTCTCGCCGCTAAAAAGGCGGGTGCTGATGTGGTTCTTTTGGAGTCGCGCCCAGCTCTCGGATCGGATACTGCGGGCAAGCTTATTATTGAAAAAGAGGATGGCTACCTTCAAACTCCTCTATCGATCAGAAAGTCGCTCGACAAGAAACTCCTCGATGCTAAAATCCCGTTCAGAACATGGGTTTACGTTAAGGATATCATTCGCAATACCGACGGCGGTGTCTCGGGGGTTGTTACGGTAAGCCGCTCAGGAGAGCGCTTTATCGCCGCAAAATGCGTTATTGACGCGACAGAACGCGCCTATGCTTCCAAGCGCGCGGGCGGTGAGTTCGCGGCTTTTCCTGCGGGTGAATATACTGTTCATAGGCGTGTCGTTTCCGGGGATAAGCCCGAGGCGAAAGGGATGGAGGTTAAATTTATCGGCGTAACAGGCGTTCATAAGATCGGCAAGCCCGTGATCGATCCCAAAGTAAAGGAAATCGAAGGTAAGCTTTGGGAATGCTCGATAAAACTTAAGATGAATGACGGTTCGGCTCTCTCTTTCGCTAAGATGGAGCAGTTAGCCCGCGATAAGACATGGACTTTTAAGCAAATTGAAAGCGCGGAGACGTGTTTTCTTAATGCGCCCGATAAATTGATTAAAGACGCGAAAGGCGTTTTTACATGCGGTCCGCTCGGTAAGCTTAAACCTGAAGAGGCCGGTCGCCTTGCCTCTCAATACGCTCGTAACGCAACATCCGACGCGTCGCGTTTAGATCCTCCTCAAAGCGAGGTGATTGACTCATACGACACAGCAGTCGCAGGTCTCGGTACAGGCGGCGCAAGCGCGCTCGTGGCTCTTTCTCGCGCTAAGGTAAAGGCGATCGGATTTGAATATTCGTATCGTTCTGGCGGATTGACGACGGAGGGGTTGATAGGCAGCTACTGGTACGGCAATCGCGTCGGTTTTACGGCGGAGCTTGACGAGGCGGTGAAAAAGATGGGCCTTGTTTATTCTCAGACCAAGGAGAATTTCTTCCGTTCGCGTTCGAGAAGGGCGACAACGGTTTACGGCTCGTTTGTATACGGCGTCGTCAAGGAAGGGCGCGTTATAACCGCGCTTAAGGTTATGCTTGCCGACGGTGCGCCCGCGCTCGTTCCGGTTAAAACGGTCGTGGATGCGACGGGTAACTGCGATGTCGCGTTCGCTGCGGGCGAGAAGACGGAACATATTTCGTCCGATGAGCTTTCATTGCAGGGCGCGGCGTTTATGCGTAAGCGCCTCGGGCACAGTTATCTCAATCTTGACTGGGCGTTCATTAATGACTGCGACGCGGAAGATCTTTGGTATTTATCGCTTCGCGGGCGCAACAGCTATGAAGATTCTTCGGTGAACTGGGATCAGTCGCAGGTCGTCGACTCGCGCGAGCGTCGTCGGCTTGTCGGCTTATACCGTGTTACGCCTCAGGATGTTATGCTTAAGCGCACCTATCCTGATATTGTCTGTATAACGCGCTCGAATTTTGATACTCACGGGCAGACGGTTGATCCGCAGTTTCTTATCGTGTCGACAGAGCACAAGCCGCTTCAGGTAAATCTGCCGTACCGCGCGATTCTTCCACGTGAGACCGACAACCTCGCCGTTATCGGGCTTGGATTGAGCGCGAGCCGTGATGCGATGCCGATATTGCGTATGATGCCTGATGTCCAGAATCAAGGCTGGGTGGCGGCCAAGGCGTGCGAGCACGCGCTTCGGGAAAAGAAGGCGCTTAAGGATATCGATATAAAGACTTTGCAGCGAGCGCTGATCAGAAAGAACGTTCTTCCCTCGTGGGTGCTGGACGCGAAAGATAATCTCCCGCTTCCCGATGATGCGATCGCATCGGCGGTTAAGGACGTGGCCGATGATTACAAATCGCTCGCGGCCGTTTTTTCAGATCCGGCAAGATCTGTTCCGTTGATGGAAAAAGCGTACAAGGCGACAGAAGATGAAAAGGCTAAACTCATTTACGCCCATGTTCTCGGGATGCTTGGATCTAATGCGGGAGAAAAAACTCTTGCCGCCGCAATACGCGTGGAAAAGTGGGATAAGGGCTGGGAGTATCGCGGCATGGGGCAGTTCGGGCGTCCTGTGAGCTGGATCGACAGCTACATTATTGCGTTGGCGAAGTCTAAGGCTTCGAGGGCTGCCGAGGACGTTGCTAAACTTGCCGCGAAAATCGACTCGAAGAGTGAATATTCTCATATCCGCGCCATAGCGATGTACTTTGAAGCGATAGGCGATAAGAAGTATGCACCGCTATTAGCATCCAAACTTTCATTGCCTGAAATTTCCGGAAATTATTTCTCATGGGAGAAAAACGGTGCGCCTGCTATCGCAGATTACAGCATATATAATTTCAAGTCCAAGAATAAGGAGCTTTGCCGCGGAGCCGCCGCCGTTCCGGACGGCGAGCGCTCATACTGCCTGAAGGAACTTTCTCTTGCGCGCGCACTTTATAGGATAGGCGATTTTAACGGTCTTGCGAAGCGTACTTTAGAAGCGTATCTGAACGATCCTCGCCGCGCATACGCCGAACACGCGAGACTCGTACTCGGCAAGGGGACTTATGTAGCCGAATAGATAACATTCTCGTCGCTACCAACGGCGTTGAGCGACTTTTTTCTGTCTATTCGAATCCACAGCGACAATAGGTAGATTCCGTTGACGAGGAACAAAAGCCACATGAGGAGAATTGAAACCGAGCCGTTTCCGACGGACCACGCCCTGTACCACATAAAGACTTCGATCGCGTTGACGATTATCCATAAGATCCACTCCTCGATCGCTCTGCGCACCGTCAGTATCATCGCCGCTATAGACAGGACGTTTGTCGCCGAATCGCAGAAGGGTCTCGCTCCGCCGAGAAAACGGAGAGCCGCCCATAACGGGATTATTCCCGCGATACATGAAACGGTCAGCATCAGACGGTTTTTATTTGAAAGCTTTGTGCGTTTTATTCCTTCTTCGCAGTCGGTTGAAGTGTTTCTAAGCCACGCGGCAAGCCCGGGGAACATCATTGCGAAGTAATACGCGTTCAGGGCGAAGTCTCCGTAGTATCCGGACTTAAACGCGATATAGGCGTAAAGGGGAGTATTTACAATTCCAAAAAGAAAACAGGAAACCTTGCCTTTGCCGGCGAGAACGGTGTACGCCATCCCGGTAACGGCCGCGATAATTCCAATTGTCGTGTCGCCCCAGTAAATGGATAGCGCCGTTATAGAGGCAATGGAAAAAATCAACCATGCGACTTCAGGCAGGCGCCATCCTTTAAATTGCCGGATTAGAAGATTTGTCATTTCTGAATTTCATTAAAAAACGTTGATTGTCGTCTGAAATTATACCAAATTTCCCGGATAGTACACAGAATATATTGGAAATGCTATAATACTCATAAGCTAAAACAAGCGATTTCAAGGCTTTCCCCCGGGATCTTCAACAAATGTTTTTATCTCATTAAAATCCAATATGATCAATCGACGCGATTTTTTGGCGCTTTTGTCGGCTGTTGCAGTCGCACCGTCGTTCGGTGCCGTTTCCGGTCGCCGCAAACCGAAAGCGGTGGTCGTTTTCTATGTGGACGATCTCGGTTACGCGGACACGTCGACATACGGACAGAAGCGTGTTCCGTGTCCGAATCTCGATAAGCTCGCCGCTGAAGGATGCCGGTTTACCGACGCTCACAGTCCGACGTCCGTCTGTACTCCGAGCCGTTATTCCCTGTTGACGGGTGATTACGCCTTCAGGCGGCCGGGTACCACGATTCTTGACGGCGACGCTAAACTTATTCTGCCTCTTCCGGGTGAGGGTAAACTGACGTTGCCTGAAATGATGCGCCGCTCGGGCTACCGTACCGGAGTAATCGGCAAATGGCATCTCGGCCTGGGGCGCGGCGGTGAACCGACAGACTGGAACAGGAAAATAAGTCCCGGTCCTAACGAGGTCGGGTTCGATTATTCATTCATTCTAGCGGCCACGGCCGACAGGGTGCCTTGCGTGTATCTCCGCAACGGCGAGGTTGTCGGTCTCGATCCCGCCGATCCCATAGAAATATCGTATGACAATGCGCCTAAAAAATGGGACGGTGAGATTACGGCGCGGACGAATCCTGAAAAGCTCAAGGCGTGGGCTCATCCGAGCGACACTCAGCATGACAAAACGATAATAGACGGCATTTCGCGCATCGGCCACATGCGCGGCGGAAAGTCAGCCTGCTGGAATGATCAGGATATCAGCGATACGCTGTGCCGTCAGGCCGATCTCTTTCTGAAGGAATCGGCCGGCGGGAACGTCTTTCTTTATTTCTGCACAAGCGATGTGCACGTGCCTCGCGATCCGCACAGCCGGTTCAAGGGAAAGACCGATCTCGGAATAAGAGGCGATCAGATCGTCGAGATGGATGACGCGCTCGGTCAGATCAGAGCGAGCCTTAAGAAATACGGTTATGACGACACGCTCTTCATTTTCACAAGCGATAACGGTCCGCGCATTTCCGACGGCTACGAGGACGGCGCCCGCGCGGCGTGGGAAGGCGTCAATCCCGCACATCCGTTCAGCGGCACGAAATACGGGTGTTACGAGGGCGGAACGCGCGTCCCGTTCATCGTATCCTGGCCCGGTCAGGTTAAGCCCGGGAGCGTATCGTCGGCGCTTTTATCCCAGACGGACATTTCGCGCACCCTCGCGGCGATTCTCGGCGTCGATGTCCCGGACGGATCCATGCTCGATTCCGTAAATCTTGAGGATGTCATGATAGGCGGCTCTTCCGTAGGCCGTAAGGAGCTCGTCGAACAGCCGGGATGGGGGCCGGTAGGCTTCAGGTCCGGCGACTGGAAGCTTATATGTCCTAAAAAGGGTTCGCCGAAACTTTTCAATCTCGCGGACGATCCGGGAGAGACGAACGACGTCGCGGCGAAAAATCCTCAGCTTGTCATCACGCTTAAAAAACGTCTGAATGACATCATGAAGCGACCGTAGAATTTCCGATATGCGATCTGACGAAGCGGGATATTCGAAATTCGGCGTAGGGAGCGTCACGCGCTTTTATATTCCTCTGCTGCTGCAGGGGTTTTCGCAGTCGCTCGCGTATCCGCTCGTCGCAGGAATCGTCACGCACGGGCAGCACGGCGTGGATGCGCTTACGGCCTTCAGCCAGGGTCAGATGGTTATGTTCATGATCGGCGCTATCGGCGGCGGACTTATCACGACCGGGCTCGTTTTCGCGAAGACGTGGATGGGCTACGTCGCTTTCAAACGCCTCAATGCGCTTATGATGGCGGCGCTTCTGGCCGTTCAGTGCGTCGTTGCGATGCCGCCTTTTTCGGGCTGGATATTCTCGGGGCTTTTCAATCTTCCCGCAGAGCTTGCCCATATTGCGTCGCGCACGCTTCTTTTCGCCGCCGTGATGAACGGACTTTTCTTTCTGCGCAACGTCCCGATGGTCGTTCTTTTCAACAATCTGGACAGCGCGAAGGCGAACTATGCGACGCTGATCCGACTTGTAGTGACTTTTGCGCTCGCCGTCTGTTTCCCGAGGCTTGGGCTTGTCGGACCGTGGTGGGGTCTCGCGGCGCTGACGTTCGGCGTCGGGGTGGAGCTTGCCGCGACTTGGCTTTTTGCGCGGCCTTATGTCGCGCGGCTGCCCAACAGGCCGAAGACAGAAAACGCGCGGTCGCTTCCGAACATCCCCCGGCTTACTCTCGAGCAGTTCCGCTTCACGCTTCCGCTTTCGCTCGGCGGCTTTCTTCTGATGCTCTCCCCGGTCGCGATCGCCGCCTTCGTCGGAAGAACGGCCGATCCGAAAGATATGCTCGCGATCCATTACGTCACGCTCGGCGTCGCCAATCCCGTGGCGTATGCCGCGCTCAGGATGCAGACGGTTGCGATAAAGTTTCCGCCCGAGTATGCCGGCGACAGGCGGCTTCTCGCGTACTCCGTCGTGGCGGGGCTTCTTCTGGGCGTGGTTCCGCTCGCGTTTTCGACTCCGCTTGTCGGAGCGTGGTACTTCGGGTCGTATCAGAACGTCCCGCCGCGTATCGTCGATACGGCGCGGCTCGCCGTCGGACTTTATTCGCTTATCACCGTAGTGCAGACGATCCGCGCCCGCGTCGAGGGGCTCGCGGTTCTGGCGAAGCGTCCGAAAACCATCATGGCCGGGCAGATCGCCTATACGGTATCGCTTTTCACCGTCTGCGCCATTCTCCTACCCGTGGGAGTTCCCGGCTGGGCTATGGCCATTACCGCGATCTACATCGCGCCGGTCTGCGTTACCGCGACCATTTACGCGATGCTCGCGTTCAGGCGGTAATGAAAGGATGGATTGCGGATTGTTGTATCGGGGGTAGAAATGGTATAATTGTCGGCATAGTTGAGAACCCTATCTGAAAAGAGCGGAGAATATGAAAACGGTAAAGAGTAAATTTAAGTTTAAAGGCGGAGTCCATCCCGATTATAATAAAGAGCTCGCCAGGGAGAAGGCGATCGAGCCTATGCCTCTTCCCGCCGAGCTTGTCATTTCGATGAGCCAGCACCTCGGCGCTCCCGCGAAGTGCATTGTAAAGCCCGGCGACTATGTCCGCCGCGGTCAGATTATCGGCGAGCGAAACGGGTTTATCTCCGTATGCGTACGCGCGAGCGCCGACGGTCTCGTCAAGGCCGTTGAAACTCGTCTCGGAGCTTCCGGAGGAAAGGCCGACGCCGTTATTCTCGATACGACCGCTCCGGCGCCGGAAGGAGCTGTCGCCGCGGAGTCGTTCGCGCTTGATCCTTTGGACTGGAGGAGCGCGACCAAAGAGGAACTCTTGAAGCGTGTTGAAGAAGCCGGGATATGCGGCATGGGAGGAGCCGGATTTCCGACCGTCGTTAAACTCTCGCCTCCCCCGGGAAAAAGATGTGAATATCTGATTTTAAACGGCGCGGAATGCGAACCTTATCTTACCGCCGATTTTCGCGTTATGCTCGAGCGCGCCGAGCGCATGAGAGTCGGCGTGGAGATTATGCGTAAGATTCTCGGCGGTCCGGCCGTCAGAATCGCGGTCGAGGCCAACAAGCCCGAAGCGATCGCCGCCATAGAAAAGGCGTTCGCGGATATCGACGGCAATGTTGAAATAACGGTTCTCCCCGTTCTTTATCCTCAGGGCAGCGAAAAGCACCAGATTTACGCAACCGTCGGCCGCGTCGTTCCCGAGCCGCCCGCGCTTCCGATCGACGTCGGATGCGTCGTCGAAAACGTCGGTACGGTCGTCGCCATCGCGGATGCCGTCGAGAAGGGCGAGGCGCTTCTCAGCCGCGTGACGACCGTTTCGGGCGATGTCGTAACCGAGCCTAAAAATATTCTCGCGCCGCTCGGCACGAAGTATTCCGATCTTGTAGAATTCTGCGGCGGAACCAAAGAGCCTCCCGTGAAAGTGCTTTCCGGCGGAACGATGATGGGCTTTGCGGTATCGTCGCTCGATATCGCGACGACAAAGACGACGTCGGGACTTCTGTTTCTTTCGAAGCGCCGCGTGTTCCAGTATACGTCAGAAGCTTGCATCAACTGCGGGCGCTGCCTGAGGGCGTGTCCGATGAATCTCAATCCCGCCGATATTTCAAAGGCGGTCGAGGCTGACGACATAGCCGATGCTGAACGCGCCCATGTCATGACGTGCATCGAATGCGGCGCATGCAGTTTTGTCTGTCCCGCGCACAGAACGATAACGCAGTTCTGCCGCCGCGCGAAGAATTCGATCCGCGCCCGCATCGCCGCCGAAAAAGCGAAGGCCGCCGCAGCCGCCGCGAAAGGAAAATGATCAGGGTTTTAAGTCTCGATTATGAAGTTTTACATTTTTTCTCTGTCGTTCGCATTTGCGGCATCCGCATGGTGCGGTTCTGCCGGTTTGAATTTTCCGAAGCGCGGCGTTCCCGCAGGATGCGATCCAAGCGTGATGAGCGAAGCGTATTGGAAAATCTGGAACGAGGACGAGCAGCGTAAAATCGATGCCGATATCGAGGCGAACCGAAAGGCCGACGGCGTCTTTTCGCTTCCGGCGCGTCCCGGTACGCGCGTCGAGGTTGAGCAGACGGATCACGAATTCAGATTCGGCGCACACATTTTTAACTTCAATCAGCTCGGCAGGACAGAATGGAATGACATCTACAAGGCGAGCTACGGCAGGAACGGTCTTTTCAATCAGGCTACCGTCGCGTTTTACTGGAATAATTACGAGCCTGAGCCCGGCAGACAGCGCGCGAACGCGGCTTACGACGACACGGAGGCGTATTGGAATTCTCTTTCTCTGGAGGCTGCCCAGCTTGAACGTTTCTGGCGCCGTCCTGCCGCAAAGCCCGTAATCGATTACCTCAAAATGATGGATGTGCGCATCCACGGCCATATTCTTATCTGGGGAACCGCGAAGCCCTACTGGATTTACGATTGGTATTGTCCTGAGAACGAAAAAGAGTATTTCGACACGCTCGGCATACCGCGTCATTCCTCATTCCCTAAGCGCGCCAAGGCTGGCGCGGAGGGCGGGTTCGGTTTCGACAGCCGCTGGAAGAAAGCGTGGCGCAACGCATACGGCTATGTAACCGAGGAAACTCTTGGAGAGAAGGCTCCGCAATTTGCCGCGAACATGCGCAAGATCTTTCGCAAGAGAGTTTTTGATATCGCTGAAGATTTCGGACCTTTTGTGGACAGCTGGGATATTGTGAACGAAAGCTGCGTCGATTGGAAAGTGTACCGCAAATCGCGTACGGGGCTTCCGTTCTGGAAGTCCGTCTACGGCCTTATGCCCAGCGATTATCCGCTTAACGCGCTTTTGGATGCAAAAGAGGCGTTCCCTGATGCGACCGATCTTGTAATCAACGATTACGCCATTAACGATAACTTCCTTGCCCAGGTCAGAGATCTTGAAAACGAAGGAGCCCGTATCGATGTCGTCGGCTGCCAGATGCACATTTTCAACACCAACGACTGTATGCGTCTCGCGCTCGGAGCGACGAACGTGAACTGGGTCGGAACTCCCGCGACGATTCAGCACCGTCTCGATACGATGGCCATGACCGGTAAGCCGTTGCATGTCTCCGAGGTTACGATAACCTCGCCCGGAATGGACGACAAGAGCCGCCAGATTCAGGCGATTTTGACGCGCAACATTTATCGCAAATGGTTCTCGCACAAGGCGGCGATGGGCATTACATGGTGGAATACGGTCGACGGCGGAGGGGTTTACGGCGAGCCGCTCGTATCCGGACTTTTTACGCGTGACATGAAGCGCAAACGCGCCTACGATGCGCTCGATGAACTTATCAATAGGGAGTGGCGCACCAAGCTGGATGTGAAGGTGAAAGGAGAAGATGAAGGGTGCGGTGTCGTTGCGTTTCGCGGTTTTCGCGGCAAGTATCGCCTTAGTTGGGTCTGCGACAAGTGCGGTCAGAAGCATACGCGCGTCGTTCGTCTGACGGGTGACGGAGTTACGGAGGATGCGGCTAAGGCAGCTTCGCCCGTCGACTGCTACGTGCCCATGTCCGAATATACGGTTGACGGCAAGGTAGTCGTTCTTCCTGAAGGCGAGCGTTATGTGGATCTTAAAAAGATTTATCCCGATGAAGTTGTCAGCGGGCGTGACGGTAAACGTTGGGCCGAGGTAGCGACGAGCGTTACGGCCCCTGCCGACGGTGAATACGTGTTGATGCGCTACAATGAATATTGGGGCGAAATTATCGTCAACGGCGAGAGCCTCGGGGCCTTCAACGGGCCGGTAACGCCTACGCCGATAACGCTTAAGCTGAAGAAGGGCGAAAACAGAATCGTTTACCGCACGCGTGCAGGCAGCGGCGGCGTCTGGAAGTGCGGCCTTTTAATCCACGGCGACAGTGAGCTTCGATTGGTACCTAGAGCTTCTTCACTAAAGAATTAGAATTTGGTATAATTTTAGAAAAATATTTAAGGAATTTATATGGGCGAAAAGAGAAAGATTGTAGTAACGAGCGCGTTGCCGTACGCCAACGGCGATATTCATATCGGTCATCTTGTAGAGTATATCCAGACCGATTTCTGGGTACGCTTTCAGAAAATGCGCGGCAACGAGTGCGTTTACGTATGCGCCGACGATACCCACGGAACTCCCATCATGATCCGTGCCCGCAAAGAAGGGATAACCCCCGAAGAGCTCATCGCGCGCAGCCATGCCGAGCATCTCAAGGACTTTACGGACTTCCAGATCAAGTTTGACAACTATTATACTACGAATTCTCCTGAAAACAAGGAGCTCAGCGAGCAGATCTACAAGGCCGCCGAAGCGAAGGGATATATCACGCGCAAGACGACTCCCCAGCTTTACTGCGAAAAGTGCAAGATGTTTCTTCCCGACCGCTTTGTGAAGGGCGTCTGTCCCAAGTGCGGCGCTCCGGATCAGTACGGCGACAGCTGCGACAAGTGCGGCGCGACGTACGGCGCGGAGGAACTCGGCTCGCCGAAGTGCACGACCTGCGGAGCGACACCCGTCGTCAAGGATTCGGAGCATCTCTACTGGGAACTTGAACCCCAGCACGACTATCTTGAAAAATGGATTCCAGACCATACGACGAGCGACGTTTCGAATAAACTTCTCGAGTGGTTCAAGGAGCCGTTGCGCGGATGGTGCATTTCGCGCGACGCGCCGTATTTCGGTTTTGAGATTCCCGGCTGCAAAGACAAATACTTTTATGTCTGGGTCGATGCCCCGGTCGGATATATCGCGAGTCTCAAGAACGCCGGCAAGTTCGAAATGTGGAACGATCCCAACGTCGAGCTTTACCACTTCATCGGAAAGGACATTATCCGATTCCACTGCCTTTTCTGGCCGGGGATGCTCAACTCCGCCGGATTCAAGGGTCCGACGAAAGTTTTCGTTCACGGGTTTTTGACGGTGAACGGCGAGAAGATGTCGAAGTCGAAAGGGACGTTCGTTTCCGCACGCACCTATCTCGACAATCTTCCGCCCGAAGCGCTCAGATACTACTACGCGGCGAAGCTCGGAGGCACGACCGACGACATCGATCTCAATCTTGCCGACTTCGTTCAGCGCGTCAATTCAGATCTCGTCGGAAAAATCACCAATATCGCCTCGCGCGGCGGTCAGATGCTCCAGAAGAAACTGGGCGGGCGTCTCGGTACGATGGACGAGGAAGGCCGTGCTCTCGTCGAAAAGTGCGTCGCCGCCGGCGAGACGATCGCCAGGCATTTCGAAGACCGCAGGTTCAACCAGGCCGTCGTCGAAATCTGTCGGCTTGCGGACGCCGCGAACGAGTACTTCGACAAGCGCGAGCCCTGGAAGACCGTGAAGACGGACGAGGAGACGACCCGCACGACGCTTACCGCCGCTCTCAACGCTTTCAGGATTATCGCGATTTATCTGAAACCCGTTCTCCCCGCGTACGCCGACAAGGCGATGAAGCTTTTCGGAGAGTGCGAGTGGACGTGGGCGAGCGCCGGAGAGCCGAAGGAAAACTGCGCTCTCGGCGAATATGAGTATCTCGCGAGCCGCGTCGACATGAAGCAGGTCGAGGCAATGGTCGAGGCCGCCAAGGTTAAGCCCGGCGAATCGGGTGAAGTCAGCCACGAATCGCGCGCCAGCAAGAACAAGAGGGAAGAGAAGGAAGTCTCGGGAGAGGTTGCGCCTCTTAAGAGCGAAATCGCATTCCCCGACTTCGAGAAGCTCGATCTTCGAATCGGCGTCGTTGAAAGCTGCGAAACCGTTCCCAAGAGCTCCAAGCTTCTTAAGTTCGTTCTTGACGCCGGCTCTCTCGGCAAACGTACGATTTTCTCGGGAATCCGTCAGGCGTATCCGGAGCCGGATAAGCTTGTCGGAAAAGAAGTTGTCTTTGTCGCGAACCTCGCTCCGCGAAAGATGTCCGTCGGCGTGTCGGAGGGTATGATTCTCTTCGCGGGCGAGCCTGGCGTCAACGGAGGAGTCCTGTCGCCTTCGTCCGATGCGGGTGCGGGCGTAGCCGCGACGTAAAATCTCAAAAAGACTCCTATAATGGCGATGGAAGTAATACTGATGATAGTTTGGGGCGTCGCCGCCGCGGGGCTCGCGTGGTATGCCGCGAGCGTCGCGCGCGAAGTGACGTACGTTACGCTCGCCGACGGTCGGCGTCAGGAGCGCTCTCTGCCTCTTACATTCAAGTTACTCCTTCCGTTCGTCGGAAATTTAGACCGACTCGTCTCCCGTCCGTCGTTCGCGAAGGACGTGGCGAAGTACGAGTCGATGCTCGTTTCCGGGGGATACGAGGGCCTTTTGAACGGGAGGGAGTTTGTGGCGCTTCGCATACTCTCGCCGATCGCGATGGGTCTGCTCTGGTGCGTGGTTATTTTCTTCATGGGTGCCGCGTTTCCCGGTTCGCTGTTCGTCTCTCTGCGTCTTCAGCTTTGCATCATGGGTGTCGTTCTTCTCGCGCTCCAGCCTACGATGTGGCTTAAGGACGCCGTTAAAAAACGCCATCTTTCGATAATGAAGGCTCTGCCGTTCGTTCTTGATGTCCTGACTCTGTCCGTCGAGGCGGGTATGGATTTCATCAGCGCTCTTCAGCGTAACTGCGAATCCAGGAAACTTGATCCCCTCAACGAGGAGCTTCTTCGCATGACGAAGGAGATTCAGGTCGGTTCATCGCGAAAGGTCGCCCTCAGGAGCATGGCGGACCGCGTAAAGCAGCCTGATCTCAAATCCGTCGCCTACGCTCTTATCCAGGCCGACGAGCTCGGCGTGTCGATAGGTTCCATTCTTCGCATCCAGTCCGAGCAGTTGAGAGAGCGCCGCTTCGACCGCGCCGAAAAACTCGCAAACGAAGCTCCCACGAAAATGCTCGGGCCTTTGATGCTCTGCATCTTTCCGGCGGTGTTCATAATTCTGCTCGGTCCGGTGATCGCCCAGGCGATGAAGGGTCAGCTGTTTTAATCAGGAGAGTTTATGGCAAAAAGATTAGAAATACTGGTGACGTCCGGAGACCTGGCGGGCAAGCGCTTTGAGGTTCCTTCCGCCGGATTGCGTCTGGGCCGTTCGTCTTCCAGCGACATCCATATTCCGGACGAGGAGCTTTCCCGCAATCACTGTTTCTTTGAGTGTTCGGGCGAATCCGACGTGACGGTGATCGACCTTTCCAGCGCGAACGGAACGTACGTGAACGGAGAGGCCGTCTCATCCGCTCCGCGCACGCTCAAGGCGGGTGACGAGATTTACGTCGGATCGACGACGCTTAAAATGATAGGCGAAGAAGAGCCGTCCGGTAAAGATGCGCCCGCGAGGCCCGCTTCAGACGCCGGCGGCGAAGTCGATCTCGGATTCGGTTCCGCCGGAAACCAGCCCGTAGGATCTCCCGACGACGCCAGGCAGAAGGTCTCTCCCGTTTTGAAGATCGTTACGACGGCGATTGTCGGCGTCCTGCTCGTCTCCATCGCATTTGTTCTCGTCTTCGGCAATCCCTTCGCCAAAAAGAGGGCGGTACAGGCCGAGAAGCGGGAAAAAGTGTCCGACGATATCGTTTCCTTCGCATACGAAAAGGTTGACGCGGATTCTTCACATGTATTCCGGTATGCGGCGACACTCGCGAGCAACGGCGAATTGAGTATTGAATTCGACGATCTTCCTCATGAAAACCGTCAATTGCCGTCTACGAAAAAACAGATCACTGATTCCAACAGAGAACTTCTTGAGATGATCTTTTCCGGTGACGACTGGAAGAAACTGAAAGACGAGTACATAGGCGAATCCTTCGCCAACGTGAACGCCTACAAATCGTGGTCCATTAAACTCGTCCGTAAAAACGGAGTTAAAAAAGTCGTCGTCGAAAATGAGCTCGAGCCTGAAGAATTCAAGCGGATCCGCGAAAAGCTCGAGTCGACCGTGAACAACATTCTCGGCGTACAGTCGATCGAACGGTCGCGTGAGGAGATCGAGAAGTCCGTCGAGGACAGCGAGATACTCGCCGACGAGTTCTGGGACAAGCGTGACGTCGAATATTCCAATATAAGCAAGGCGATCGACGCATATACCCTGGCGCGCAGAGATCTTTCGCTTCTCGGGGCGAGCGGCGATTCCATCGCCAGGATCCAGCGTAAGATAGATGAGGCGCGAAAGGAATTGGACGGCCGGTGCAAAAAGAGATTCGAGGAGGCCGGCAGGCTTCAGACCATCGGCGACTGGGAAGGAGCGCGTGAAGAGTTTGCCATAATCCGCGAGATGGTTCCCCGCCGCGACGACATCAGGCACCGTGACGCCGAAAGCGGGATCGAAAACTGCGAAGTAAACTTAAGGAAAATCGAGAAAGATAGGAAAGGGCACAGAAAATGAAAAAGTTTCTCTCGTTCTTGTTTGTCTGCGCGGCCGGGCTTCTTTTCGCGCAGGACGGAGCGCCCAAGCGCGTTTCCGTCGAATTCAAGTCGACTCCCGAAGGGGCCCAGGTGTTCGTCGACGGTGAAGAGAAGGGTATGACGCCTTTTGTCCTCTCGAACGTCAAACCCAACAAACCGTGTCACGTCAGGATGGAGTTGGATGATTACGAGCCGTATGACGCGATCTTCACTCCGCTCGAGGTCTCCGGCAATCAGGTGTCGACCAGATTGGAGCCTGTAAAGGGGCTTCTTCTTCTGACAAGCGAGCCTTCCGGCGCGTCGATAACGGTAAACGGATATTCCCACGGCGAAACCCCTCGTCTTATAACCGTCCTTGAGACCAAGGATCTCCATTCGGTCGTTTTGAGAAAGACCGGCTATCTCGACAGAAAGCTCGAAATCAAATTCAACGGCCGCAGACCCATCGTCCAGAACGTAAAGCTTCTGCTCAATTCGGGCGTCGCCGACATAACCAGCGATCCCGAGGGCGCGGAAGTCATATTAAACGGAATTTCAAGAGGCGTCACTCCCGTAGTCGTCTCTGAAATTCCGAACGGGCGCATGACGCTTGAACTTAAAAAAGCCGGCTACGAAAAGCTGACGCGCGAAATCGCGATCAACGCGGGCGACACGCCGAATCTCTTCTATAAGCTTAATCCGCTGCCGGGCAGTTTGAATCTCTCCTCCGTTCCCGCCGGAGCCAGGTTCTACATTAACGGCGAACCGCGCGGAGACGGGCCGATTTACCTGAAAAATCTTACTCCGGGCATTTATACCGTGAAGGCCGAAAAGGAAGGCTTTGATTCCCTGACGCGTGAAATAACCGTCGAGAAAGGCGCGACGGTAAACGAGGAGTTTCGTCTTTCGAGCAATCTCGCGAAGCTGGAAATCCGCACCCGCCCGGCAGGGATCGAGGTCGAAATCGACGGCCGCGTCATCGGCAGAACGAAGGGACCGGGCGATCCTGCGATGTGGAGCGAATCCCTCATCGTTCCCGGACTCAAGGCCGGCGAACATACGGTTCGCTTGAAATGCCGCGGATACGCGGAGGAGATCAGACATCCCGTACTCAACGTCTCCTCTACGACGTCGTTGAAGATTGAAATGCGTGAGGTTTTCACTCCTGATATAAGGATTACGACTTCTACGGACGTTATCGAAGGTATTTTAAAGAATACTGAGGGGGCGTATATCACGGTCGAGGGTAAAAACAAAATCGAGCGCCCCATTCCTAAAGAAAATATCCGCAAGATGGAACGGCTTGATCTCCAGTGAAAAAACGGCTTGATGTTATTATGATCGAGCGCGGGCTTTGCGAGAGCCGCACCCGCGCTCAGGCTCTTTTGATGGAGGGCAAGGTCCGCGTGAAAGGGCAGGTCGAACGAAAGTCCTCCCGAATGGTTGATGACACTGTGGATATTGAAGTCGCTTCTCCTCCGAAATTCGTCTCCCGAGGCGGTGAAAAGATGGAAGGCGCCTTCAACTGTTTTCCGTCACTTTCCGCAAAGGGTAAAATATGTCTCGACGTAGGAAGTTCAACGGGTGGATTCACCGATTGTCTTCTCCAGTACGGAGCTGAGAAGGTCATGGCGGTCGATGTCGGTACAAATCAGCTTGCGTGGTCTTTGCGGAGCGATCCGCGCGTTTGGGTAAAGGAGAATTACAACGCGAGGTTCATGAAGCGCGAGGATCTCCCGTACGAGCCTTTGCTTGCCGTTACCGACGTCTCCTTTATTTCTCTTAAACTGATTCTTCCGCCCATCAAGGACGTTCTCCCTCCCGGAGGCGAAATCGTCGCGCTCATCAAGCCGCAGTTCGAGGTCGGGAAGGGTAACGCGCCGGGAGGCCTCGTAAAAGACGAGGCTTTGCGTCTGGCCGCGCGAGACGAAATCGTCCGATTTGCGAAAGAAGAGCTTTCGCTTGAACTTCTGGGACTGGATGAATCTCCGATAAAAGGCAAGGAAAAAGGCAATATAGAGTACCTGTCGTATTGGCGTAAATGATCGCGGCAACGATCGGGAACGATGCGAAACAAGAAAATGATATAATATGAAAACCATGAAAAAACAGATGAATGTCGTTGAAAAAATTCTCGCCGCCCACTTTGTGGAAGGCGACGCCTCCAAAGATTCCGAGCTCGGTATCCGTATCGATCAGACTCTGACACAGGACGCTACAGGTACGATGGCGTATCTCCAGTTCGAGTCGATGGGAGTAAACCGCGTAAAGACGGACGTGTCGGTTTCTTACGTCGACCACAACACCGTTCAGATCGGTTTTGAGAACGCCGACGACCATGACTTTCTGCAGTCTGTCGCGAAGAAATACGGCATCATCTATTCCAAGGCCGGCAACGGCATCTGCCATCAGTTACACCTCGAGCGTTTCGGAAAGCCTGGCACGACTCTTCTAGGTTCCGATTCCCATACCCCGACGGGCGGCGGCATCGGCCAGATCGCGATCGGTGCGGGCGGTATCGATATCGCGGTCGCTATGGCTGGCGGAGCGTTTCATATTCCTACACCGAAGGTCCGCGCCATCGTTCTTAAAGGTAAGCTCAAAAAGGGCGTGAGCGCCAAGGACGTGATTCTCAAGGTGCTTGAGAAGTTCGGTACGAAGGGTAACGTCGGCTGGATTTTCGAATATACGGGTCCCGGAGTCGCGACGCTTGATGTTCCTTCGCGCGCGACGATCACGAATATGGGCGCCGAGCTTGGCGTTACGACGAGCGTCTTCCCGTCGGACAAGGTCACGAAGCAGTTTCTCGCCGCTCAAGGCCGCGCAAAGGATTTCGTCGAGATTCTTCCCGACAGGGGAGCAAAATACGACGATACGTTTACGGTCGATCTTTCGAAACTCGAGCCTCTTATGGCCGCGCCGCACAGCCCGGGGAATATCGTCACGGTAAAGTCGATGAAAGGCAAGAAGGTCAATCAGATTATGATCGGCTCCTGCACCAACTCGTCCTACCGCGATATCCGCACCGTCGCGCTTTATCTTAAGGGCAAGCACGTGGCCGATGATGTCGAAGTCGGTATCGCCTGCGGTTCACGCCAGGTTATCGATATGCTCGCCAAAGACGGATCGCTCGGAATTCTCCACCGCGCAGGCTGCCGTATGCTCGAAAACGCGTGCGGGTTCTGCATCGGCGCTCACATGTCTCCGAGGACGGGCGCAATTTCTCTCAGAACCAACAACCGCAACTTTGAAGGCCGCAGCGGTACAAAGTCCGCAGGCGTTTACCTTGTATCTCCCGAGACGGCCGCCGCGTCGGCTCTTACCGGCAAGATCGAACTTCCTACGCTTAATCCCGTCGCGAGCGTTCCCAGTCCCAAGAAGTTCCCGATCGACGATTCGATGTTCCTCTACCGCACCACTTCCGGAAAGGGCGTCAGAGCCGCGAAGATCGTGCGCGGACCAAATATCGCCCAGGTTCCGAAGGGCGAGAAGCTTGCCGAGACTTATGACGCCGTATGCGCGATTAAGGTCGGTGATAAAATCACGACCGATCACATCATGCCCGCCGGCGCGAGACTTAAGTTCCGCTCCAACATTCCTGAATACGCGAAGTTCGTCTTCGAGCCGTGCGATCCTAAGTTCCACGACAACTGCCTCGCAAACAAGACGGCGGGCGCGGTAAACGTTATCGTCGCGGGCGAAAGTTACGGTCAGGGCTCGAGCCGCGAACACGCGGCGCTATGCCCGATGTATCTCGGCGTAAAGGCCGTTTTCGCGAAGTCGATCGAACGCATCCACCGCGCCAACCTGATCAACTTCGGTATTGTACCTTTCGAGTTCGCAGATCCGTCCGATTACGACAAGATCGGCGCCGGCGAGAAGTTCGAACTTAAGGGCATACGCGCTGCCGTCGAAGGCGACGGCGTTTTCGAGCTCAAGACGAAGAAGGGCGTTATCGCTCTTAAGACGCGTCTTTCGGACCGTGAGAAGCATCTGATTCTCTGCGGCGGGCTCCTGGCTTCGCTGTAACGGCGCGACATGACGTTTAAATGTCGCCGGTGCGGCGCGTGCTGCCGCATAAAGAACGGGATCGTCCGTGTGGATGAAGCCGAGATATCGCGGATCGCGAAGTATCTCGGCTTCACCGAAGACGATTTTATCGCCACAGAGACCGAAGTCGCGCCCGACAGGAAGGGTCTTATCTTAAAAAGCCGTCCGGACGGCTCGTGCGTTTATCTGACAGACGACAATCTCTGTACGATACACGCGGTGAAACCGGATAAGTGCGCATCCTTCCCGTACGAATGGACGAATCCCGATTCTCACGAGGTCTGCCCGGGCCTTATCCCACTTTTTTGAATTGATGCACTCAAGGCCTTCGAGCCGGGGGCGATTCGGCGCTGGTGCTCGCTAAATCCGCGTCGGATACGCCGCGGATTTCCGGCGGAAAAGCCGGGTCGACATCGATTTTGCGGCCTTTCTTTTTCGCCGCTTGGGTACGAATCACGCGC
>JAFXEU010000093.1 GCA_017520845.1 Kiritimatiellia bacterium | reverse complement strand
CCTATTCCTCAAACAACGGCTATCAATGGACAACCGCGACGGATGCCTTCCTGAAAGGCTATCTTGATGATGGCGGCGATCAAGCGCAGGTTTCGCTCACAGGGATTCCTTTCGAGGAATATTCTGTTATCGTTTATGCCGCGACCGACACCGCCAGCCGTAAGTTCCGCAGTGTGACCATCAACGGACAGGCTTATATCGGGACGCCCGGTGCGACGACGCTTGGGTATGCGTTGCCGGTTTACAATAATACACACGCCCGCTACGGCGCATCGCACGCGCTCACCGCTGCTTACGGTACCAATGCCCTTCGCGTGGACGGTCTTTCCGGTGACCTCACAATCGCAGGTGGTGCGAATGAGTTTACCGCTCGTGGCGGCATTGCGGCCATTCAGATTATCAATACCGGCGCAGCTTTGCCTAACGATCAGGTTATTGACTGGACCTCTCAGCCTGCAGAGCAATTGAAGACCTCGGCATTGCCTGAATTGACCAATGTCTCTGTGCAGCTCAAGCTCGCTGAAGGTGCGACCTTGGAAATGGACTCAGACATCACCGGGCACACGATTGAAATCGTGGGCAACAATGTCACGGTCAATGTAACCAATATGGAAATCAGTCAGGCCGCTGCGCAAGCCATCTTCCCTGGCGCAACGGTGACGACCGCTTACACCGAAACTATCGGCTACACCAAGGATGGCGTGACCTATTCTTTGGTTTACCGTGGTGGTATGGACGGTTGGACAGAGTTGTCCAACTGGTACATCGGCACTCGTACCAATGGCTCTGAAACCTATTGGATTCCTTACACAGGCACAGTCGTTCCGGGTGCGCCTGACTCCAATAAATGGGATGTCGGTCTGATTGACGGCGATTTGATTGGTGATAAGATTACCGCTGATGAAGATGGCTACAAAGTGGTAAACACGCCGACTTTGGAAGGTTGGGCATTGACGATTACCATTGCCAATGGTGTTCATATCAAGGTGCCTACTATGAAGAAACTTCAGGGCGATTGTGTAATCAATGTTGATGCCACGTCGAAGATGACCGTGACGAATAAGGGAAGCGGTAACAATGGTACGGCGAATACATACAATATTGATGCCGAAGAAGGTCTCGTCTTCGAAAATATGCCAATGCCTGGCGGCACCGCTTATTTGGGTCTTAACGGTAGCATCACCACGGGGACCTTTGCAAGCCAACAGACGATTGGTGGCGTGACGCTTGACCTCGGCGATAGCACTTTGACGGGTCGTAAGGTCGTTACGCGCACGTTGTACACTTACACCTCCGGTACGACTTTCAGCGTCGCTGAAAATGCTGTGACTACCTCTGTGGAAGGTGTTACCGCTGAAGCTGCTGACATCTTGCAGAACGTGGGTCAGTACAAGTTCGAAACGAAGGCCGAAGGCTACTGCGTGAGCTATGTGGCTTATGCTGAAAACGATGAAATCGGTGAAGTTTCCACTTGGACGGCTAAAGAAGACACCACATGGGCTACTGAAGGCAACTGGACGTTTGGCGTTCCTACGGCTGGTGCAGATGCTGTGATTTCAATCGCTGCTGATACGACCATCACGATTCCTGCTGAAGGCGTCACGGTCGGTGTATTGACGGTTAACGGCGAAGGTACGCTCACCATCGCCGGTGGTAAGCTTACCGCTACGAAGATCCTTGCAGAAGCAAATATCGCAGCTGATGAAACCACGCTCGCCCTCGCTGAAATGGATATCGCAGAAGGCAAGACGGTGACCTACACCACCACGACCACGGTGGTGGCTAACCTTGACAGCTTTCGCAATTCGCATGCGCTTGCCTTGAAGGCCTTGACGGGTGAAGGTACGCTTGTGAAGAAGGGCACTGGTGTCATTGGTCTCTTCAATACAAAGGCTGAAACCGCTATTGATGTGCAGGAAGGCGCAATCTATGTGCGCGATGCTCCGACCACGGCAATGAACATCGCCGCAAAGGCTGGTGCTGAAATTCGTCTCGCTGCATGGCACGTCGACTTCAATAACAATGCCAATAGCCTTAAGCTTGAAGGCGGTGCTCAGTTGACGCTCGCCAATGGTGCAAATGTCTCTGGTACGATTACCATCGCAAATGCTGCGGAAACTGCCGCCAAGATTTACGGTTCTTCGTTCAATGCTTCAACCATCTCTGCTGCTATCACTGGCGCAGGTAAGGTGGAATTCGCTGATGGCGGTACGTTTGGTGAAGGCGCGTATCCCTGTGATAACGCAACGACCTACTCGGGTGTGATTTCCGGCGACCTCCAGGTGATCATCTCTGATACCTCGGCTGTCACCTTCACGGGCAACAACACCTACACCGGCGGCACGGTCATCGCTGAAGGTACAACGGTCTCCGTGAGCAACCTTAACACCATCTTCGGCACGGGCAATGTGACGGGCGCCGGCACGGTGAAAATCGCAGGTGGCACCTACAATGGTCTTTCTTTGGCGCAGTATACAGATGCAAATACGACGATTGTAATCCCTGCCGACAGCACGGTCACGGGCTATTTCAATAGTGCCACATGGACCTGTGCAGCCAAGATCCAGCTTGATGGCACCTTGAGCCTGACCAATGGGTTTGGTGCCGGTAGGTATACCTTCACGGGTCCTTGGACCGGTGCGGGCTCCTTTAGCCTGAGCAACGCTAACCCTGCAGATGCGATTCGCATTACGGGGGATATCAGTGGTTTTACGGGTAACCTCTCGGTCACAGGTGCGCGTGCGATCACCTTCTGCGCAGCGACGACTGGTGCCAATCAAAAGTATGCCGGTAAGATTTGCGTCCATGGCGACTATGCCTACACGGCCAAGGTCAATGGCACATGGTCTGCCCCTGTTGTGGTTGAAACCGGTGCTACGATTGGTGGTACTGGCACCATTGACAATACACTCACCTTTGCAAATGGTGCGACCATTGACGGCTCTGTTGCCGCAACCGGCGATGTGACGCTTAATGGCACGGTGACCGTGTCGGGCGAAGCCGGTGCGACGGTGCTTACTTGCGCCAATGCCGCAAGCCTCGACCTTACGAAGTTTGCCGCTCCCGCGGGCCTCAAGTGCGTCGCCGAAGACGGCGCCATCAAGCTCGCTGTGGCGAATGTTTCCTTTGTTCCTGCGACGGCTGGGTCTATGTCGGTTGAGGTTGATGCGGCAGATGCAAATGCCGCTATGGCGATGGTTGACATTCAGCGCCCTGAAGGCGTTGGTGATGCTGTGGTAACAGCTGAAGCGTATGCCGCGTACTTTACAAAGACGGCGACTGGTGAGAACGGTACCTTTACGGTAACGGTGTCGCTCAAGGATGACGTGAAGCCCGTAGTCGGAACGACCGATGACGCTGGCGACGCCTTTACGGTTGATGCCGACGGTGTTACGATTGCAATTAATAACTACAAGCCCGGTCTTTATTACGGCATTCGTTCCGCGACGGAACTTGGTGCGCTTAAGACTGTTGAGGCCGTAAATGTTGATGTAAAAGAGGGCAAGATCAATGTTGATAAATTGACCGGCGATTCGGCCTTCTATCAGGTTGTCGTCGACGTCAAGCCCTTCCCCTCCGTGAATGACGGAGCGGAAGGTGATGCCCCCGAGTCTGAATGATCGCTGAATGGCGGTTGGTAAAAAGGCCCGGGGGAACCCTCGGGCCTTTTTGATAACCCTGGGGTCATCCCCATAGGAGATAAAGCGTAGCGCAAAAAAGTAAACTCCGATTCACTTGGAGTTGTATTAAAAATAGCGCAGGGGACTATCCCCCTTGTGATTCTTCCGGACACAACTTTCGCCAATGAATTTCCAATATGCCGATGCGTAATAGCTTTGATATACTATTTAGCATGAGCAAGAGGTTGTACATTCTCGCAGGTGCGAATGGGAGCGGTAAAAGCACGATAGCTAAGGTGCTTTTGCCGACCGAGGATGTAGTATAGTTCTTGTAGCTCATGGCAATGGTGCGCTTAATGTTGTTCTGCGAGAGCGCTACGATAAATTTATGGAGGACTTATGCCGGAAATAGTTGAGAAAATGACGCGTATTTGCAATACTGCGGTTCATGCGGCGCAAGAAGAGAATAGGCGCAAGGGGATACCGAATGTTTACGTTCTAAATGGAACGATTGTGTGGCAGTTGCCTGACGGAACTGTGACGACTAAACGCCCTGATGCGCTTCTCACACCCTAAGCGTCGCGCCGTTGCACGTGATTCTCGCGCCTCTTTGCATCCATCTAAGCGAAGCGCAAAACAATAAACTCCAGTTCACTTTGCGTTATTTTTTAATAAACTCCGATAGGTTCCAATGCCTACACTAACGTTTCGGCTTATGGGCTGAGCGCTTTATAACCGCATTGGCGTATGCTTTAATGATCATTGTTTTTGTATATGCCTTCGGCATGGGGTCTGGGGTGGAACCCCAGATATAAAAGAAAGCGAACGGATGGGAAGAATATAGCGGTTGGATTGGGCGAAGCGTTTAGGGCGGAACGTTAGTGAGCCCCTTTTGAACAACCATCGGAGTTTATAAACTTAAGCGTAGCGCAAAACAATAAACTCCAATTCACTTTGCGTTATTTTTTAATAAACTCCGATAGGTTCCGATAATAGCGCCAGGGACTGTCCCCCTTGTGTTTCACGGCGGAGCCGCAACTCTCTTCACCTTCACCTTTAACCTTCATCTTTCTCAATCCTAACAATTTACGGCGGTAAGTTGACTAGGTCGAAAAAAGCGTGTATAATTTAAGCATACTGCGCGAGTAGTGACAGATATATGCGGTTGCGGCTTCTGATTTTTGCCTAAGCGGGTGTTTGGGTGGAGATTGGCGGTTGCTATTGCGTTTCGTCCGTTATGGCTCGGGTATTTGAAGGCTTAAATAAATAAAACTCATTAAAGGAGTAATATAATGAAAACAAAACTGAAAAGTCTGCTGGCATTAGTTTTGTCAGTGCTGATCGGTCATGCGTGGGCGGCGAATCCAACAGTTGTATATTTGCTTGATGCAGGTCCAGAGTCGACCGAAGGGTGGACCACGATTAGCAAGAACGGTTCCTATCCGGCCTTTCTTCAAGTAGATACCACGTATAATAGCATATATGTGACGAGTCCAGGTGCCGGTAATTTTTTTAATACATACGGTGCTCCGTCCCGCGGCTTTACAGAAGGTTCATATCTTGCTTTGAATGGTACAACATATTCTTCTGTTCTTGAAGAGATGGCGAACAGTCTTGGACTTGAATCGATTCCCGCGTCCGTGTATTCCGATAATCTAACCAATGGGGGTGCATCAGGGCATCTCATTACCGTTAATGGACTTGATGCCGATAAGACATATGTTATGTATTATATCGGAGGTGCGACTAAAGGCTCTCAAAAGGTAGCGGGATTTACCTTGGAGCCTGACGGTTACAGTGGAATTCCTAAGGTTGAATATGTCTGTACTTCCGGCAACAGCAGTTACAATACATCTACAGTTACCGAGTACACATCTGTTTCTGCGACAACAGCTATGCGCGCTGCGGCTGACGGGTATTTGCTCGTTCGTGTTTCTTACATTCAGCCGACGACATCAGGAACAATTTCGTTTAAGTTAAGTGGTGAGCGTGCCAATATTTGTGCCCTTGCCATTGCGGAAATCGACCCGTTGGCGGCTGTTACCCGTGATCTTGAGTCTCCGGAAGAAATTTGGGGCGCTGAAGAAGAGTGGCCGGCAGAAACCGTTCCCGGGGCTGATGAAAATGTTAAACTTAACGTGATTTCTGAGACGGGGTCCAAGCTTACACTTGATGTAGACGCTTCTGTAAAAGATCTGACCATTTCGGGTGATTGCGCTGTTACATTTGCCGGCTCCGGGTCATTGTCCGCACAAAATACGATTCTCAAAGCAGATACTGATATTTCGGGCATTACGGCGTCTCTTGGTGCCACAACGATTGCTGAAGGCAAAACTTTGACAGTCGGTGCCTTAAACCCTGCGACGTCAATCGCTGGGGCTGGTGCAGTTAAAATCACCGCTGATTCAACATGGGAAAATGGCCGCGATAGCGGAATTAAGAATTTATATATCGATAATTGTACTCTTACAAGTACTTATGTTTCTAGTGGTTCGGGTATCGCGTCTGGTCGTACGATTACTGTTGACGGCGATAGCGCGGTTCTGTTTGTCAATGTCGGTGACGGCACCGGTTACTCAAACGGTCTCGATAGCCTGATTGCGGCCAAGAACGGCGGTAAAATTCTCTTTGGTTCACGTGATACTTTGAAAACTGCCGTTGAGCTTACGGGAGGTACTGTTGAAATCGCCGCTGAAGCGGGCAATAACAATCGTGCGATTGACCTTTTCAACAGCAATGATACCGTAGCGGACTTTACTGTTCTTGCTGCCGAAGATGCGACCGCCGAAAATCCTACAGTTTCTTATATCACACCGCTCGGCACGGGAATTCATCGCGCAATTCATTTGCGCGGAGGCAATGTCGAGTTCAATGTCGCCGAGAATGCCGTATTGGAAATAAGCGGTTATCTTGTTAATAATGCTGGTGGCGGTTCCGCCGTTAGTATGAAAAAGACAGGTGTTGGTCTTATGACGCTTTGCGGTAGCGATGCAAGCTCGTGTACCACGTCTATTGCGGTTGAGGGCGGAACGCTTAAAGTCATTGCGCCTGCGTCTCTCGGCACCGGTGCCGTTACGGTGGCAGACGGCGCAACGATTGCGGGCTCCGGTACGATCGGCGGCACTCTCACGCTTGTTGCCGGTTCGACCGTTGATGCGACGGACGGATCTCTCACCGTCAATGGTAATGTGACGCTTCCTAGTGAAGGTGAGGTTACCGTTAAAGTCGCCGAGACTGCCGAAGCAGGTGCGACGGTCATTACCTGCGCCAATGCGGAAGCGGTTGCTGCCGCTTTGACCGGCGCTCCCGCGGGTCTCAAGTATGTTGCTGACGGCATGGCGGTCAAGCTCGCGGCGGCGACTCCTGTCTCGAACAACGTCGCTAAGATCGGCGATACGGAGTATGAGACGCTTCAGGCGGCGTTTGAGGCTGTAAAGGATAATGAGACAATCGTTCTTCTTAAGGATGTCACTGCTAATGTAGTACTTCCCTCTGGTAGGATGGCGATTCTTGATCTTAATGGTCAGACAATTAATGGTTATATCACTGTAACCGGTAATAGTGATGTGACTACTAAATGGTTGTTGCAGAATGGCACAGTAATAAATACATCCACAAGTACAGCTGCTATTTCGGCCAGTTTCGCTACTATTGAGTTAACTCAAATCGACCTTACTTCTTATTATCATTGTGTGCGCTTGAATGCAAACGGTGTTGGAATTGTGAATAGCGGAACATATATTATTAATAGAGGCGGTGGAAGGCATATTCTTTACTTGAGTGGTGCTAATACATCTCTTACTGTAAATGGAGGCTCCTTTAAGCGAGGCACAGGCACGGGTGAGACATATTGTGTGCATGCTGATGGTGCTAACAAGAATGTCACGTTGAATGGAGGAATGTATTATAAAGCGGACGAACATACAATACTCTATATTAAAAATAGTGCAGAATGTAGCATTACTGGTGGTAATTACCAAACTAACCCCTCTTCCTATCTCGCTTCGGGCTATCTCGCAGACACTACCATCAATCCTGGCTACTACACTGTCGTCGAGAAACCGGCTATTCAGCTTACGATTGACCTTGGCGATGGAGTCAGCAAGGTTGACTACACAATCGCTGGTAATACGACCACTATCACTGAAGATACTACCATCGATATTGCTGAAAGTGGCACCGTAGTCTCGTTTACGGCTGTTGCGGGCGACAATTATTTCGCACCGACTGTAGCGGATGTTACGGTAACTGAAACGACGACTGTAACGATCGCTGGCGTTGCGTTTAGCGCGGTCGATTCTGCTGACGCGGCGATTACAGACGCTAATCGTAATGCGGTCTACGCATGGGCTAAGAGTAATGGTAAGTCGCAGAGTGAAGTTAGCGCAGCTGACTATCTCTACGCTGACTATCTCTTTAACTTCACGGAATTCTCAACGGCTGAGCCTACGATTGAGATTGCTGAGTTCACGGTAGATCCCTTGGTCATCAAGGCTAAGGTTACGGTCGGCGGTGAGACGAAGATTGAAGATCTCTCGGCTGACAGCCTTGAGCTTAACGGCACGCTTAAGTATAAGGCTGCTGCGACGTTGGAGGCTCTTAAGACAGCGCAGCCGAAGGAGACGCTCGATGCGACTGACAGATTCTTCAAGGTCGTTGTAGAATAATCGCTAAATAGCGGTTAGATGGACTAAAAGGCTCGGGGGAAACCTCGGGCCTTTTTTAGTCGGGGGTGGGGGGCTAGATTGGCTAGAAGCGCTAGATTGGCTAGAAGCGAGGGGGAGCCTAGACGGGCTAGAGGCGCTAGAGGGGCTAGGCTAGACTAGCTAGATTGGCTAGATGGGCTAGAGCGGCTAACGACTAACCACTAGCGACTATCTAGATTATCTAGAACGTCTAGTAAGTCTAGCGTTTCTAGAAATCTAGAGCTCTAGCTCATCTAGCTACTCTAGCCCATCTAGCCGCTATCTAGATTCTCTCTAGCCAGAGGCTTTGCTTAGTGCTATAATGTTATTACTATGAAACCACATGAGTCTAATAAAGAGCCGGTTAAAATCCTTAGAGATCAGACTAACTGGGAGAAGCTTTTCTTCTATCAGAAGACTGTCGTTCTTTATCAGATGACTTATGTTTTCTGTAAGCGCTTTTTGCCGCGTCACGGCGATCGTACTGTCGATCAGATGATTCAGGCTGCGCGCAGCGGTAAGCAGAATATCGTTGAAGGCTGCGCTGATGGCGTTACTTCGACCGAAATGGAGCTTAAACTTCTTAATGTCGCCCGCGCGAGCCTTAAAGAACTTAAAGAGGATTATCTCGATTATATCCGCTCGCGTTCGCTCGTTCTCTGGGATAAAAAGCATCCGCGTTACGACGGGCTTTTAAAGTTTTGCCGTCAGCGCAATAAGCTCGAAGAATATGAGCCTTTTTTCGAGAAGTGGACCGATGAAGAACTCGCCAATTGCGCTAATACGCTTTGTCACATGGTAGATAAGATGATCGCCACGCATCTTAAAAACAAAGAAACCGATTTTACTGAAAACGGCGGTATTCGGGAGAGAATGACAGCCGCGCGTTTAGGGCGCCGTAAGACCCAAAACGAAGAAATCGCCGCGCTTAGAGCCGAAAACGCCTCGCTTAAGCGCGAGATCGCCGCACTGAAGGCGAGGCTAGGGGTTAGAGGGCGAGAAACGAGGGGGCGTCTAGACTAGCTAGAGGGGCTAGAAGGGCTAGGCTAGACTAGCTAGACGGGCTAGATTGGCTAGAGGGGCTAGAGCGACTAACGACTATCCACTAGCGACTAGCGACTATCTAGATTATCTAGAACTTCTAGTTTATCTAGCGCCTCTAGCGTTTCTAGAAATCTAGGGCTCTAGTCCATCTAGACCCTCTAGCCCATCTAGACTTGCCACAAACGGCGAAATTTTTGGTATAATTACCGCATTATGACAATACGAGGCTTACTTGAAAGTTGCGCAATGCGCATTCCCAACAATGTCGCTCTTCGTTGGTGCGATGATAAGGAGTGGAAGTTTAAGACCTGGAGTCGCTTCCTGCAGGATGTGCGCGAAGTCGCAGAAGGCTATGCCACGCGTTTCGGCATTAAGCCTCGCGAAGAAAATACCGCCATTATTCTTCCCAACCATCCCAATTGGATGATTTCGTATCTCGCTCAGGCGGGCGCGGGCATTTCGGTTGTGCCGATCGACCCTAAGCTCCATAACGAGGAGGTCCGCTACATTCTCGAAAACGCCGAGGTTACGGTTGTCACGACCGATACGGCCCACCTGAGAATGTTTATGGATATCGCGCCCAAACTCCCCAAACTGCGCGGTATCGTCGTTGTCGACGGCGTTATTTTCGACGGGCGCAAAATCGCCCAGGCCGATGTCGTAGGCCTTAAGTCGCTTATGATCCGTGACGGCGGCGAGTGGTATGACGAAAATGTCGCCCAACCTTCGGATGTCGCGTCGATCATCTATACCTCGGGTACTACCGGCAAGCCCAAGGGCGCGATGCTTACCCACTCTAACTTTCTTCACGATATCGTCGGATCGCTCCAGTGCTTCGGCGCCAAGATTACCGATAAGGATTCGTTTTTCGTCGTCTTGCCGCTGTTCCACGCGTTTTCGTTCACGACGAACTTCGTCTGCCCGATGGTTATGGGCGCTCAGATATGCTTTATGCAGTCTTTGAGAACGGTCGTTCAGGATATCCGCTACTTGAAGCCGTCGATTCTCATGGCCGTTCCCTTGCTGGCCGAGAAGATTTACGCCAAGATCGAAGAGGCGCTCGCTGGCTCCAAGGCCGCCAAGTTCCTTTTCAAGATCGGTCTTCGCGGGCCTATTATGCACATGGTAAAACTGCGTCTCGGCGGCAGGATGCGCTTTATCATCACGGGCGGCGCTCCTTGCCCCCACCACGTGCTTAAGGGCTTTAACCGAATGCACATCCGCTTTCTCGAGGGCTACGGGCTTACCGAATGCTCGCCGGTCGTCAGCGTATGCGGCCCCGAGATCGATGCGGTTGGCTCCATCGGCAAGGCTATCAACGGCATTGAGGTTCGTATCGCCGATCCCAACGAGTCCGGCGTAGGCGAGCTTCAGATTAAGGGCAAGATCGTCATGAAGGGCTACTTCCACAACGAGGCCGCTACCGCGGAATCGTTTGACGGCGAGTGGTTCAAGACGGGCGACCTGGCCTCTATCGACAAGGACGGCGTTATTTACATCCGAGGCCGCAAAAAGGCGCTTATCGTCAACCGCGAGGGCAAGAACATTTATCCCGAAGAGGTCGAGAACTGCATCGCCAAGGAGGCGTGCGCGGCCGATATTCTCGTTCTCGGCTATACTGAAGGCGGAGTTCCCGGTGAGCGCGTCGGTGCGATCATCCACCCGAGCGAAGATTATTACAAAGAGAAGAACGGCGGCAAGATGCCGCCTTGGGAAGAAGTCGAAAAGGCTACCCAGAAGGCCGTCCAGAAGCGTTGCGCCGAGCTGGCCGATTACAAGCGTCCGAGAAAGGTCATCATTTCCAAGGAGCCTCTCGAGAGAACTTCGGTCGGCAAGATCCGCCGCGTAACCTATAAGGGGCAGCTCGACGAGTGAGAAAAACCTGTCTCGTTTGGCTCGAGTGGCCTGAAAAGTGCTTCCGCATCGATGCGGAGGCACTTCGCTTCTTGCGTGAGTCGACGGAGGGCAGAGTTGTGAGGGCGAGGAGTGAAAGTGAGTTTTTAAAGCTCTTGCCCAAGGCGACTCATGTCATCACCTGGCACTTCAATAAAGACTGGTACGCTTTGGCGCCTGATCTTGAACTTGTCGCGACTCCGAGCGCCGGGCGCGAGCTCGTCGATTACGCCGCCGCTCCCGAGGGCGTGACCGTTCACTTTGGCGCGTATCACGGCGCGATCATCGCCGAGGCGGTTGTCGGTTTTATCTTCGCTTGGGCGCACGGATTTTTCAGGCCTGAGCTCGCCGCCGCCGATGCGCGCGGCAAGGCGTGGGTCAAGACGTGGCCGCGCGCGCTTTTAGGCGATAAATGTTCGCTTGTCGCCGGCTCTAAGGCCGTTATCGTCGGCTACGGGCGAATCGGAAAGGCTATCGGCGCTAAACTTGAAGCTCTCGGCGTGGAGGTCGAGGGTTTCGGGCGAAAGAATCTCGATAAATTGCCCACCTCTCTTAAAAAGGCGGCGTGGCTTATTTTGGCGTTGCCGAGCGATACGGGGACTGATAATTTCGTTGATTCTAAATTTATTGCGAAATTGCCGCGAAATTGCGTAATCATAAACATCGGGCGCGGTAATGCCGTCGACGAGCCTTCGCTTATCAAGGCGCTTGAGGCAGGGCGGATCGCGGGCGCGTACTTGGATGTATTTCATAATGAGCCGGGACCATTGTTTAAGGTCGGCTCGGCTCAAAAGGGCGGAATTTTAACGTTGCCAAAGCGGAAACTCCCGTGGAATCTTATAAGAATGCCTCATTCTTCCGCATTTTGCAGCGAATATCTTAAAATGTGTTTTGAGGAATTGAAAAATGACGGGCTCATTTGAAGTTAACAGCGTTGAAGAGACTTGGGCTTTGGCGCGCAAGTTTGCCGAGGGCCTGAAGCCGGGCGATGTCGTCTGTTTGGAGGGTGATTTGGGCGCGGGTAAAACGACTTTTACCCAGGGCCTCGCCGCGGCGCTCGGCGTTTCGGGGCGCGTTACATCGCCGACATTCTGCATTGTTCAGGAGCATCTTGGCACGGGCAGGCTTTTAGTTCACATGGATCTCTACCGTCTTCACGGCGAAGATGACGTGGAGGCGATCGGCTGGGAGGATTACTTCGCGCGCGGCGCGATTATGGTCGTCGAGTGGCCGGAGAGGGCAGGTTCGCTCATTCCCGGGAGCGCTTATCACATTATTTTCCGTTATCGCGAGGGAGAAGAATCGCGCTCAATCTTCATTGACAATCGGCCGCAATAAAGAGTATAATACTCATTGTATGGGCAGATTGTATCTAAAAATATTTTCAATTCTTCTATCCTTCGCGATGCTGTCGGGTTGCGAATCTCTTTTGACGTTGCTTAACGATGATGCGAAGAAAGTGGATAATTCGGGCTTTGAGTCGTCGAATATCGCTTCGTGGAGCGACGGCAAGGCTCGCGTTAAACCTGGTGTTCTTTTGCAGGTTCAAGTAAGCTACGCGGGCTCTAAACCTGTTGAGATGGCCGCGCAGGTCGATCCTCAGGGGCGTATTATTCTGCCCTATATGCTTCGTGAGCCCATCCATTGTGACGGTCTTACGCTTGAAGAAACTCAGTTTAAAATCCATAAGGCCTATCAGCGTTATATCCGCCAGCCTCAGGTTACCGTTCACTTCGGGCCATACGATCCTCGCACGGGCGTAAGCCCCTACGGGTTTGTTACCGTTCTCGGCGAGATCGTTAACCCCGGTCCCGTGAATATGCCTCCGACGATGGATCTTACCGTTACGAAAGCGTTGCAGATGGCGGGCAACACGAAGCCTTTCGCCAATAAGCGAAATGTTCTAGTTACGCGCCGCGCTAAAGACGGCTCGTTGATCAGGACCGAGGTCGATATTATTGAAATCGGCGAGAAGGGCCGTATCGACAAGGATATCATACTTAAGCCCGGCGACGTGGTTTACGTACGTGAGAGTGTTCTCTAAGAAATTTTAAAGGAAGGTATTGCAGATATGAAAAAAATTCTGATTGCAGCGACGGCGATGGTTTTGAGCGCTAACGCTTTGGCTATGTCTCTTGCTGAGGCGTCGGCTAAAATCACCGACATTATTAAAGATCCCTCCAAGATGTCCTCGGTCGCGAAGGAGCTTTCTTCGGATGATCAGATTCTCTTTCTCAAGCGCGTTAACAGTGCGATCGAGGGTACGAAGCGCTCGGTCGATTCGAAGACTGAGCTTTTCTGCGAAGTAAACAAGGCCGCGCTCGTCGCTCATAAGGGCGGCAATCTTAAATCCCTCGTAGCCGAGATGTTTGCGACCGTTCCTCCGGCTTCGCTTACCGTTATCAACGAGATTTTCGCTCAGCAGCTTTTCAACCGCAAGGCGAATCCCGCCAAGCCGGTCAGCGATGAGGCGTTCAAGAAGCATGCTCTTTCCACGATGGAAGTTGTTCAGGCGAGAACGACCGGAACTGATAAAGACGTCCGCGACGCGTTCGCTATTCTCATGTTCTTGAGAGCGTCTGAGGGTACCCCCGCAGATCTCAAGGATATTCTCATTTCAAAACTTTCCGACGAGGAGACGCGTCAGCTCGCAAAGGAGTCTTGGATTCCTTCCGCTATGGCCGAGGGTAAGGCGAAGTCGTATGATCCTATGCTCGCCGTCGCCGATGTCGCGATCGCCGATACTCCCTCGCCTGCCGCAACGTTCATAAACCGCCAGGGTCCTGCGGTACTTATGGTTTCGCTGATGTCGGATATTTCGCCGATGGTCGACAAGAACGGAAACGCGAAGGTCGTTTTTTCTGAATTGTTCCTTGATCCCAACAAGTATGCGTTGCCTGACGAGGGCACCGCCGGTCTCAACCGCGTTCCGCGTTCTCTCGATCCGAACGACCGCTGGTATCCCGGCTATGGCCGCGATAAGACCCAGGGTGATGGAGGTACCGGCGGCGGTGAGCCTGGCGGGTATCGTATGCAGACGACATTTTGATCATAATTTGAGGTTAATATAATGAAAAAATCACTAGCGATAGCATTGACGGGCGTAGTGGCCGCGACAGCCGGGGCCGGCGTTATGGATCGTGAGCCCGGTATTAAACTTATGGGCGAGCGTATGACGCTTTTGCCGTACGTGGCGCTTTCATATACTTACGATACCAATGTCGATTCGACGAAGGCCGCCAAGTCCGGCTCTCAGTGGGTCGTCAACCCGGGTATGGAGCTAAAGTATGAAGACGACAACTGGATCGTCGATGCTCTTGTTTGGTATAAGTATCATGCCTACAACAACTATTCGTCCCAGTTGAACGCTTCCAGTTTCGGTGAGCGCCTGAAATGGCAGTGGTCTAACGCTTCCGAGGGCGGCAAGGGTCTTACGGTCATGTTCTCCGAGCAGTTCGAGCAGATCGCCCAGGACGACAACCTCAACAGTCTCGGCGGCCGCGGCATGAACCGCGACAGAAAGCAGTTTCAGTACGAGGGTCTTGTCAACTACCGCTTCAACAGGCTTTTCCACGGCGCGCTCAGGTCGGACTATTACTTCCTCGATTACGACAACAACGTAAGCGAGTACGCTTGGCTTTACGGCTGGTCGCGTCTTCAGCTCGGTTTAGAGGGCGGTATGACATTGTCCAAGTGGACCGATCTTCTCGTTTCCGCCAACTATCAGTGGTACTGGCATGACGACGATGTCGACACCCGTCAGGATTCCGAGGAAATCTACGGCTCGCGCCGCGGTAAGTATGTTCGCGGAGATTCCAAGGGCTGGTCCGTTATGGGCGGTGTCGCGACCCACGCGACCGAAAAGCTTCAGTACAGACTTCTCGCCGGCTGGTCGCGTTTCGAGTACGGCGGCGGAGTTTCCAACCTTGACGGTTGGACTTATCAGGGCAGCGCCGATTGGCAGATCGACGCGGCCAATACGTTCCACGTTATGGCTCTCGCTTCCAGCTACTACCAGCCTTCTGAGCGTGAGTTCGGCTCCGCGCTTCTCGTTCACAACGCGAGCTTCGGTGTCGCCAAGAGCTTTATCAAGAATAAACTTAAAGCTACGGCCGATGTCGCTTTCCGTCGTGAGACCCACGAATATACCGAATATGAATCGGATAATTACGACGAGGATATCTGGACGGCCCGTCTTACCCTCAGCTACAGAATCAACAGGCTTTTCACCGTTTACGGGCGCGTCGAGTACCAGACCGAGGAATCTCAGGGGTATTATGTCCGCGGCAATATTTACGATTACGATCGTTGGCGCTGCACGATCGGTTTGCGTATGACGTGGTAATTTAAGTGCAGAAGTTTCTCTCAAAATACGCTTTGGCGGCGCATCTGGCCTTGTTGGCGGTCGCGCCGCTATTGTTGTTCCCGTTTTTCGGTCCCTCGGAAACCGCGGTAGTTCTGATCTGGATGTCGTTCATGACGGCTTTCTGGCTTTTTCTGGAGCCGTCGCGCCGCGTTAATGAATATTTGTATCACGCCCGTCGCCGCGTTTTTAAATCCGTATTCGCAGATCCGCTTTTTTGGCTTTTCTTTCTGTTTGCGGTTATAGCCGTCGTCAGATGGCTTAACGACGGCATTTCGCTCGTTTTCGACCTCTCGGGAGACGAGTGGAACTGGGTCGTTACGGCTCCGCAGATCCCATTGCTTCCCGGATCGTCCGGCGATTCCGGCTTTTTTGCGTTGGCGACTCTGCTTGCCGTGATGACATCCGTTCTGGCGTGTCGACACGCCCTTGGCAAGTCGGCCCGCGCGATGGTTGTTTTTCTTTCGTCGTTCTTCGCCGCGATCGCCGCTCTCGTCGCGATATACAGGCTCGGTGCCGCCGGCCCGGCTGACGGATCGTTCGCGGGTTCCGCGTTCGGAATTTTCTTTCTCGCCTCCGTAGCCGCTCTCGCCGGGATGTTTGAAGCGGGGTGGAACAGGGCGTTTCTTCTCTTCTCGTTCGCGATAGGCGGAACATTCATCGGATTGTGGTACTTCGCTCCGGCTTATGTCGTCGCTTTTTATCTAACGGCGGGCGGCGTTCTTGCGCTGGTATCGGCCGGATATGTCGCCGTTACAAAGGGAGTATCGGCGTTTTTTAAATTTGCCGTTGCGTTGATAATCGCCGCCGCGATTCCGCTGGCGATAATAAAAATGTATGCGCCCCAGGAGCTTATAGATGCGAAATCCACGATTCTGACGTTCAATTTCTTCAGTGCCGATTATCATGAAACGCGCGAGACGTATGCCGATGTCGCGGCGGGGGTCTGGCGCGACGGTAATATATGGCATGGAGCAGGCATAGGATATCTACCGCTTTTCATCGAGAAGACAATGGTTGAATCGGCTTGGGTTGACTCTATTCCCTACGGTTGGTGGCAGCTTTTGGCCGAGCGCGGCTTTATCGGACTGGGGATGTTCGTTCTTCCGTTCGCCGTTCTGCTTTTTCTGCTGGTCCGCAGGTTTATCGCGTACGGAGTGAAGAACGTATTCTGGCCTTTCCTCGTTTTAGGCGTGTCGGCCGTTTCAGTCGTTATCTGCGAGGGCTTTTACGATGTCTCGTTCATGAGGGCGGAGGTTCTGATTCCCTCGGCGGTTCTCTTTACGCTCAGCGTGAGTTCGATTCCGCCAAAACGGTCCGGGAAAGACAACAATCAATAATTCAGGAAAGTAGCAATGGCTGATAAACCGATTTATTACGGAAGCCCGAAGTCGTCACCGATCTACTACGGTGCGTCTTCGCCGATGTACGGGTCTTCCAAATCTCCGGTGTATTACAATTCGAAGCCGTACGGTCAATACGGCGCATACGGCGGTGTCGGCGGTGTCGGCGGTCCGGGCAACGACAAGTCGCTCGTCGGAAGACTGACGATGGGCCGTATTCTTCGCGTCGTTTCGCAGCGTTGGCTTACGATTTTCGTTTTCCTTCTCATCGGTATAATCGTTTCATTTTCGATTTATTCCGTTTCTCCCAAAATTTATGAAGCGGTCAGCGAATTTACGATTGATATAAACCGCAAATCCGGGAACAACGCTTCGGTTCTTGATAACGACATGACGGTTTACGGCAACAACTACGCCGAAATTTTCAATACGCGCCAAAGCCAGTGGCGCTCGAAAAAGGTTCTGGACAAGGTAGTCGAAGAATATAACGCCGAAAATAAAGATTCAAACGTCAAGGACACCCAGCTTTATGAAATTCTCGCCGATTCAAAACTTGAGCTCGTAAGAAACGCGCGAATCATCACGATTTCAGTCAGGTCTCAAGATCCGAAAATGGCTATGGATCTCGCCAACGCGTATCTGAGGGCGATTAAGAGCACGACTGAAAACGAGAATAAGGAACGCAGCGCCGAGGCCGTGAAGAAGTTCGCCGAACAGGCGGCACAGCGTCGTGAAGCGTGGGACGTCAAGAAGGGTGAACTTCTCGCGACCAGAATGACGAACCAGATCGACAGGCTTCATTCCGAACGCGATATGCTTCAGCAGTCGATCCAGCAGCTGACGGTTTCAATATCCGAGCTCAGCGGCAAGGTTACGCTTTTGGAGGAGTGGGAGAAGCTTCTCGTCGAGGTTAAGAAGGATCCTTCGAGTTTCGGCCGTCTTTCGACTAACATTCCGAGGGCTCCGGAAATCAAGACCGAACACGACGCGTGGCAGAAGGCCGCGGGCGAGCGTGCGGCGCTTCTGGTGACGTTTACAGAAGAGACCAACGAGGTGATCGCCAAGACCGAAGAGGTCGAGGTCGCCAAGCAGCGTTTTATCGACGCCGTCAGCCGGGCCTACGAGGCCAGCAAATCGGAACTTCAAAGTACGAGAAACCGATTGAGGCTCGATGAGGAAAAGCGCAAGAACAGCCAGGATCAGCTTGCCAAATTGAGCGAAAAGATCGCTGAAGTGACTTCCAAGATCGACTCTCTCGATCAGGAGGCCAGAACCTGCAACGAGCTTCTGAAAGAGGCTGAAATGGTTCTGATAAGGGCCAACCAGGAGGCTGACGCGAACAACGAAATCGTCAGAACCAACAGAGAGGCCGTAGAGCCGACCGTCCCCGTCTCCCCCAACACGCTTATCATTTTCGGGGCGGGAATCTTTCTCGCGCTCGTGCTGGGCGTTATTTTCGTTCTCATTCTCGACAATCTGGAAGACACAATCGTAAACCTCTCCGACATCGAAGGGCGTCTCGCGCTCAAGGTTCTCGCCGTCTTCCCGCATGTCCAGCGTAAAAAGCGCGAACATGTCGCCAAGTATATCATCGAGGACAAGTATTCCCATTTTTCGGAGACGGTGGCGAGTCTGCGCAACCTCCTGGATTCGCCGCGATACGAACCGCTTTCTCATTGCCTGCTCTTTATTTCGACTCAGCCGGAAGAAGGAAAGACAATTTCTTCGACTTCGTTGGCTATCTCGTATGCGCAATCGGGACGCAAAGTTCTGCATGTCGACTTCGACCTTCGTCGTCCGCGCAGCGCGAAAATATGGGGCATCGAACTGACCGAGGATCGCAGTTTCTCGCATTGTCTTCAGAAGGCGGCCGGATCGAATGTGGATTTCGCCAGGCTCGTCAACAAGACGGGGGTCGACGGCCTTGACGTCATCTGCTCCATGCCGCCGGAGGGCGTCGCCCCGACGACTATTTTCGGCTCGAGCATCGTCTCCGAATTCTTCGCCTGGGCCCGTGCGAACTACGAGCGCATAATCATCGACGCGCCGCCTTTCGGCATTGTCGGAGACGTCGTTTCGCTCGCGGTGCTCGTCGATTCCACGATTATCATGTGCTGCCCCGACCGCACTCACTTCAAGCCGATTCAATACTGCTCGCGCACATTGACGGAAGCGGGCGCGAGCATACTCGGCGTGGTCGTCAACGACGTCGAGATTTCCAATTCGTCCGCGTTCAATCTCGGAGTCCATCGCAGTTACGGCTATCATTACGGCTACGGCTACGGCTACGGTTACGGTTACGGCCCCAAGAAGAGCGCCGCTCGGGTTCAGGGCGACGGCGACAATCCCGAAGAAGAGTCGGAAAACGATCAGCCGAAGTCAAAACGTGAAATCGAAGAGATCGACGCGGAGGCGAGCGGCGTAGACAACCAGTTCGCCGATGAGGATTGATTAAATCCATAAGGAGTTTCAAATGAAAAAAATCTTCATAGACGGCAGCGCCGGAACAACGGGATTGAGGATTTTTGAAAGACTTTCCTCACGCGGGGATTTAGAACTTGTGACCCTGCCCGAGGAAATCCGAAAGGATCCGGCGGCGCGAAAGGACGCGCTTAACTCGTGCGACATCGCGTTCCTCTGTCTTCCCGACGCTGCGGCGATCGAGGCGGTCTCGATGGTCGAAAATCCCGAGACCGTCATCATCGACACTTCGACCGCCCATAGAACACGCGACGACTGGGCGTACGGATTCGCTGAGATCGGCGCTCGCCGTGCCCAGATCGCTTCGGCGAAGAGGATCGCGAACCCGGGCTGCCATGCGAGCGGCTTTATCGCGCTTGTAGAGCCGCTTGTTTCTTCCGGTATTCTTTCGACGACGGCGCTTTTGTCGTCGTTTTCTCTTACCGGGTATTCGGGCGGCGGCAAGAAGATGATCGCCGACTATGAGACTGCGGGAACTCCTCTCCATCTTGGCGGGCGCCAGTACGCGCTCGGCCAGAGCCACAAGCATCTGCCCGAGATGACGAAGCTCTGCGGTCTTGAGAACGCCCCTGTCTTCTCGCCGATCGTTGTTCCCCATCTGAGCGGCATGGAGGTTACGGTTCAGGTTTTCGCCCGCGACTTAAAGGGCGGGCTCGAAGCCGTCAAGGAATGCTACCGCAATTATTATTCGCGCGGCGGTCTCGTTAAATTCGCCGAGGATTCGAGCGAGGGCGGTTTTCTTTCGTCGGCGGCGTATTCGGGGCGCGACGATCTCGAGGTCGCGGCGTACGGCAACGGTGAGCGCGTGATTCTCGTTTCGCGCTTCGACAACCTCGGTAAGGGCGCTTCCGGCGCGGCGATCCAGAATATGAACATCGCTCTCGGGTGCGACGAGACGACGGGTCTCGTCGCCGGTTGAGTTAAAATGGTTTTCAAGAAGGGAGTTGCGATATGGCCAATATAACTGAAATTTCCTGGGAGAACTTCGAGGCTCTTTCGCTCGACGAAAAGAAGCCCTATCTTCAGCGCGGCGGCGGAGATACGATGCCGTACCACACTCTTTTCGCCCAGCAGTTCGACCGCGACCTCCTCGAAAGGCTCTGCGCGCTCTCCAACCGCATCCGCTTCATAAACAAGTCGAAAGAGGGCGCTCTTTACCTGAAGAGCGTCTTGGCTCATAAAAGAGCGATGCTCTATTTCTCGCAGCCCTCTTCGCGCACGTTCCTCTCGCATCTTGCGGCGTGCCAGCTTCTGGGGATTACGACCGGCTCCGTGCGCGACGCGGCTACCTCGTCGGAGTTTAAGGGTGAGAGCCGCGAAGATTCCATCCGTACGTTCTCGTCGTATTTCGATATGATAATCATGCGCTCGCCCGAGCAGGGTCTCGCCGAGAAGATGGCGTGGGAGCTTTCGAACGCGTCGCGTCCCGTGCCGATTCTGAACGCGGGCTCCGGTAAGGATCAGCATCCGACCCAGGCGCTTCTGGATATCTATACGCTCGTAAGATCCTTCGAGGAGAAGGGCGGGCTCGACGGGCGCACGGTAGTATTCTGCGGCGATCTTCTCAGAGGCCGTACGGTCCGCTCGCTCAGCTATCTTTTGACGAATTTCAAGGACGTTAAACAGATTTTCGTAGCGCCTCCCGCGCTTAGAGTTCCCGACGACGTCGTCGCTTCTCTCGCGGCGAAGGGCGTTTCCTACGAAATTACCGAAGACCTGAAGGCGGCCGTAAAGGTTGCCGACGCCGTCTATATGACGCGCATTCAGGACGAATGGGATGAATCGAAGGGCGAATCCGCGCGCATCGACACGTCCCGCTTCAAGTTCGGGGCCGAGGAGCTCGCGCTCCTGGGACCTGACGGCGCGATTATGCATCCTCTGCCGCGCCGTGATGAGATCGCGACCTGTTGCGACCGCGATCCGAGAGCGATGTACTGGCGCCAGATGCGAAACGGCATGTGGATACGCGCCGCGCTCATAGCCTCGACCTTCGGCTTTGAAAAAGAAATAATGAACTGCGGATATTAAGAAAAATGGTATAATAAACAACTGTTATGAATGAACTAGCTTCCAAATTAAACGAAACTCTCGGGTCTGCGGCGGATTTTCTTTCGTCGGCGGGTAAGCGCATGTATTTCCCCTACGGCGGAATTTTAGGCCAGGGCGCCGAGGCTAAGGGATGTGACATCAACGCTACGATCGGCATGGCGTTCGAGGAGGACGGGTCCGCTCTCGTCATGGATTGCTTCAAGAAGGGGATTAACCTCGACAAGAAGGCGTTTCTCTACGCGGGCAGCTTCGGCATTCCCGAGCTTCGCGCGAAATGGCGCGAGATGCAGATCGAGAAGAATCCTTCCCTTAAGGGCAAGGAGTTTTCGAATCCCGTCGTAACCAACGCGCTTACCCACGGTCTTAGAATTTCGGCCGAGCTCTTCGCGGAGAGCGGCGTTCAGGTCGTTGTTCCCGATCTTTTCTGGGATAATTACTCTTTGGTGTTCGAGGAATCCGCCGGCGCCGAGCTTTCGCTTTTCAACACCTTCAAGGACGGCCACTTCGATACCGCCGCGATGAAGAAGGCGCTTCTGGCGGGCGAGGGCAAGAAGATCCTGATTCTCAACTTCCCGAACAATCCGACCGGCTACACCGCCACGAACGACGACGCCGTCGAGATCGTAAAGGCCGTCGCCGAAGTCGCCGCGACGGGCCGCAAGATCGTGGTTATTCTCGACGACGCCTACTTCGGTCTCGTTTACGAGAATGGCGTCCACGGCGAATCGCTTTTCGCCGAGTTCTCGGATCTTTCGGAGAACGTTCTCGCCGTTAAGCTCGACGGCACGACGAAAGAGGATTATGTCTGGGGTCTTCGCGTCGGCTTTATCACTTTCGCGTTCAAGGGCGTGACGCCGGAACAGCTCAAGGCTCTCGAGGCGAAGGCTGCGGGCAACGTAAGAAGTTGCGTTTCGAACGTTTCATCCATCGGTCAGCACCTCGCCGTCGCCGCGTTCGCCGATCCCGATTACGCCCAGCAGAAGCGTGACAAGTACGCCGTTCTCAAGAAGCGTTACCGTGAGATCCGCTCAATCATCAAGCTTCACCCCGAATACGCCGAGCGCTTTGAAGTTATGCCGTTCAACTCCGGCTACTTCATGTGCGTAAGGCCGATCGATGTCGACGCCGAGGCGCTCCGTCGCCATCTCATCGAGAAGTATTCGTGCGGAACGATTGTTCTTTCGGGGCTTTTGCGCCTGGCGTTCTCCACGATTCCGACGGCGAAACTCGCGGGGCTCTTCCAGCATGTTTCTGACGCTATTGATGATTTGCGTAAAAAATAAAATTAACAACTTTAACAAACAAAAATAGAAAGGGCGATAAAAATGAAACGTCTGATTCTCTTCGTGTCCGCCGCGCTTGTTTTCGCGGCAGAGGCTAAACTTGAAAAGATTGCCGATGTCACCCTTGCCGATCAGCAGGGGTTGGTCAATTTCGCGACCAAGGTTGGCGGATTCATCAACGAACCCATGCTGGGGATGGCGCCTGCGGGGCTTTTTGTGGCGAATCCTCTGGCGACACAAGGCTTCGGCCCTGCCCGCGGCGACGCTAATTTTTACGCGGCCGTCTACGCGGACGAAAATGTCGCCTCGATGAGTCTCAACGAAATTTCCGAAGGCGATAAGTTCAATTTCGCCGTTCTTTACCCCGTTACGTCATCCAAGGCGGGTTTTCTCGCGGCGAATACCCACGCGAAAGAAGAGAACGGCGTCATTATCTGGAATGAGATGTCGGTCATCTTCTCTGCAGACGGCAAGTACGCCGCTGTAGCGAGCGATGCCGACGCCGCTCGCGAGGCTTTGGCCGAAGCGGCGAAAATTCCTGCGCTCAAGAAAGACGAGGCGGTCCGCATGCGCCTGTTCAACGCCGGCATGCGGTTGATGGTCAAGGTCCTTGAATCTGACGCTGATATGAAAGCGTGTCCGGAATTGATTGATATATACAAGAGTGTGACCGGGATGGAGTTTTCGCTCTGTGCCGGGGACTACGGCATCGACCTTAGAGGCTCCGTCGGCTGCACGCAGGGTTCGCTTCTTTCGAAATTGGGCAATAAAACGTTCTCGTCCGGTACGCCTCTTCAGTTTGCCGGCAGGGATGCTCTGATCGCGTGCGCTTACGCTGCCGATGCCGCCGGTTCAGACGGTGACGCTCAATGGAAGAAACTTATGGCCTTCGCGGCGAAGTGGGGAGTTAGAACCGATTGGGTGTCTTATGAGAAGAAGGGTGTCAGCTCGAAGATCGTTATTGATCCCGTTCAGCTCGCAAATTATATAAAGAGCGAGGGTAAGGCGAAGTGCAAGGAACTTGAAAAGAACGCCGAGAAGGTATGTGAAGATGTTATGACCTTGTTCAAGCCCACCGTCGAGGTCAAGAGCCCCGAGCAGGCCTGCGCGCTTTACGTGAAGGGTGCGAAGGTTACTGTCGATGCCCAGACCCGTTTTGACAAGGTTCTTCCTAACTTCACTAAAAAGCGGTGTGCCAGCGTAGGTGTCTTTTCTTTTTATGGTATTTTAAAGTCCGTAGGCGAGGTTGTTTGTCCGTTGATTGACGGCAAGGAAGCTAACGAATTTAAGGCTTTCTTCGATCAGCTTCCGTCAGCTGAAAATTCTGCAATCGCATACGCATGGATGAAGAAGGACCTGACTACTCATGATTACGTAGTTCGCGTAAATCCTGCAGAAATCAGAAATCTTTATGTTTTCTTCCAGACGCTGCAGGCAGAGCGCCAGAGAAACTTCGAAGAAGCCTCCAAAGCAATCGATGATGCGGATTGAGGCATACGCCAAAGTAAACTTCACTTTAGAAGTTTTGGGGAAGCGCGCGGACGGATACCACGCGCTTCGCTCTTTAGTTGTTCCCGTCACTTTGTCGGATACTCTTACGCTCGTTGACGCGGAAGGCATTTCGTCTGATACGGGGTACGACGATGATTTATGCGTAAAGGCCGCGAAAATCCTAAAGGCGAACGCTCCGGAGCCGAAGTCTCTTAAAGGCGTTTCGATCAGCGTCGAAAAGCGCATTCCCGCCGGCGGCGGATTAGGAGGCGGGAGCGCCGACGCTGCCGCGGTATTGGTCGCTTTAAATGAGATGTGGGGGCTTAAGTTTACACCGGAGCGATTGGCCGAAATAGGAGCGGAGGTGGGTTCTGACGTTCCCGCTCTCGTGCTTTCGCGCTTTGCCGGTCCCGTCGTCATGGAAGGGCGCGGCGAATTTGTGAGGCCCGCCGGAGGCGATTTCCCGCGATTGAATCTGGTGTTGGTTAATCCCGGAGTCTTCTCCTCGACGCCGCGGGTTTTCGCAAAGTGCAATTCCCGCGTGACAGACGACCCTGAAATTTTGTATAATATCGTTTCATCTTATCAATCGCGCGATTTGAGTTCGATGGCGGCCTCGTTCATGAACGACCTTGAAAAAGCGGCTATGGAACTTAATCCTGAGATTAAAACCGCTAAGGAGGCGTTAATCGCCCGCGGGGTTTCAGGCGCGCTGATGAGCGGCAGCGGATCGACTGTATTCGGTCTCGTCTCTTCGGAAGATGAGGGACGTGAAATCGCATCTTCCCTTCGCGCCGGCGGTTATTCGGCCTGGTGCGTTAAAACGTATTGTCCCGTGGTGTAGAGGCTGCACAGGAGATTTTGATTCTCTTAGTTCTGGTTCGATTCCAGACGGGACAACCAGACGCTTCGATGGATTAACGGAGGCTCTTCTCGATCTCGACTCGCTACGGAGTTGTAACGCCTTTCACGCTTAGACTAGTAGCTGCGCTTACTTCGGGGAAGCCACAACAACGTCTCTGGTTGCGTGCAACGACTCTCTTACGGCTACAATCCTTCGCGAGTCTCACTCGAAGGCCTCCGCTTAATCCATCTTCGCTTTAATGGATGTTAAAATGTGGCTATGGACATTGGCTTTTTAATAGTGTATAATTCTTAAAATGACTTTGTAGGTGTAACCTTAACAAATACATTGGAGTTAAATGAAAAGAATTAAAATACTGTTGGCCGCTGCGCTGTTCATTGTCGCGGCGGGAGATGTATATGGTGCGCAATGCGCCAAATGCGCGTATCCGGAGACGATTGACGAAGGGTTTGTCTGGTTGGCGCCGGGCAACGATCTTTCGCAGTGGGACGGCGCGACCGAGATGTATTCGCTCAAGGACGGCGTTCTCGAGTGTCATCCCGAGCGTAAGCTCCCTGAAGGCAAGCGCGGCGACCTCTATACGAAGCGCAGCTACAGGAACTTCGTTCTTCGCTTTGAGTTCTGCCTCCCGCCGAACGCGAACAACGGTCTCGGCGTGCGCATGGTTCCCGGTAAGGACGCCGCTTACTACGGAATGTGCGAGCTTCAGCTTCTCGACGACGGCGGCAGCTGGTATTACGACGCCAAGAACAAGAAGGATAAACTTAAACCTTACCAGTACACGGGCTCCGTCTACGGAATTTTCCCCTCGCTCCGCGACAATGTCGACAAGCAAATCTGGGGTAAGGACAAGAACTTCACCGGCGGAGGCAGCTACGTCCGCAAGCCCGGAATGTGGAACTTCGCCGAAGTTAAGGTCATCGGCAGCGAAATCGAGTACTACCTCAACGGCTATCTGATCACGAAGGGCGACGTTTCGAAGTTCAAGGGCGACGGCGATACTCCCGATAAGAAGAAGCACCCCGGTCTCCACAATGCTGAAGGCCACATCGGCTGGCTCGGTCACGGCCACAACGTGAAGTGGAAGAATATCCGCATCAAGGAGCTTCCCGACAACGCCAAGATGGGGGATATCTGCCCTTATCAGACGATGAAGTGCCCCGAAGGGTTCGAGACATACTTCGCCGGCAAGGAGAGCGATTTCGCCATGTGGAAGGGCGTAACGACGAAGGAAGGCTTCGATAATCCTCTCAAGCGCTATGCCGCGACGCCCGAAAAGCGCGCCGAGATTCAGAAGTTCGCCGACGAGGAAATGCGCAAGCACTGGAGCGTTCGCAACGGCAACCTTTACTTCGACGGCTATAAGGGCGGCTATTCGCTCGCCACGAAGCGCGATTACGAGGATTTTGAACTTTGGGCCGACTGGCGCATCCTTTCGATCACGGGCGACTCCGGCCTTTATCTGCGCGGCGCTCCCCAGGTTCAGATCTGGGACGCTCACAACCAGTGGAACATCGGTTCGGGCGGCCTTTACAACAACAAGAAGAATCCTTCGCGCGCACTCAAGATCGCCGATAAGCAGGTCGGTGACTGGAACCGCTTCCATGTGATCATGAAGGGCGAGCGTGTCACCGTCTGGCTCAACGGCGAGCTCGTGGTCGACAATGTAAAGCTCGAGAACTACTGGGATCGCTCCCGTCCGATTTTCCCCAAGGATCAGATCGAACTTCAGTGCCATGGCGATCCGCTTGAATGGCGCAATGTCTTCATCCGAGAGCTTCCTTCCGAGAAGATCGAGCCTGAGCGCGTCGGCGTCTGCTCGTGGAGCTGGCGCAAGCCTATGAAGGAAGTCGCCGCCGAGATGGAAAAGGCGGGCGTGAAGGGCGTTCATCTCGCTCTCGGACCGTTCATCCACGCGGATGGCCGTCACGGCGACGCGGAGTCGAAAGAGGCTTTCGATTTCATCAAGGCCAAGATCAAGAGCGGCGAGTGGAAGCTTATGGGTACGATGATCGGTACGGTAGGCGAAGACTACACGACTCTTGAGACGATCAAGAAGACGGGCGGCATCGTTCCCGATCAGCACTGGGCCGAGAACCAGAAGATCGTCACGAAGGGCGCTCAGCTTACGAAAGAGCTCGGCGGAACTTACATGTCGCTTCACGCTGGCTTTCTCGACGAGAGCGATCCCGTCGCCTACGGGAAGTACGTCAAGCGCGTAACCTGGATGCGCGACGAGTGCGCGAAGTATGGCGTCAAGGTTATTTTCGAGTCCGGACAGGAAACGGCCGAGGATCTCGCGAAGTTCATGAAGGAAGTTCCCGGAGTGGGCATCAACTTCGATCCCGCCAACATGATTCTTTACGCCAAGGGCGAGCCTCTCGCCGCGCTCAAGACGCTTATGCCCTGGATTGTTCAGGTTCACGTCAAGGACGCTCTTCTTACGAAGAAGCCCGGCACTTGGGGTACGGAAGTCCCCTGGGGTGACGGCGAAGTCGGCGGAAAGACGTTCCTCGCCGAGCTTGAGAAGCTTGGCTACAAAGGCAATTACGTCGTTGAGCGCGAAGGCGGGAACAATCGCGCAGGCGACATCAATCTCGCAATTGAAAGACTTGTAAAGTAACAGAAAAGGAGCATCAGAAAATGAATACGTCAAGAAGGTCGTTTCTGAAGGCGGCGGGTGCCGTCGGTGCATTCAACCTCATCCCTGCGAAAGTGCTCTGGGGCGCGACCGCGCCGTCCAACCAGCTCACCCGCGCGCTCATCGGCTTCGGTGCAATCGCCCGTAGCGCCAACCATCTTCCGTTCCGCGGTTCGCGACTCATCGGCGTGTGCGATCCTTTCGAGTATCGCGTGCAGCAGGGCCTTGCCGAGGCCGAGAAGCATGGCTGGGGCAAGATCAAGGCCTACAAGAACTTCATGGAGCTGCTTGCCGACAAGGATGTCGACATCGCACACATCTGCACTCCTTCCCATTGGCACGGCGTCCAGAGCGTCATGGCTGCCAACGCCGGCAAGGACATCTGGTGCGAAAAGCCCATGACGCGCACCATCGGAGAAGGCAAGCGCGTGATGGAGGTCGTCAGCGCCAAGAAGCGCGTCTTCCGCCTCAACACCTGGTTCCGCTATCAGGACAATTTCTACGGCTTCGGCACGACGGTCAAGCCCATCAAGCAGATTGTCGAATCGGGCCTTCTCGGCGACGGTCCCATCAAGTGCGTCTCCGGCGCCGGCCAGGGCTTCAGCTGGAAGTACGGCTGGTCGGGCCGCACGAGCCTCTGGGTCGAACCGTTGCCTGCCGGCTTCGACTATGACATGTGGCTCGGTCCGGCTCCGTGGAAGCCCTACAACCGCCATCGCGTCGGCACGTCGTTCCGTGGCTATTGGGATTACGATTCGGGCGGTCTCGGCGATATGGCCCAGCACTATCTCGACGCGCTCCAGTACGTGCTCGAGAAGGACGAGACGAGCCCCGTCAAGATCGATTACGCGGGCCCCATGCAGCATCCCGAGACGGTAGGCCGCTTCGACCGCTTCACGCTCACGTACGACGACGGCACCCAGGTGATTCTCGACGGCGACGAGACGCTTTGCGACGAGCCGCTTCTCAGGGGTTCCAACGGCGTGTGCGTCTACAAGAAGGCGAAGGGCGGCAAGACGCTGCGCATCAAGGACGACAAGGGCTTCTGGAGCGAGGAGAAGGTTCTTAAGTTCCTCGCCGATTGCCCCGAGCCCAAGGCCCAGAACACCGACTTCATCGACTGCATCAAGACGCGCAAGAAATTCGCGCTCAACGAGTGCAACGGCTTCCGCAGCTGCTCGATGTTCAATCTCGCCATTGTTGCCTGGCGCCTCGGCCGCGGGTTCGAGTTCGATCCCGTCAAGATCCGCGCCGTCGACGATTCCGCGGCGGACCGCTTCATCTACCAGGAGATGCGCGAGCCGTGGGCCACGGAGATGGGGTGCTGAAAGACAGCGTAACAAATAACGAAAGGTATTTGAGATATGAAGAATCTTCTTTTGTCGATGTTGGCCGCGGTCACGATCTTCGCGGTTAATGCGCAGGTCACGAACGATCCGGTCAAGCCTATCGCGTCCGCCGATCCTGCCGCCCCGTACCACAACTATTTGCCTGCGATGGCGTCTTCGCCCGACAAGCCGCTCACCTCCGACTGGCAGGATCAGCAGCGCAAGGCGATCAATGCCGAGACGACCGACGCCAAGCTCGCCGCCGTCGTCGCGACCGAAGAGTCGGCCGAGCTCCTGCTCTCGCGAGTGAAGGGCGCTTACACGACCGATCCTCTTACTCTTACCAAGATCGCGTCGGTGACCCAGTGGGTCATGCTTCCCGATAGCTGGTACAACTTCCTCTGGGACGGTCCCCACGCCAAGGGCCGCGAAGTCTGGGTCGAGGCTCTTCTCGATACGGCCGAGGACGCGAAGGATTCGTACGTCAAGATCTTCTGCCTCGAGCAGCTGCGCTGGTGCGGCCGCGAGGATGATATCGACGACATTCTCGAGATCGGTGTCGAAAGCAAATACACGGCCGTCAAGGATCTTGCCGAGACGGTCGCGAGAGGACTGCGCAAGGCGAAATGAAGCTGTCGGTTGCGTTAGGTTGGCTCGACCGCGAATTGGAGATATCCCGGTTCGATGACGTCTCCAACAACGGACTGCAGATAGCACGTGAAGGCGATACGGTTACCCGTGTCGCCTTCGGTGTGGATGCGTCTAAAGCATTTCTCGAAAAGGCTGCCGCCGAGGGCGCAGAGCTTTGTGTCGTGCATCACGGTTTTTCGTGGGGTGGCGGCGTAAAGCGTATAACGGGCGGCGTTTACGAAATAGTAAAGACGGCGCTTAAAAACAATCTCGCCTTGTACGCCGCGCATTTGCCCTTGGACGCGAACAAAAAGTACGGCAACAACTGGGAGATTGCGCGTTATTTAGAGCTTAAGAGTATCAAGAAGGCCTTTTCGTATCACGGCAATATTATCGGGGTTACGGGAAAGGCGTCCAAGAGTCGGAGGTATAAAATCGGCTCGACCGAAATCCATCTTGATAAAGGGATGAAAGTCGGCGTCTGCTCCGGCGGCGCGGGCGATTTCGCCGAAGCCGCGAAGTTTTTAGGATGCGATATTTTCATTACTGGCGAGGCTTCGTGGGGTGACGTGATCGCCGCCGAGAACGTCGGAATGAAAATGATTCAGGCGGGTCACTACGAGACCGAGACCTTCGGAGTCCGTGCGCTCGCAGAAGCGATGACGACCCAACTCGGTGTCGAGACGGTATTTATAGATAGAATGCCGGGGGTGCTAAAGAGGTGATAGACTTGTTCTTGATAAGAGCCTGTCTTTTCGCTTTGGCGGCATTGTCGGGATTATTTCTTTTTGGTGTTTTATCTCGCGCTTTGGTTCGGCTTAAGTTTGCGGCGAAACGCTACGGTTGGCCGATTGTAACTCTCTTCATCGTATTTAGTTCGTGGGCGACGTACACGGCGTTTCCGACGGCGGAGGAGAAGAATGGAAATGTTGCCAATGTGGGAATGTTGCCAATAACCAATACCAATTACCAATTGGGGAACTGGGAACAGGGAAGAGGGAACAGGGAACAGGGAAATGGGAAATTGGAAAATGGTACTGGCAATATTGGCAACACTGGCAACATTCAACAAGGCAACACTGGCAACATTCAACAAGAAAATACCTTCACACGGGCAACTCTTACCCAAGAAGACTTTGCGCGCGGCTTTGTCTTAACGCGCATCGGGACGAATGAGGTGCATGTTTTTACCGCTCCGTCGGGCGCAGGTATTTGCGAGGATTGGAAAACGTTCGGCGCGGCGGAGGATTGGGTTTATTTGGAGGAGTCAGGAGTTAGTAGTCAGGGGTTAGGGCGTGAGCGGTTGCGAGTCCATTCGGATGGATGGGTGACGGTTTTGTCGCCGACTTCCTCGGTTTTTATGGCGAGAGAATATTATCCGTTCAAGGCTTCGCTTGGTATTGTGCCGGAAGCGAATTGGGGGTTAGTAGTCAGGGATCAGGAGTCAGGAAATGGTGTAAATTCCACTGTTCACCTTAATTCTTCACCTTCACCTAACCCCTATCCCCTAACTCCTAACTCCTGCTTCTGGCATTATCTTACAACATCAAATACGCTGCAACTTACTTGGCAGAATGCGCTATATAACCGCGAGTCAGATATGCCGATTTCAGTTCAAGCGGAGTTCTATGAAAATGGAGATTTCTCTTATCGCTATGATCTATCGGCAATCAAGTCGAAAATAGATTCTAGCGTTATTCCTGAAAATTTCCCGTCTAACATCATCATTGGCACCATTCACCATTCCCTCTTACCCGTTCCCCAATCCCCGTTCCCCACTTCACTCTTCTTCCGCCATCTCGATTCGTCCGATACTCCTGGTAGCGACCGTGATGGTGACGGGCTTATAATTGAGGATGAACTTTTTGTTTATCATACCGATCCATACAATGCCGATTCGGATTATGATGGTCTATCAGACTATGATGAAATCTTTATAGTGAAATCAAATCCGCTTGATGCGTATTCGATTTCAAATGATTATTACGACGGTTTCGCGTCCGCACTCAGCGGTGAAGACCCGTTTTCTTATCCGCAAGGCTCAACGAATACCGTTTTGGAACATGTGTTTTATTCAGGCTGCACCAATGGCGTGTTTTCGCTGCCGACATCCGATAATGAGACGGCTATTTTAAAAATATCCGTTAGCGGCTCAGGCGTCGGTCGCCTCGTTGTCGGCGAAAAGATTGTTCCGCTCGTCGGTTCTTCGACAGAATTAACAAGATTTACAGGATCGGGCAATAATGAAGTGTCGGTTACCAACACTCTTTTGCTCGCGGTCGGTAAGGGGGTAAAGAAGTCGATTTGGTTTACAAAGCCTGATGGACTTGAGCTCGCGATAGATTCCGATGATTTTATGATAGGCGAACTGCCGTCGCTTGTATGGCCGCACGGCTGGATAGCGTTCCCGCATACCGATGCGACAGTGCCGTGCATACATGATTTTTACGGCAAGGGGCGACTTGTTACGCTTCTCCACGGCGAGGAGTTCGAAGGAATGACGGCATCGTGGTCGAGCGGGACAGGTGATGTGGTTATTATGAATGTCGCCCCTGTCTCGGCTGAAATTTACGGGCATTTTAAAAAGAATCAGACACGCGAAATTTCCTATCGGGTCAATCATCCGAAACAGCTCAATACGGCAATCGCACATTTTACGCAAACGCTTCGCTTTTGTCCGCAGTTTGCGAACGACGAAGAGCCGCCTGAAGAATTGCCCGAAGAGGATGAGGAGGATAGATGTTGGGACTGTATGTGCGGAGTGAACGCGCCGTGCTTCTGCGGGGAGGATGAATGGTGTTTCTGTTATTCGCCCGATTGCAGATGTAATGAAAACCGCTCGCCGACAATAACCGACAATGAAGATGACGAAGTTGAGTTTGAGAATATTTTAGAAACTCTTACTCCGAGCGTAAATGCGCTTTATCTGTATCGCGACAACGAGCGGAACGTTCCTCTTGAAGTTCCGGATGGCGAGCCGCGCCGCTGCTGTCCGTGTCCGGAGCATTGGAAATCAAATTACGTTTCAAAGGTCTTGTATACTTCGCGTCTCTCGGTAAATGACGCGGCAGGCGATGATTTTAATATTTCGTATGAACCTTGTTCCGTGACAGTTTCGGGCGTTTCGCCGAGCAGAAGTTTCAGAGATTCTACCGTAAACTTCATCACTAACGGAGTAACTTACAAGCGGCTCGATTATACGGTTCTCGGAGTAAAAATCTCCAGAGGAGAATGGGACGTTCCTTTGGAAAGATATAATGAGCTTTCGCCGCAATTGGGTTTTCCGTTTGAGGTTTGCACTGATTTCGACAAGGCGGAGAGGCTTCATCTTAAAACAGATGTTTTGATGGCTGACGGCTATGTCAGAATTTCTCTTGAAGATGTCACGGGAGAATTTAAGATTTGGCTGCCGGAGTGGTATGATACCGAAGGAAACTGGCATGATTGCGAAACGTTGCTCGACTCTGAAACTAGGCGCGTTCGCTATATGCCGATGAGACAATGGAAGAATATTCTAAGGCGCTATTATGAGACGACGAGCCTTGAGGTTCGCGTTACTTCATCCGCCGCAGGCTCATGCAAGCTCAAGCTCGAATATCTCGCATCCGACGGCGACAGTTACATACACGACTTCGCTGAGCAGAGAATAACGTCGCTGAATCCGCTTTTGCTTGTAGATTATAATAGGGACGGAAAAATTGACTTAATCGACGTTGGGTATTCCAAATCTGGTCGTAATGCCTATTTTTGGCGTAATGATGATGAATGGAAGAATGATGATGCGTTTGATGCGTCGTTTTTCGGCCAAGCCAACGCTTCTGATTCTGTTGTAAATGGGCGCAATGATCTTATAAACTTTTTGCCGATAGCGGTTGATGTAAAGACGCTGACATCACAATGGAATTCGAATGATTTTTATTTTCGTTTAGAGTCTTATTCGTCACAGATTAGAAAAGCGCAACTTCTTTATGCTAATATTTCGCACTCACGGATAGGTGATGCGGCACTTGGGAATGATATAGACATTAACGGAATAAGTACGCATGAAGCATCCGTATTTTCTCTTGGAGAAGGAAGTGACATGCCTCCAATATTTGTAGGTCTCTCGCACTTCGGGAAAAGTACTCTCCTAGTGGAATTTCCCGAATGTGATAGGTATGGGGATCTTTATCTTAATATTTATTCGAAGTCCGACAATAAGTGTATCTATTCTTCTAAAATTAATCTTCATATAGGTGAGATAGACAAAATGATCGGTTGGTTAAACATTCGATCGGCGGCAGGAGGGTCTGACGGTGTGCCTACACGACTTGCAACGCCTGATTGGCCGGAGAGCGAACACAAGACAGGCAACCTCGTTTTTGTTCATGGATATAATATGGCTGAGGATGCCGAGACACCGCTTTGGGCGAAGAATGTTTTCAAGAAGCTT
>JAFXEU010000092.1 GCA_017520845.1 Kiritimatiellia bacterium | reverse complement strand
TTTATCAAGACCATGCTTATCTTGCATAAAAACGTTTAAATGGTTCTCAAACGCGATCTTCGGCAATGCAAAATCTGACGGCACAATCAGCGAGGCGACAATACGCCGATCTTCCTCCTTTGCAGAGAAACGCTTTACCGCAACATAATAACCAGACGGATAAACCATCTTTTCCGTTGCTTTGGACAACTTGAGTGCATTCGGCTTTCTTGAATCTACTGGCCAGCAAACACGATTTTTTCGAAAGTGTACTGGATAAAGCAACGGTACACAATCTGGCTCAACGTCCTTGCAAAGAGAATCCTTCGTTCGAAAATCTACGACGGCACCAGTAGAAACATGCAGTCCAAGGTCTCCTAAAGCCGTGCGGAACGCATCAAACCTACTGTCGGCAATCTTTTCGTCCCCATAGGGAATATTTATGTAATGCTCCGAGTCTTCACATGACACTATTGCATCAAACGGATATGTTTGCACCTTTACGTCTTGAAACGAACCGTCTGTTGAATGGCTGACGACAACATTGCCCTGCGGACTATTCTTTCTAAGTAACACTATGATGTTCTCTTGCAATACCGACTCATCCTTGAATGCAGTGTTGCGACTTTCAAAAAGATGTATACGTTCAATCGCACAACGGTCAAGCATGAATTGTCGAAATGGTTTGTAATAAGTGCCGTTACAAAAACTGCGCGGGACAATCGCGACAATATGACCACCATCGACCGTCGCAACAATAGCCGCACCCATGAATGCGGTATAAAGATTGACCGTCTCAAGGCCAAATGCACGCGCCGCTTTGCGCTCTTTTGATTCCGCACGAATTTTTTTATACGGCGGATTCATAATTACGTGCGTGTAACGCGGTAAAACACCGTTCTGCATTTCGTTTGCGATACTAGTCAAGAAATCTCCAGATATGACATTTGCATCGCCGCCAATGCAATCGATCGCCTTCTCCAGATTTGAGCGCAATTCCCCGACAAGATTTCCGTCGATCTCGTATGCGTCAACACTGACTTTGCCAACATGCCACTTCTCCGCTGTGATACGCTCAGCCAATGCACACGACAATATACCAATACCTGCGCCAGGATCAAGTATCTTGATTTCTTGTCTGTCTTCCTTTGGAAAAAGCGCTGCCATAAAATCTGCTATACGGCCTGGCGTAAAGTATTGACCAAACTCCTGCTTAATAGCCCTTGGCGTATCCGCCGCATGGCTTATTCTACGACGCTCCATCTCTTCACGCAAAGGACGCACATCTGAAACCGCTAATGCAACGACACACAGAACAGTCCCACCTATATTCCGTGGCGACTTAGAAATTAGACGAAGCCTTTTGCTTTCGCGTGTTGCGGCATGAAGCGTTTTTTCCAAACTTAACATGTCATTTTCCCTTCTTTTCATTAGAGAACTTATTCCACAACATCTTATCCCTCAACAAACCAATCGATTTCATCTTGGCTAAACAGTTTGAGACTGTGCGTCTGCGACTTACCGATAATCTGCTCAATCATTTTTAGATTCTCCTTCGATCTTCTCGGTTCAAGTGTTATCCTGCAAAGCATGTTCAATAGTTGCAAAGACTTCGGTTATGTCTCTCTTGCGCTTCGCTTTGGATGGATTGGCAAATGCGGCAAGAGCCTCGCGCCGGTACTTGTTCATGCGCCGCACGAGCGCCACAAACCCCTTGTAACTTTCGCTCTCCTTGGCTTCTTCAAGCGAAGTATATGCCTCGCCGGTCTCGCGCGGAAAGTCGCTCGTGAACGACATCTTTCCGTCCATCGTCCTTGTAACCATGAGACGGTAACCGTGGACATTCTCGTAGTAAGCGCTTATGCTTTCGTCGAAACTGAGACCACTCGGAAATATGCACATCGGCCCAGTATTCACTTCATATCGATGCGCGATCTCATAATGCACCTCGTCAAGTCTTATCCTCATGACGCCTCCTTTACACATTCGCGATTGCGCCCCGTCGAGCGGTCTTTCAGCAAGACCGCAAGGACCTCTTCTGGAACGTGCCATTCCAGAATATCGCGCGTGAAGACGCCATATGTCGTATTAGTTCTCATTTGTCATTTGTTTTCTGAACAATATTATACCAAATATCCCTGATTTTATGCACAAAAAGGCGCAAAAACGGTATCGCAAGAAGAAAAAGCGAAGCATAAAAACACTTCGCCTTTTCGCAGAAATAAAACTGTATCCGGCAACTTCTGCCGGGCCTAAAAACGCCCCGAAAAGTCTGCCGGCATATTACCCCAAAAAATTTTAAAATGCGGGGGCAACGTTATTCCGATTGTCATCAAGCCTTTTTTATTTCACGTCCAACTTCCAAAGACCGTGCAGATTGCAGTATTCGTAGGCGGCTTTGACCTTGTCGCCCGGCAGAAGCGCGAATTTCGCTTCGGGCTTGCCGAGCGGATCAAGAATCTTGCGCTGGTTGCCCGAAACCGTTTCGACCGCAATCCATTCGATGTGATGCGATTCGATCATCGGGTGCTCGACGGCCCCGACCTTAACGGTCAGAACATCGCCTTCAACCGAAACTGTCGGCACATGCTTTTCGCCCGCGCCGTCGCTCGTATTGGGAACAAGCTCAACCATGGGCTTTCCGCAACAGAAAGTGTCCGGAACGCCTTCTTTGACCATCGCGACGATTTTGCCGCAGATCGCGCACTTGTAGAACTCCATAGCTGCACCTCGCTTTCTTTTGCCGTTTCCGGACCGGGAACCGTTCCCGTCCGGACAAGATAATGATACTCATTTTTTACCGCGATGGCAACCGAAAATTGCAAATTTTTCGTGATGCGCGAAATGAGGTTTTATATTCGCCCGCGAACAGATTTTTAGTTTTGTTCGGCTTCCTCCGCAGACGACTGAATCGCGACTACGAGTTCATGCTTCTCGCCGGGCTTAATCGTCTCAAGCGCCTTCGGCCAGATAGTAACAGGCTCAACGCAGATAAATTTGCGCCAATCACCGTCTTCAAAATCCGCAAGTTTCGTTTCGGGTCCGGGGTTCCAGACGACGGCGCATTCATTGCCGGTTGAAACCATGGCCAACGCGCGCTTAAGTCCGGGATCGAGAATGGCGAACTCATGCTTAAGCTCTTCTTTCAAAGTGTAAACATGGTCGGCGTCGGTATTCATCTTGAGATCGCCCTCCTGGACATGCTTCGACATATCCACCGCGTAAACGTACTTACAGCCGTCCAGACCCCTTACCGAAACGTTATCGCGCTCTCTGACGAGGAAATACGGATGGAATCCGGCCGTGAACTCAAACGGAGTATCTCCGGTATTTTTTGTCGTAAGCTTCAAATTGAGCTTCATCGAAACTGAAATCTTAACCTCCAAATCGAAATCGTACGGCCAGAGACTCTTCGTTTCTTCAGACGATTTCAACGCGAGCGTAATTTCAGTCATATCCTCAGAATATTGCGTCGCGCGAACGGTAAACGGCATTATCTTGGCGAAGCCGTGAGGCGACATTCCAGAAATCGCGAGCCGTCCGAACTGCGGCCAGCAGACGGGAATTCCGCCGTGAAACGATTCGCCGCGATTATAATCGCGCTTCGCAGGGCGGAATATCACGGGCGCATGGCCCGTAGGCTTGTACGAAAGGACGTTCGCGCCCAAAAGCGCGACTTCGGCTGTTCCGAACTTGTTGGCGAGCACCACTTCGGGATAACCGCAATGGCCTTGGCGGAAGACGATGCGCCCGGGAGCACCGTAACGTGTATTCAATTCATTGATTGTCATGCCTATTATTTTACCATAATCCCGCCGTTTATACTAACTGGAATATCAGATGACATCGGCATGTCGGCGACATCGGATAAATATGCTATAATTTAGGCAAGGAGGATAACATGAGAAAATCAAACGAATTGCGGACCATAAAAATCTTACGTAACTTCACAAAGCACGCCGCGGGGAGCGTACTGATCAAATGGGGCGACACCTGGGTTCTCTGTACCGCCAGCGTCGAGGAGAAGGTCCCTCCTTTTTTGAGAGATTCCGGACGCGGCTGGATAACCGCCGAATATTCCATGCTCCCTTCCTCCACCGGCGGCGGGCGTAAGGACCGCGACATCAAAAAACTGAAAATGGACGCCCGCTCATCCGAAATCCAGCGCCTCATCGGACGCGCTCTCAGAGCGGCCGTCGATATGGAGAAACTCGGCGAACGTCAGATAACCGTCGACTGCGATGTTCTTCAGGCCGACGGCGGGACCCGCTGCGCATCGATAACCGGCGGAATGATCGCCCTTGAAATCGCCGTTGAAAAGCTCATCAAATCGGGACTCTTAAAAGAAAATCCGATCATCCATCGCGTAGCCGCCGTCTCCGTGGGCGTATGCGACGGAAAGCCAACGCTTGATCTCGACTATATTCACGATTCGACCGCCGAGGTCGATTTGAATGTCATTATGACCGACGACGGACGCTTTGTCGAATTGCAGGGATGCGCTGAACACAAACCTTTTTCCGACAAACATCTTGAAGCGATGCTCAAGCTCGCTAAAAGCGGTCTTAAAAAGATATTCGCCATCACTGCGAAAAACGCATAAAACGAATATTCCAAGCAGCAAAAAAGAGAGGCTTTCGCGGCCTCTCTTTTTTAGTTTTACTTTATATGCTTATCGCTAATGCGCTATTTAAACTGCGCTTTGATGTCGGTCAGAGGAACGGTGACGAAGTTTATAGTCGAATAACCGGCCCCCTCGTAGACGATGCCGATACGGTCTTTGCCTACGCAGGTGATGTCGGAATACGCCGCGCCTCCCTTTTCGATACAGATTCCATCCGTCCAGGTTTTACCTTCATCGATGGAAGCGCGCAGATAAAGATTATTACGACCGCGGGACTTGCAGTTCGAGAAAAGAAGAACGCCCTTTCCGTAACGCATGATCTGGGCGTTGCACTGGGGATCTGTCAGATTACTGTCGTAATACGAAGTCCACGTCATTCCGCGGTCTTTCGAAACGTGTATCTGGCGACCGCCGCCGCCCCAGCGCGAATTGATCATCCAAGAGCCGTCCTTCAGCTCGACAACCTTGCATTCGTCGCCCTTCTTGACCGGCTTGCCGAAAGCCTTCCACGTCCTTCCGTGATCGTCGGAGCCGAAAAGCGCATTCCCGTCGCCCACATGAACAATCGTGTGAAGAAGCGTGCCGTCCCTGGTCTGAATTCCGGAGCCGGACGAAAGGAAAATAAATCCGCCCTTATTGCGCGCCTTCCCGAAAGGCCATTCGGGGAACGCGATGTCAGCTGAAATATCACGGGGTTTAGACCATGTTTTACCGTTGTCGGAAGATTCCTGGACGTAAAAACGGTAAACGTTGTTGTCCCATTTCTTCGTATCTTCCCACTTCCAGACGTTATAGAAAAGAAAAATCTTCTTCGCCTTTGAGTCAACGATGAAAGAAGGATCGCTACCGGACCATTTTTCCTTATCGTTCCAGGTCCATGTCCAGGAATTTTCAGGCCTGGTCCACGTCTTTCCGCCGTCGGACGACCGGCGAAGCGTAATGTTGATCGGCTGAAAAACATTGAGGTCGCCAGCATTGTTCTTGCGGGCGTCGCAAGCCACAACCAGATCGCCGTTGGGCGCCGTGCATAGCGCGGGAATACGGAAGGACTTAATCCCGTTATCTCCGTTTCGCCACAATACAACCTTCTCGCTTACAGCGGCGGACACGGCAATTGCGGCGAACGCAAACGCGACGAACAGAATCTTTTTCATTTTACTTTCCCGTTTTGAGGCGCATTAACGCCAGGTTATAAATGAATATCGACCGCTTAAATCACTCGGCGGCCAGACCGCCGCCAAGCGCCTTATAGAGCGAGATCAGATTGGAGGTAATCTTTCCGCGCGATTCGACGAGCGACTCTTCGAGATTCAGGAGCGAGCGCTGGGCATCGATAACGGCGGTGAAATCCTTAAGTCCCTTCTCGTTGAGATCCTTGGAAATCGAGACGGCGTCCTGAGCGGCCTTTACGGACGCTTTCAAAGCCTCGAAACGGTGGTACTCGCGCGTATAGTTGGAATACATGTCGCGGACTTCCTCATACGCCTTGAGGATTGTAAGCTCGTAATTAAGACAGGCTTCACGGGTACGCGACTCCTCGACCTTGACGTCGGCATAAATTCTGCCGCCCTGGAAGATCGGCCAGCTTACCGACGGACCGAACGAGCCGTAAAGAGATCTGCGTTTGAACCAATCCTGAAACTCTCCGGTCTTAAGGCCGAGTTCTCCGTTAATGAAAAGCTTCGGGAACCACATCGATTTTGCGACGCCGATGCGGGCCGACTGGGCGGCGAGCCTGCGCTCGGCGGCACGGACGTCGGGACGCATACGGATGAGATCAAGCGGAGTTTCGGCCAGACGTCCTGCGGGAACGAGCCAGTCGCGGTCGGGACACGATTTAAGAAGCTCGTGACACGATCCGGGCATGGCGCCCGTCAGAATCGCGATCGCGTTCATAAGGCGCTCTTCCTGTTCAAGCAGCGGAGGAATGACCGCACGGGTCTGCTCGACGATATATTTCGACTGACTGACGGCGAGCCCGTCGCCGATGCCGGATTCGAAACGCGACTTGACGATATCGTATGTTTCGCTCTGAAGTTTCAGGTTGGCGCGCGCGACGGCGATGCGCTGCTGAATCGTTCTAAGTTCGATATACTGGCGACCGACCTCGGCCGTAAGCGAGACCCACGCATCGTTGAGAGACAAGCCCTCCGCCTGAAACTCGGCGACGGCCGACTCGGTGGCGCGGCGGTTTCCGCCGAATATATCTATCTCCCAGGACGCGTCGAGACCGACCTTAAAGAGATCCTGGTAATTCGAAACCAACGCCTCGTCAGAACGTATCGCCTGGCCGTTGACTGAAATCTGAGGCATAAACGCCGCATATGATCCGAAAAGCTGCCAACGGCTTTGAGTCAGACGTTCAGACGCCATCTTATAGGAAAGATTGTTCGAAACCGCCGTATCGACGAGCGAGGCGAGGATTTTATCGTCGAAACGGTTCCACCATGACGAAAGCTCGTTGGTCGAGATTATATAGCGCGAGTCTTTTTCGTCGGCCTTTATCATCCCGGCGTCGGGAAGCGGGAAGTCGGGTATGTCGACCTCAGGCTTTTTATAATCAGGTCCTACGGACGGCAGAGAAGAACAACCGGCAAGCAGAAGCGCTGTGCAGAATACAGGATGCAGTTTCATAATCATTTTCTTTCCTTTAATTGACGACGACGGGCGGCGGATGCCGAGATATACGAGAAGAACCGCTTAGCCTTTTCGCGCCATGTCTGGAAAAGCGCGTAAAGACCAGGTACCAACAGTATACCAAATACTACCGAGAAAAGCATTCCAAAGAATTCGGTAGTTCCAAGATGGTTACGGCTCGCGGCGCCGGCACCCGTGGCGATCATCATCGGGAGCGTTCCGAGAAGCGTCGTCAAAGCGGTCATCAGAAGCGCTCTCAACCGCTCGCCCGCCGCGCTGCCCGCGGCGTCGACGATGGAATACTTCTCCACTTCGCGCTTATCCTTGGCGAACTCGACGATCAGAATGGCGTTCTTCGAGGCAAGGCCGACGAGTAGCACCAAACCTAGCTGAGCGTAGATCGAAAGCGGATAGGGAGAACCCGTCATCCAGATTCCGAACCACTTAAGTCCGAGGAGCGCGCCGAGCACGGCGACGAAGATCGAGAGCATCACGGGCAGAGGAATCGTCCACGATTCGTACTGGGCGACAAGGAAGAGGTAGCCGAAGAGAACCGCCAGAAGAATGAGCGGAGCCGCGGCGCCGTCGTTGCGCGCTTCCTGGAACGAAAGACCGGACCATTCGTAACCGTAACCGTCAGGCAGAACCTCCTCCATAAGCTCGCGCACCTCGTTCATGACCGTGCCGGAAGCGACGCCGGGCTTCGGAAGAACCGTTACGTCGGCCGACATGTACTTGTCGCGCGTTGAAATCGTACGCGGGCCGAGCTCGCGCGTTATCGTACCGAGCGAGCCGATCGGAATCATGGCGCCGGTATCGGAGCGGACATAGAGACGCTCGATGTCCTCGGGCGTCGCTCTGGCCTCGGGAACGGCGCAGACGGTCACACGGTTTACCTGGGTTCCGAGATTGACGTCGTTGACGTAGCGCGATCCGAGATAGTTCTGCAATGTCGCGTAGACGGTCGCGACGGGCACCTTGTACATCTCAGCCTTTGTGCGGTCGAGGTCAAACTTGATGTGGGGAGTCTTTGAGTTGAAGCCCGAGAATGCCGCGAGAACGTTGGGATTCTGGTTAAGCTTCATGAGAACAAGGTTCTTGACCGCATCAAGCTTCGCGGGATCCGTTCCTGTCTTGTCCTGAAGGTGGAACGAAATACCGTTTGCGTTACCGAGGCCGGGAATCGCCGGCGGAGCGAATACTTTCCATGTAGGCTCGGGGATTTGACGGTTCAGCATCGCCTGAACCTTGGGAATGACCTTTGATACGTGCTGGTCGGGGTCTGTACGCTTGTTCCAACGGTGAAGATCGACAATTACGGTCGTCTGGTTTTCGCCGCGTCCGCCGACCATACCCCAGCCGGTGATCGTCATTACGGAATTGACTTCAGGGAGTGTCTTCAAAAGTTTTACCGCCCTTAAAGCGACGTCTCGAGATCTGTCGCGAGCCGTACCCTCAGGCATTTCCATCGCGCAGAAAAGAACGCTCTGATCTTCTTCCGGCAGGAACGCCGTTTCAGTCTTCGAAAAGAACTGCAAAACGAGAAGAACCGTCAGGAGCAGAAGCACGAGCGACAGGAAGATTCTGCTCGCGAGCCACTTCGCCATCGTAACGAAGAATTTCTTGAACTTTTCAAGAGCCGCATTGAACCACGCGAACGGACCGTGCTTATAGGGACGGGCTTCACGGAGAAGAAGCGAACACAAGGCGGGCGCGAGCGTAAGAGCGCATACGGTAGAGAAGCAGACGGCCGCGGAAAGCGTAACCGAGAACTGCTGATAGATACGGCCCGTAATGCCGCTCATAAAGCCCACGGGAACGAAAATGCCGAGAAGAACGAGTGTTGTCGCGATAACGGCGCCCGTAACGTCCTTCATGGCCTGAATCGCAGCCTCTTTGGAATTAAGGTGACGCGTTTCAATCAGAAACTGGACGCGCTCCACGACGACGATACAGTCGTCGACGACGACGCCGATGGCGAGAACAAGTCCGAACAGGGTAAGGATGTTGACTGAGTATCCGAGAACAGCCATCAGGATAAATGTCGAACAAAGAGAGACGGGAATCGTCAAGCACGGTATCAAAGTGGCGCGCCAATCCTGAAGGAAGAGGTAGCAGACGAAAACCACGAGACCGAACGTAATAAGAAGAGTCAAAATGATTTCTTCAATGCAGACGCGTACATATTCGGTGGCATCGTAAGGAGTTTCCCATTCCAAGCCGTCCGGGAAGTCTTTCTCGAGTCTCTCAAACGTCTTATAAATTTCATCCATCGTCTCGATGGCATTCGCGCCCGGCTTCTGCTGGAGCGCGATCATTACGGCATTCTCGCCGTTGTACTGGCCGGAGAACATATAGTTCTCTTCGCCGATTTCGGTGTGGGCGATGTCTTTAAGCCTTACGATACCGCCGTTCTCGTCGCGACGGATTACGATTTCGTTGAACTCTTCCGGCTTCATCAGACGGCCCTTCGCCGTGATCGTAAAGACGTGCGCGGCGTTTTTGGGCATTGGGGAAGCGCCGACGGAACCGACGGAGGCCTGAACATTCTGTTTAGAAACTGCGGCTATGACCTCTTCTGAGTTTAGTCCCTGTGCGGCCATGCGGTCAGGATCAAGCCAAACTCGCATAGCGAGACGAGGGCCGTAAACGGTCGCCTCACCGACACCATCAATACGAAGCAGAACAGGCTGAATGTTAGCATAAATATAGTCAGAAATCTGAAGACGCGAAAGCTTGCCCGAAGGTGAGCGAAGAGCGATAAAGCCGAGCATATCCTCGGACTGCGCGCGAATTCTTCCGCCCAACTGCTTAACCTCCGTCGGGAGTTTCGCCTCGGCCTGCGAGACGCGGTTTTGGACTTTGACCATGTCCATATCGCGGTCGGATTCGACCTCGAACGAAACGTTGAGCGCGTAACTGCCGTCGTCAGAACTAGAGCCCACCATGTAGAGCATGTCGTCTACACCGTTGACCTGATCTTCGATAGGCATCGCGACGGTATTCATAACCTCTTTGGCGCTCGCGCCGGGATAAGTATACGACACGGAGATCGAAGGTGGCGTCAATCGCGGGTACTGCGAAACAGGCAGATTGAAATACGCCATCAACCCGGCCATCGTCAACACGATGGAGATAACCATCGCGAACCTCGGGCGCTCAATAAACGTTCGCGAAAACGTCTTGATCTGATCGATCGATTTTCGTATTGATATTTTCATCAGCTTAACTCCTAATCACTAACCGCTAACCGCTAACGACCAGACTCTCAATCCTTGACAGGCGACTTGTAGTTCGGATCGAGGTCGTCGTTGCCCGTAGGCTCTGCAAAAACGACCGGCATGCCGGGAGCGAGTTTTGAAACGCCGGAGATTACGACCTTCTCGCCGACTTTTACGCCCTTCTCGACGGGAACCCATCCCTCGCTCGGCTCACCCGCTCCGATTACCCTCTGCTCGACGATATTATCGTCCTTGAGAATCCAAACGGCGCGCTCTCCCGTGGAAAGATCGACTACGGCCTGCTGGGGGACGCAAGGCGTCTTCGGCGGCTTCATTTTATCGACTAAAAGCGTAACATAGGTATTGGGTACGAGCATTCTGTCGGGATTGGGGAATTTAAGGCGCATGATTATTGTCGCCGTCTCCTTGCTCATCGTATTATCGTCGAACGCCCATTCGCCGAGACCGTCGTATTCGCTGCCGTCGGGAAGGATAAGACGCATGCGGTAATCGGGGGCAACGCCCTTCTGCTGAGCCATGCGCCACGCGACATACTTGCGGTCTGTAAGCGGGAATGAAACTCGGATGGGATCGATCTGGACGATACGCGCGAGCGGCCCCTTCGCGGGAGAGACATAGTCGCCGACGTGAGCGGCGGTTTTACCGATCTGACCTGAAATCGGAGCGACGACCTTCGCCTTTTTCAGGTCGTACTCGGCAACGATAAGATCGGCCTTGGCCTGCATGACGGCCGCCTTGGCGGATTCCGCACCAGCCTCGGCGTTGTCGCGCTCGAGCTCTGTCACGCCTCTCGCGTCGGCCTTCTGCATACGCTGCCAGTAGCGGACGCATCTGCGCTCTTCGGCTTCGGCGGCGGCGAGATCGGCCTTTTTCTGATTGACGATCGCCTCATAACGCTCGGCGTCGAGAACATAGAGAATATCACCCGCCTTTACGATATCACCTTCCTTAAATTTAATTTCCTTGATATAACCGTCGACCTGAGGAAGAAGTTCCACTTCCTGAACGGGCTCGGCGTGTGCCACGAACTTTTCAGGCAGATTGTAGGCGCGCTCCTCAATCGGCATTACTGAAACGCTCGGCGGCTGAAAAGGAATCGCGGCCTTCTTTTCTTCAGGTTTTGGCCACATATCACACGCGATCCAGCCTCCGGTCACGGACGCGGCGACAAGGACGACAACGCCGATAACCGAGCCTACTTTTGACGAACCCGTCTTTTCAGTATTTTTCTCTTCACTCATTTTGCACTACCTTTCTTTTAAATTTTACCTTTGTTTGCAGTTTGAATATCACGCCAAATCGCCGAATACGCATTCTTAAGCGTCGCTTCGAGATCGCACTGAAGAAATTTATCGATATTAGACCTTACCAACCCGTTCCACAACGCCATACAGCAGCTCGCTACCTCGACAGAATCGACTTCAGGCAAAGCGCGACCGCTTCGGATATCATTCTGGACAGCGACGCTGAAAGCCTCCCACGGTCCGAACTTCTTGCTTTTTAAAATATCTTCGCGAACTGAACTCATAGATGCCGACGACCAGCGGATCTGTTCATGCATCAGCATAAAAAATGCGGCCCTTTTGGAATCCGAAACCGTCTGAACGGCATGTTTAACCATCATGTCGGCCACATCGGGAAATGAAAGATGGTCGAAAGACTCTTCACCCGGCGGTAAAAGCGCGGCGATTTCGCTCTTAAAGCGAACCAGCATCTCGCCGACCAATTCCAAAAGAAGTTTCTCTTTAGATTCGAAGTGCCAGTACACCGCGCCCTTGGTCATCTTAAGGCGCGCGGCTATATCGTTAAACGTTGTATGATCATAGCCTTTTTTCGCGAAAAGCGAAAGCGCGCTCGCAAGAATTCTCTCGCGGGTTTTTATCGCATCTTCTTTAGCTCTTCTGGGCATGACAATAACCTTCCTCAAAGTTTACCGAATATTATACATACCTTCAGGTAGGTATGTCAAGTGGGAACCGACAGTGAAAAGCGAATGAAGGAATATAAATTCAGCGCCGCTGTCATCACCCCAACCAACCACTGCTTTTATATAAAAGCGGTGGTAAGAATCGCACCCAACAACCGAACTTTACGACCAACGCCAACAAATCAAACTTCCCCCTCATTTTCCTTCACTTCTCACGCCCGGGGGACAGGTCCCCAGGCTATTCATAATTATACCACTTTACCTGATAAAATAAATAGGAGTTCAAGGTCAGGAGTTAATGATTAATCTCAACGAACACTCCGACATCACATCTTCAACAAAGACAACCCTTTTTCTCCATCCCCAACGACAACAGGTTTTTCTCCTAATGTTGCTTCCAGAGCTCGCAACATATGCGCCTCAAACCCATTGTCGGAGCTTAATTTATTACTCTTTCCAAAATTCTTGTGTCCATTCGCCATAAAAGCACATATATAAGGAACACGGCTTTCGCCTGATACTTCAGCTGTAAGCACAATAATCGGTTCTGGTATAGGCGACTCCCAAGGCATAATCGGAACACTACTAGGACGATAAATCGCAAAACTATGCAAGTACTTAAATTTGGTTTTTTTAAATTCTTCTACCCTAGCCCTGTATTTCTCCTTTCCAAGGGCATACTCCCAGTTTCGTCTATCTGCATTAATTCCAATAAAAGGTTCTTTTCTCCAAATGCATACATAACCTTTCACAAGATAAGCTTTTGAGACACCTGACATTCTCCATGACGGGAATGAAGCATAACTTGTAGCCATTCGCTTCACATTATTGGAAGAACACTGTATAGCGTCTTTTATAGAGGATTCCAATACTTTTAAAATATCCATATCAACATTATTCTCGTCAGAAATATTCTTTACTGATTTAGTACAGTCGTCAAGAAAAGTCACTCGAATATTATCATTCAATCCAAGATCATTGTCATATATTTCAAAAAAGCAATCACGACAAGCCGAAGATACTTTTATTTCCTTCAACTTCTTGCACCACAGCAACGCTCCTACCCCAAAGTTAATCTTCGGCGAGAGCACGGTCAAAGAACCCAAATTAACGCATCCACGAAATCCCATTATACCAACCGATTTCAATGTTTTAGGAAGAACAACACTCTTAAGATTATGACACGATTGGAATGCGCGCATTCCAATCTCCACAACACCTTCTGGGATTACAACAGATTCCATCGCAATATCAACTTCTCCGTCTCGACCATCAAAAGCCGAATCACCGATGTGCGTAGTATCAGGACGAATAACAATATTCTTTTTACCATAATTCCCCTTAATCAAAATCAACTTACCATCTCTTCTTTCATACTCCATACCATCCTCGATAAAAATACCCTGAGAAACATTCTCATGCGAACGCCCATTACTCCCTTTAAGCAAAGACGGATTTTCTATTTCGGTTAAATTAAATGCCGTATGTGAATTTTCTCCATTCAAAACGAAACTAGTAAAAATACTCGCAACTGCGAATATAAATTTACATACATTTATAGCATTGCTCATTTTAACTCCCTATTATACATTTTACAAAAACAGAGTTTAGATATCTTTACATTTGAACGAAGAAATCGATGAAATTGTACTCATATTATATTATATCTCACGTAGTACGTCAATAAACAATCCATATACCTCTTTACCTCGTAAAATAAAAGCGCGGCGCTCGCACCCAAAAATCATCCAACAAATAAATCCCCGAACGAAAAGTCCTACTGTTCGTTATCGTTAGGAGTCAGGGGCTAGGGGGCTAGGAGTCAGGTGAACAAAGGAAAGTTAAAATATCCTTTGTTCACCTTCACCTTAAACCTTCACCTAACCCCCTCGAACTCGGTCTCGAAACTCCAACTAATCCTATCTGAAATTAGTCGTTAGTAACCATTTTAAAGTTAATATCCCAAGCGCTCTAATGCTTTCTTTGCCTCCTCATACCCCTGCTCTGCCGCCTTGCGATACCACTTTACTGCCTCTCGCTCATCTTTCGCAACGCCGCGACCATTTCGATACATATTGCCAAGATTAAACTGCGAACTCGCATGCCCCTGCTCAGCGGCCTTGCGATACCACTTTACCGCCTCATAATCATCTGGCATAACTCCAATACCAAACACATACATAAATGCAAGGTTATTTTGCGCTTGAGCATATCCTTGCTCTGCAGCCTTCCGATACCACTTAACCGCTTCTCGCAAATCCTTCTCAACTCCCTTGCCGTTCTCATACGCCCATCCAAGATTATTCTGCGCTAACGGATCTCCTTGCTCCGCAGCCTTGCGTCCCCATCTTGCAGCTTCTCGCAAATCCTTCTCAACGCCATGCCCATTCGCATACATCCCAGCAAGATTATTCTGCGCTTTCACATGACCCTGCTCCGCTGCTTTTAGAGTCCATTTAAACGCCTCACTAGCGTCTCTAGTAACTCCGCGACCAATAGCATACATACATCCAATATTAAACCACGCATCCGTATGTCCTTGCTCTGCAGCCTTAAGATACCATTTAAATGCCTCTGATTCATCTTTATTAACTCCGAGGCCTTCCTTATATGATGTGCCAAGATTACACTGCGCATCTGCATCTCCCTGCTCTGCTGCTTTACGAAACCATTTTGTCGCCTCTGAATCATCTTGCGCAACTCCTCGACCAAAAGCGTACATACAGCCAAGATTATACTGCGCACGCGCATACCGCTGCTCCGCTGACTTGCGATACCACTTTACCGCCTCTGAATAATCTTGCGCAACTCCGTGACTTTTCCGATACATATCGCCCAAATAATCCTGAGCTATCACATTTCCCTGCTCCGCTGACTTGCGAAACCACTTTGCCGCCTCTACATAATCTTGCGTAACTCCGTGACCTTTAACATAGAAAACGCCTAGATTACGCTGCGCATTCGCATGCCCCTGTTCTGCTGCTTTACGAATCCATTTTACCGCCTCTGAATAATCTTGCGTAACTCCGTGACCTTCGTAATACATACCGCCAAGACTACTCTGCGCAGCCGCATACCCCTGCTCCGCCGACTTGCGATACCACTTTACTGCCTCATAATCATCTTTCGTAACTCCATGACCATTCTCATACATATTGCCAAGATTAAACTGCGCTTGCGCAAATCCCTGCTCCGCGGACTTGCGATACCACTTTACTGCCTCATAATCATCTTTCGTAACTCCACGACCAGCCTCATACATCCAGCCAAGATTACACTGCGCACGCGCATCCCCCTGCTCCGCTGACTTGCGATACCACTTTACCGCCTCTAAATAATCTTGCGTAACGCCACGACCATTTTGATACATCAAGCCAAGATTATTCTGCGCATCCGCATTCCCCTGCTCCGCCGCCTTACGATACCACTTTGCCGCCTCTAAATAATCTTGCGTAACTCCGTAACCTTTAGCATAGAAAACGCCTAGATTTCTCTGCGCTTCTGGATCTCCCTGCTCTGCTGCTTTACGAATCCATTTTACCGCCTCTGAATAATCTTGCGTAACTCCGTGACCTATAGCATAGAAAACACCTAGATTATGTTGCGCACGCGCAAACCCCTGCTCCGCGGCCTTGCGATACCACTTTACCGCCTCAGATTCATCTTTCGCAACTCCTTGACCATTCGCATAACACCTCCCAAGATAAAATTGTATCATTTTATCCTTTAAGTCAGTGTTTTTAGAAAGACGATACCCTTCTTCCCAACGTTTGGCTTCAAATGCCTCAATTGCCAAACGGGTATTTTTAGCTATTTCTTCGGAAGCTTTGCGAGCACGCTCTTCAGCTTCGGCTTTAGCTCTTTCTTCCTCGGCAATCCTTTTCGCCTCGGCTGCTCTTCGCTCTGCCTCTTCGGAAGCTTTGCGAGCACGCTCATGCCCTTGTTCCGCGGCCTTGCGATACCACTTTACTGCCTCAGACTCATCTTTCGGAACTCCGCGTCCTTTCTCATACATAAAGCCAAGATCACACTGCGCATCCGCATACCCCTGCTCTGCCGCCTTGCGAAACCACTTTACCGCCTCATAATCATCTTGCTCAACTCCTTCTCCTTGCGCATAACAAATTCCAAGATAAAACTGGATTTCCTTATTATTGTGATTCGCCTTTTTCGATAAGGAAAACCCTTCCTCCCATCTATCAGACTTAAATGCTTCAATCGCCAATTGTGTATATTGTTCTTCTTGATTCTCTGGGGCGATTCTCGCCTCTTCTTTCGCCTTTTCTTCCTGCCAATACCATACTCCGCCGACTAATCCTAATGCTAAAAGACTGATAGCAGCAATCTTGGCGAAAGATTTGCCGCGCGGTGCGCCAAAAACAGCGCTTTCTACCTGTGGCTCGCGGGGACGCTCGCAGGCCTCTAGCGACTTCGCTTCGCGAAGCGGACTTCGTCCGGGCCATACCTCCCGATTTTTACTGGAAGATTGAAGTGTATTGGAATTTACTTTCAAGACATCAGCACATGTCTTCGGGCGATCTTCTGGCTTTTTCGCAAGGGCCGCCATTACCGAGGATGCAATAGCAATATCGTTCGGCAACGACTCAGGATCTTTATTCATTATCTGATACTCGATATTACCGCGGCAAAACGGCGGTTCGCCTTTCAGACACTCGTACGTCATCGCGGCGAACGAGTAAATATCCTGCTCCCTTTTAGGGATATCACCGTTGAGCTGCTCCGGCGACATGTACATCAATGTTCCAGACGACATCCTGCCCGTAACGCGCGTCATCGTCTCTTGAATCTCACGGGCAATACCGAAATCCATAATAAACGGACGTCCGTCCTTGCGGATCATCACGTTCGCGGGCTTTATATCGCGGTGAACGACGCCCTCCGTATGCGCATAATCAAGCGCCTCCGCAATAGGTTTAAGAAGACGAACAATCTCGTCTTCACTAATCTCTGCACCCTGACTGCGGCTCGCGAGGACGCTCGCCCTCCCTGAATTCTGGCTCTTATCCTCTAACCAATCATCCAAGGTCTCGCCGTCGATATAATCCATTACAAGAAACGGATTACCGTTATTCTCCTCAAACGCGCGTAATGTAACGATATTAGGGTGAGTAAGCTTCATCGCTACAAGCGCTTCAGACTTAAGCTGAGCGTACGCGCGCTTATTCGCAACGAGAATACTCGGCAGCATCTTAATCGCGAAGAGCTTATCGTCGAGCTGAGTATCTTCGGCGAGCCAAACTGAGCCCATTCCGCCCGCTCCAAGCTGCTTAATTATACAATAGCGGCTCGCGAGGATGCTCGCCCTCCCGTCCATCGTCACATCGTTATTTATTGTATTCTCGTTCATATCTGCTTGAATTTTAACATATTTCGCCAATAGGAACAAGTGCTATGCCTTTGCAAGGTTGCGAGCATCTTGAATTGCGAGGTTTAGAAGTTTAGGTGAAGTTAAAAGGTGAAGGTGAACAATGGATATTAATCCTCTGCGCGTTGCTTAGTTGTGGTGCGATGAAACTCAAATAAACGAGCGAATAGTGATAATTACTGACAAAGTGGCACAACAAGGTCAGACCTATTTGTGCCAAAATTGACATGCTTCTAAACGGCTCGCGAGGACGCTCGCCCTCCCAGAAACCTTCGTTCGAAACATACCACCTTTGCCAAAATTGACAAACTTCGCAGATTGTACAAGGTCTGTCTCGTGTTGTATTTTGGTGTCTTTTCGTGTCCCGTAGGGCTTTTGTGTCTGGGGGCGCGGCAAAAGCCGTAGGCTTTAGACGAGACAATTCGCATAGGGCGATGCGCCAGCATCAAGCCCTGAAGCGAATTGACTCGTCGTAAATCGCGTCAGCGATTTGACGCCCCTCAGCTTTCGTGGTCGCGCGTCAAGCGCCTCTAAGCAACGCGCAGAATCTACCAATTCCATTCTCCCACTAGAACTCCAAACTCCAACTAATTCTAATCTTGTAAATCCTGTTAATCCTGTCAAAAAAAAAAAACTAATCACTAACGACTAGTCATTAATCACTAAAAAACGAGACGATGCAGAGTAATAAGTAGGGAAAAGGGAAGTGGGAATGAGTTAGCGGCAACTCTTGCCCCCTTCTCATTCCCATTATTCTTTGTGACTTTTGCGTTCTTCTTGACCACCATAGCCTTGGCGAAGGTGGTTGCGGCTAAATCACTCCCACTCGATCGTGGCGGGCGGTTTAGGAGTAATGTCCCAGACGACGCGGTTGACGCCCTTTACCTTGGTTGCAATCTTCTCGGCGACCATGGAAACGAACTTGAACGGAAGTTCGACGATTCCCGCCTTGACGAACTGCGACGTCGTAACGGCGCGGATCGCGATAACGTAACCGAACGTGCGCGCTCCGTTGACCACGCCGACGGACTTGAAGTTCGTCATTATCGCGAAGAACTGCTGTGCCTTCTTGTCGAGCTTGGCTTTGGCCATCTCGTCGCGGAAGATGAAATCGGCCTTGCGGAGAATGTCGAGCTTCTCCTTCGTGAGCTCGCCGAGGCAGCGGACCGCGAGACCGGGGCCCGGGAACGGCTGACGCATAACGAGCTCTTCGGGAATACCGAGAAGCTTGCCGACCTTGCGTACCTCATCCTTGTAAAGATACTTGACGGGCTCAACAAGACCTTCGAAACCGAGATCCTTGGGCAATCCGCCGACGTTGTGGTGGGCCTTGACGGCCTTGTGACCGCCTACGCCGGACTCTGCGATATCGGGGAAAATCGTACCCTGGCCTAAGAACTCGATCTTGCCGAGCTTCTTGGATTCCTCTTCAAAAACGCGCACAAACTCGGAACCGATGATCTTGCGTTTGAGTTCAGGCTCGACGACGCCTTTCGTCTTGTCGAGGAAGCGCTTCTCGGCGTCCACGCAGATAAGATTGATGCCGAACTTACCCTTGAATACCTTCTTGATCTCCTTACCTTCGTTGAGGCGCATATAGCCGTGATCGACGAAAACGCAGGTGAGCTGCTTGCCGATCGCCTTCTGGAGAAGAACGGCGCAGACGGAGCTGTCGACGCCGCCGGACATGGCGAGAAGCACTTTCTTGTCGCCGACCTGAGCGCGGATCGCTTCGATCTCTTCTTTGATGTATTTCTTGGCGTTGAAGGTTTTGCCTACGCGCGCCAACCTTTCTTTTTCGGCTTTTGTCATTTTTTTGTTCCTTTATAATTTCGGAAATTCACTTTATCGTACCTAATCTTTGGCCGCCGTACTTTTTCTCGTGGATCGGCCGCCACCACCATTCGTTCTCAAGATACCATTTGACGGTGCGGCGGATGCCCGAATCGAAATTCTCGCGCGGCTTCCAGCCTAAAGCGTCCATAAGTTTCTTGGGATCTATCGCATACCTCAAGTCGTGACCAGGCCTGTCAGCTACAAACTGAATGAGCTCTTCATACTTCCCGCCCGATGAGCGCGGCTTAAGCTCATCGAGAATCGAACAGATAGTTTTCACAACCTCTAAATTCGTTCTCTCATTATGGCCGCCGACGTTGTACGTCTCGCCTGGTGCACCCTTCTCGTTCACAAGCATGAGAGCGCGGGCGTGATCGTCGACATAAAGCCAGTCGCGGACGTTCGCTCCGGCGCCGTATACGGGGAGCGGCTTCTCTTCAAGACAATTCAGAATCGTGAGCGGAATAAGCTTCTCCGGGAAATGATACGGCCCGTAATTGTTAGAGCAGTTCGTAATCAAAACCGGCAGTCCGTACGTATCGCGCCAGGCGCGGACGAAATGATCGGACGCCGCCTTCGACGCGCTGTACGGAGAATGGGGCGAATAAGGCGTCGACTCCGTGAAAAATCCGTCGGCGCCGAGCGAGCCGTAAACCTCGTCGGTGGAAATATGCTGAAAGCGGAACGCCGTTTTCGCTTCGTCAGAGAGAGAGCGCCAATATTTAAGCGCCGCCTGAAGAAGAACCGTAGTGCCGACGACGTTCGTATTCACGAATTCGCCGGGTCCGTCAATCGAACGGTCGACATGACTTTCGGCCGCGAGATGAAAAACCGTATCGGGCTCGAACGACTGAAACGCGACGTCCATAAGCGCCATATCGCAGATGTCGGCCTTGAGAAAACCAAGCCTCCCGTCGGAACTCTCGAGCGTTTCGGGGTTTAGCCCAACTTCCTTAAGCGATTCGGGAACGCCCGCGTATGTCAATTTATCGATAACGAGAACCTTTGCGTCCGTCTCCTTTAAAAGAAGCCGCACAAGAGCTGAGCCGATAAAACCCGCGCCGCCGGTAACGATACAACGCTTAGCGAACATCGACGAGCCTCCTCAAATAATCTCCGTAACTCGACTTTCCGTAATCTTCAGCGAGGCGCTTAAGCCGAGAATCGTCGATCCAGCCACGGTCCCAGGCGATTTCCTCAATGCAGCTCATCTGAAGACCCTGACGTTCGATAATCGCCTTAACGAAATTCGTGGCGTCGGCGAGCGACTGATGAGTACCCGTATCGAGCCACGCGTAGCCGCGCCCGAAAATCTTGACGCGCAGATCGCCGCGATTGAGATACACCTTGTTCACATCGGTGATTTCGTATTCGCCGCGCGCCGACGGACGAAGATCGGATGCGATCTTAACGACATCGTTCGGATAAAAGTAAAGCCCGACGACGGCATAACTGGACTTCGGAATTTTAGGCTTCTCTTCAAGCGAGACCGCGTTGCCGTTTTCATCAAACTCCACGACACCGTACCGTTCGGGATCGGCGACGCGATAACCGAAAACAGTAGGTTTTGGCGATTCATTCGCTTCGCGCAGAACCTTGGGAAGATCGGCGCCGTAGAAAATATTGTCGCCGAGAACAAGACAAACGTCATCGTCGCCGATAAACTCGCGCCCTATAACAAACGCCTGTGCGAGCCCGTCGGGACGCTCCTGGACCTTGTAGGAAAACTTCATCCCAAGTTGCGAACCGTCACCCAAAAGTTTTTCAAAATTCGGCAGATCTGTCGGAGTCGAAATTATCAGAACCTCGCGAATCCCGGAAAGCATAAGCGTCGAAAGCGGATAATAAACCATCGGCTTGTCGTAGACGGGCAGAAGCTGCTTCGACACCACTCTCGTAAGCGGATGAAGCCTCGTACCCGCGCCGCCGGCCAGGATTATACCTTTTCTGCCCATCTGTCACCCCCTCCCGCTTTCATCATACGGCTCTACTTCGGCGAGAGAAGGATGCTTTCTGTCCTTTTCGGAAACGATAAAGTCCACGCCTATATCAGGCCACTTTATCCCAAGCGACGGATCGTCAAACTGAAGGCCGCGCTCGGAAGACGGATTGTAGAAATTATCGCACTTATAGCTGAAAATGGTGTTATCCTCGAGAACCAGAAAACCATGTGCGAAGCCGCGCGGAATAAAGAACTGCCGGCCGTTATCCGCAGAAAGCTCAGTAGCGATATGCCTGCCGAACGTTGAGGAGCCTTTCCTGAGATCGACGGCGACATCAAGAACTTTTCCGCGTATCACGCGAACGAGCTTCGCCTGGCCGAAAGGCGCGACCTGCCAATGAAGGCCGCGAATAACGCCCTTCATCGAAAACGACTCGTTATCCTGGACAAATTCAGCGGTAATTCCAGCATCGAAATAACGCTGGCGGTTGTACGTTTCGCAGAAATAGCCCCTCTCGTCGCGCCTTATGTCCGGCTCGACGATTTTTATACCGGCTATCTCCGTTTCGATAACGTTCATATTGCGCGATATTATACCAAAACTGCGGAATGTTGTTCAATGATAACATCAATTGGGTCTTACGGCTCTCTAGGAGGATTAATCACCCCAGGCTCTGGACAAAGGTTCGTCTTCATATCCCATTCAAGATTGCGGTCAAGTGATGTCGGATTGAGATAATAAAGAAATGAAATCGAGGTAATGCCTCTCTTTTCATCGCCCTGTATTTCAAAATCGCCGTATATTTTCCCGTAATAAGCTTCCTTAAGATTGCCTTTTTCGTCGTAACGTGAACGTATACGGAATGATATCACCCTGTCAGAGTAATTATCTTTATAATTTTCACAACTCCAATCTTCACCATTACGATGATATTTCTTCTTTCGGCCAATATTGATAAGAGATAGCTCTCGTGTTTTAAAAGGCATATCCGCACATCGAATTTTTATTCCCGCATGAAGATTTGGCTTAACTACAGCAAAACCGTCATCGCTATTCAAACATTTAGCCGTTGTGCCAAGATTATAAAAATACACCCAATCATATTTTCGAGGCTCCATCATAAACCAAGCTTTGTCTTTAATCACAAGGGTCGACTTAAACTCCAAATCTGCCGTTTCCCCTTTCCCATAAGGCGCAAGCCAATCTCCCTTCATTAGGTCAAAACGCACAACAGAATTTGTCCCGTCAAATCCACCGATGCCTTTGCGAAAATTAGTCAATTCGACTCTTTTGACGAAAAGAGGAATCGGCTTTACAACTCGGTCAAGACGTAGCGTCACAACAAGATTATCAGGCTGCCAGACACCAAAAAAATTTCTCTTTTTAAATCTATACCCCCATCCGCCTCCTGAATAATAACCTTCTGGCGGTTGCGGAATCCAACACGCAACGCGACCGCAATTAGTTTTTCCTTTTATACAACAATAGCCTGTTTTGTCAGTTTTTTCTATAACTACATATGGTTTCGGAGATTCTGTCCATGCTCGCCAGCCAATATCTTCAGAAAAATTGGCCCTTACAGTCACGTTTGGAATAGGAAAAACTTCCTTCTCGTCTAACACAAGAACCGAAAAACGAGCCGTATCTGCAGTTACAATACCTACAGTTAATACAACTGTTAATAATACAAACCTCTTCATACTCAATTCTCCTTTATGAATTTTTCAAACAACTTATAGACATAATAATAAGAAACATTTTTTATATCTGAATGATACCAATATTGAACAATATTTCCATCTTTCTCCTCACTGCGACCTTCTGGCCACCCATTAGGCGTATCAATCTGCATATTATAATTCAGCACACCCCCGCCTGTTTGATTCGCCCCTGCCGCGAACGATTCTGCGGGTATAGCATCTCCAAGTATCTTCGCTCGCAAGTTTGCATCCACAAAATCAAGTACATTCGTCGTTGACATTCTCTCATCATTCATGCCGGTAAACAGGGGCTTTGTTATTATATCCTCTCTTGTGTACTCAGAAAAATAGGAAGGATTGAAACCTGAGAGCGGAATGTACGCAAGTGGATTCGCCATATAACGAGCGTTAATCCCCCATCCGCCCTCTATTTCAGCACCTGAGAATGTAATTGAATTAACCCCATACCATAGCGTACATCCTTTAAAAAGCTCCTGTTGTGACCACGCACCTCCAAAATCACTTCCCGCACTCATTCCGAATATCTTATTCACCTTTGGATTTTTAAGAACATCCTCTGTCGGTGAATAACAATTAACAGCATTCTGAATCCCTGCAAAACGGCCTTTCCATGAAAGAGTTCCTCTGAAATCATTCTCGTAAGGACTTTGAGAAAATTGACTGCTCCAATGCGATGCTCGGAATCTAGTAGGCATATCTTTCCATGCTCCATCAATCATAAGTGCGTTATTTGCAGTTGAATCATACGCTTCCATCGGAACCGCCGCATTAATCATATAGTACTTTGAGTATGATAGGTTATGGTCTTTTGCGGCAGATGAGACGAGCATATTGCCAAGTGAATGCGCGAGCATAATCTTTTCGCCCGACAAACCGTTTATATTAATCGCGGCTTGCTCTGCCGTCATAAAGGCATGCCGCACATTAATGTAGTAATTTGGAGAAACATCTCCTTGCGTCGGTACATATATCTGCGATTCGTCACCTCTCCAGTCTACTGCCGTAAATTTTGACTTTGATCCGGCGAGCCAAAGCCGTTTAAAAATCACATCCGCCCAGATACGCGCGCTTGAAGCATTAACATTATATCCATGTACGAAAATGAAATGCTTGCCGTCACATTCCTCGTCGGGATAATTGTTCGGCGTCCCCATTTTAGAGGTTTCGCCGCTATGGTCGTTTACAACAGGCCTAAGATTCAACCAGCGATACATCTCTCTAACCGACGAAATCGACATCGGCGCCGTATAGGTATAAAGAACTTCATCACCAAGCTTAATATCCACATAAATTGTCCTATTTGGTTTCAACGCCTCATAAATCATCACTCCGGAATTTTGAGAGAATTGCACTAACATATCATACGGAATCTCAATGCCGTTGCGATCAAGTGGAATCAATCGGGCAGAAGAAAGCGCCATCCCCACCGTCGTCGTTACATTTGTAGTCTGAATTTCCCCGGCCTTTTCCCATGCCAAATTTGCGAAACAGACATTAAACGGTGCTTCATTATCCCAACTTGATTTAATAATATATTTTACCTGACTTCCCCAGGCTTCAACGAATCGCCTAAAATCCAAAGCGGCGGGGAAGAAATTGACGAGGTCGTACGTTCCATTGACAACATCGTCATCCACATTTGGGTCGTCATCATCGTCAGCTCCGACACAATCGCCTTTGACAGTATCTTCGTTTGTCCAATAACGGAAAATACGTCCGTTAAGTAAAGCGTCAATATCTTCATCTGAAACAGCACCGTCTCGCGTCAAATCAAATCGCACAGGCGGATTTACCGACGTTATTCTCTGCTCGGCGAAGTCGTGTATGTAACTGTCGCCGTCGGCCGCGAGATATTCGAGTTTGAGTTTGCACGAGCCCGCGGCGGATGAAGTTACACAGATCTCAAGTCTCGTTGTTTCCCAATAACGCCTTAGAATATTCTTCCATCTGCCCATCGACATATAGCGAACGCGCTTAGTTCCGGAATCAAGCAAAGTTTCGCAATCATGCCAATTCCCTACAGCATCACTCCAGCCCGGCAGCCAAATCTTGAATTCCCCCGTGACATCTTCAAGAGAAATTCTGACATAGCCGTTAGTCATCAGAACATCAGTATTTAGATAAAACCTCTCCGCGTTATTGATATCCGTACAAACCTCAAACGGAAAACCTAATTGAGGCGAAAGCCGGTTATATGTTTCAAAAGGAACGTCCCATTCTCCTCGGGAGATTTTTACTCCGAGAACCGTATAATCGAGCCGCTTGTAAGTTACTCCGTTTGTGATAAAGTTTACGGTCGAATCTCTTAAACTTCTGCTCGGCGAAACGCCCGAAACTGTCACGGAACAAGGTTCATACGAAATATTAAAATCATCGCCTGCCGCGTCATTTACCGAGAGACGCGAAGTATACAAGACCTTTGAAACGTAATT